>CAIXWN010000103.1 GCA_903923135.1 uncultured Caulobacteraceae bacterium | reverse complement strand
TCGAAGTTGCCCTCGAACCATTCCACGTGGCTGTCGCCCTCGAAGGCCAGGATGTGGGTGCACAGCCGGTCGAGGAACCAGCGGTCGTGGCTGATCACCACGGCGCAGCCGGCGAACTGCTCCAGGGCGTCCTCCAGGTTCTGCAGGGTCTCGATGTCGAGGTCGTTGGTCGGTTCGTCCAGCAGGATGACATTGCCGCCGGTGGTCAGGGTCTTGGCCAGGTGCACGCGGTTGCGCTCGCCGCCCGACAGCAGGCCGACCTTCTTCTGCTGGTCGCCGCCCTTGAAGTTGAACGAGCCCACATAGCTGCGGCTGACGATCTCGCGGTTGCCCACCTTGATGATGTCCAGCCCGCCGCTGATGGCCTTCCACACCGTGTCCTCGGGGTTGAGGTCGTCGCGGCTCTGGTCGACGTAGGCCAGCTTCACCGTCTCGCCCAGGCGGATCGTCCCCTGGTCGGGCTTTTCCTGGCCGGTGATCAGCTTGAACAGGGTCGACTTGCCCGCGCCGTTGGGGCCGATCACCCCGACGATGCCGTTGGGCGGCAGGCGGAAGGTCAGGTCCTTGAACAGGACCTTGTCGCCATATTCCTTCTCCAGGCCGTTGACCTCGATCACCACATTGCCCAGGCGCGGCCCGGGCAGGATCTGGATGGTGGCGAACGACTGCTTCTCGCGCTCCTGCTGGTTGACCATCTCGTCATAGGCGGCCAGGCGGGCCTTGGACTTGGCCTGGCGGGCCTTGGCCGAGGCGCGCACCCACTCCAGTTCCCGGGCCATGGCCCGCTGGCGGGCCTCGCTCTCGGACTGCTCCTGGCGGACGCGCTTTTCCTTCTGCTCCAGCCAGCTGGAATAGTTGCCCTCATAGGGCACCCCCTTGCCGCGATCGAGCTCCAGCGTCCACTTGGTGACCTGGTCGAGGAAGTAGCGGTCGTGGGTGACCAGGATGACGCAGCCCGGGAAGTTCTCCAGGTGGTGCTGCAGCCAGGCCACCGACTCGGCGTCCAGGTGGTTGGTCGGTTCGTCCAGCAGCAGCATGTCGGGCTTGCTCAGCAGCAGCCGCGCCAGGGCCACCCGGCGACGCTCGCCGCCGGAGAGGTTGTCGACGGGCGAGTCGTCCGGCGGGCAGCGCAGGGCGCCCATGGCCATCTCGATCTTGGAATCGATGTCCCACAGGTCGCCCGCGTCGAGCTTTTCCTGAAGAACGGTCATCTCCTCCATCAGCTCGTCCGAATAGTCCTCGCCCAGCTTGGCGGCGACGGCGTTGTAGGCGTCAAAGGTCTTCTTTTCCTCGCACCAGGCGATGACGTTGCCCCACACGTCCAGGGCGGGATCCAGGTGGGGCTCCTGCTCCAGATAGCCCATCTTGGTGCCGTCCAGGGCCTTGGCCTCGCCGTTGAACTCCTTGTCGATGCCGGCCATGATCTTCAGCAGGGTCGACTTGCCCGAGCCGTTGACGCCCACCACGCCGATCTTGGCGTCGGGATAGAAGCTCAGCCAGACGTTCTCGAACAGCTTCTTGCCGCCGGGAAAGGTCTTGGAGAGACCCTGCATCTGGAAAATGTATTGGGCGGCCATGAGGGCTCCGCGGCGGGCTGGGTTGTAAGGGGTCGGCGCGGGACATAGCGAGGCCGTCCGCCCTTGCCAAGTCGGCGCGGGAACAGGATGATCCGCCCCGCGATCGCCCGGTGCGGGAATCCGGCCGGGGAACCGGCCGTGCCGGGCCCGTCCAGGCGTCGCCCGGGGGGCTTCTGGGCTATCGTCTTCAGGAGCGACGTATGACAAGACCTTCCGCGCGGCTGATGGTGCTCGGCGTCGCGGCAGGACTCCTCTGGTCGGTCGCGGCGCGGGCGGCGGACGTGAACGAAGGCTCGCCCATGGCGCAAGGCGCACGATCCCAGGATCTGACGATCGAGACCCTCAGGGGCCTGCTGTGGGCCGGCCGGACCACCTCGTCGCAGCTAGTGGCCACCTTCGAGGCCGCCATCGCCCGCAGCGACCGGACCGGACCCTCGCTCAACGCCATCCTCGCCCTCAACCCCCGCGCCGGCGACCAGGCCCGCGCCCGCGACGCCGCCCGCCGGCCGGGCGAGCCGGGCGACATCCTCGACGGCATCCCCATCCTGCTGAAGGACAACATCGATTCCGACGACGGCCTGGCCACCACCGCCGGCTCCCTGGCCCTGAAGGACAACATCCCCGGGCGCGACGCCCCGGTGGTGGCCCGTCTGCGCGCCGCCGGCGCGGTCATCCTGGGCAAGACCAACCTCTCCGAATGGGCCAATTTCCGCTCGACCCACTCGATCAGCGGCTGGAGCGGCGTGGGCGGCCAGACGCGCAATGCCCACGATCCGCTGCGCAACCCCTGCGGCTCCAGCTCTGGCAGCGCCGTGGCCGTGGCGGCGGGCTTCGCCGCCGGGGCGATCGGCACCGAGACCGACGGCTCCATCGTCTGCCCGTCCTCGGTCAACGGGGTGGTGGGCCTCAAACCCACGGTCGGGCTGGTCTCGCGCACCCACATCGTGCCGATCAGCCACAGCCAGGACACCGCCGGACCCATCGCCCTGACCGTCCGCGACGCCGCCATCCTGCTCACCGCCATGGCCGGCAGCGACCCGGCCGACCCGGCCACCCGCGAGGCGGACGCGCGCAAGACCGACTACAGCGCCCGCCTCGATCCCGGCGCCCTGCGCGGGGCCCGCATCGGGGTGATGCGCTTCTGCGCCGGTTTCCATCCCGCCACGGATCTGGTGTTCGAGGCCGCCCTCGCCCGGCTGCGCGCCGCCGGCGCCGTGCTGGTCGAGCTCACCGAGTCACCCGACCGCAAGGCCATGGGCGCGGCCGAACAGAAGGTCCTGCTCACCGAGTTCAAGGCCGATCTCGAGGCCTATCTCGCGTCCACCTCGCCCGATCACGTGAAGACCCGCACCCTGGCCGACCTCATCGCCTTCAACAGAGCGCACGCCTCCGAGGAGACGCCCCTGTTCGGCCAGGAGCTGTTCGAACAGGCCGAGAAGACCGGCGGTCTTTCCGATCCCGACTATCTGGCCGCCCTGGCGACCAGCAAACGCCTCGCCGGCCCCGAGGGTATCGACCGCCTGCTGGCCCAGGGCGGCGTGGTGGCCCTCGTCGCCCCGACCCTGGGCCCGGCGGGCCTGATCGATCCGGTGCTCGGCGATCACTTCGTCGGCGGCAACACCGACGGCATGGCGGCCGTCGCCGGCTATCCCCACCTTACCGTGCCCATGGGCGAGGTCAGCGGGCTGCCGGTGGGCCTGTCCTTCGTCGGTCCGGCCTGGTCGGAGGCGACGCTGCTCAACCTGGGCTACGCCTTCGAGCGCACCGCCCCCGCCCGGCGCAAGCCCTGACGGCAGCGGGCCTGCCGTCGCGGCCTGAATTGCTGTAGAGCCGCGCCATGACCCCTTCGTCCAAAGGCGCCCTGGTGTTGTTCTCCGGCGGCCAGGATTCCACCGTCTGCCTGGCCTGGGCGCTGGAGCGCTATGATCGGGTGGAAACCGTGGGCTTCGACTACGGCCAGCGCCACGCGGCGGAGCTCACCGCGCGGCTGGCGGTGCGCGAGGCCATGGCCGCCGCCTTCCCCGTCTGGGCGATGCGGCTGGGCGATGACCATCTGCTGGATATCCGCGCCTTCGGGGCCATCGGCGAGACCGCCCTGACCACCGACGCCGCCATAGAGATGACCGCGCGGGGCCTGCCCTCCACCTTCGTCCCCGGCCGCAACCTGGTCTTCCTCACCTACGCCGCCGCCCTGGCCGATCGTCGGGGCCTGGCCGATCTGGTCGGCGGCATGTGCGAGACCGACTATTCCGGCTACCCCGACTGCCGTCGCGCCACCCTCGACGCCCTTCAGGACGCCCTGCGGCTGGGCCTGGATCGCGACGTCGCCATCGTCACCCCGCTTATGCGGCGCAGCAAGGCCGAGACCTGGGCCATAGCGCAGGGTCTGGGCGGCGAAGTTTTGATCAAGATCACCGTCGATCACAGCCATACATGCTACCGGGGCGGCCGCGAGCCGAGACACGATTGGGGCGTGGGATGCGGCGAGTGCCCGGCGTGCGAGCTTCGCGCCCGGGGTTGGGCGACATGGGTGGCGGAGGGCCGACCGGCCGTTATCGAATGACCTATTCCGTTAAGGAAATCTTCCTGACCCTGCAGGGCGAAGGCGGCCAGGCGGGACGGGCGGCGGTGTTCTGCCGTTTCGCCGGCTGCAACCTGTGGTCAGGCCGCGAGTCCGACCGCGCCGCGGCGGTGTGCAACTTCTGCGACACCGACTTTGTCGGCGTGGACGGCCCCGGCGGCGGCAAATTCGCCTCGCCGGCGGATCTGGCCGCGGCGGTGACGGCCTGCTGGGGCGACGGGCCTGAGCATCGCCTGGTGGTCTGCACCGGCGGCGAGCCCCTGCTGCAGCTCGACGCGCCGCTGATCGCCGCCCTGCGCGAGGCGGGGTTCGAGATCGCCCTGGAAACCAACGGCACCCTGCCGGTCCCGGGCGGCGTCGACTGGATCTGCGTCAGCCCCAAGGCCCAGGCCCCGGTGGTGCAGACCCGCGGCCAGGAGCTAAAGCTGGTGTTTCCCCAGCCGGGCGTCGATCCGGCCAGCTTCCTCGACCTGGATTTCGAGCGTTTCTATTTGCAGCCGATGGATGGACCCGACCTGGGAGCGGCCACCGACGCGGCCGTCGCCTACTGCCTGGCCAACCCGCGGTGGCGGCTCAGCGTGCAGACTCACAAGGTCCTGGGCCTGCCCTGAATGACGCCGGCGGATTGAATCGGCGCCCAAAGCGTGGTCCATGCCGCCGCCATGTCCGAAGCCCTTTTCGAAATCACCAAGGCGGCCACCTTCGACGCCGCCCACCGCCTGCCCGACGGCCCCGAGGGCAGTCCCTACACACGCCTGCACGGCCATTCCTTCCGGGTCGAGGCCAGCGTGCGCGGCCCCGCCGCCCCGCCCGTGGGCTGGGTGGCCGACCTGGCCAGCCTGGACGCCGCGCTCAAGGCCGTGGCGGCGGAGCTGGACCACACCCTGCTCAACGACCATGCCGGCCTGCAGAGCCCCACCCTGGAGGCGATCTGCCTGCTGTTCGCCGAACGGTTGAAGCCGGCCTTCCCCGGTCTCAGCCGCATCCGCGTCTCGCGCCCGACGATCGGCGAGAGCTGCGCCCTGGCGGTGGACTGACCGCCTCGCGGGGGGTGTTCCCTCGCCGCCGATTGCGGCACTATCCCGGC
>CAIXWN010000102.1 GCA_903923135.1 uncultured Caulobacteraceae bacterium | reverse complement strand
GGGAGCGGGAGCGGCCGGCGCCGGCCTGATCGCCGGCAAGGGCGGCGCGGCGTCGGGGGTTACCGCTGCGGCGGTGACGGCCAGCGGTCCTTCGGCCATGGCCAGCGCGGCGCTGACTGGCGGCGCGGGGGGCGTCGGAACCTCTTCGGCGGGCGGCGGGGCCGGCGGAGGGGCCACCGCCCTCAACGCCGTGACCGGGGCCACCAATGGTGGGAGCCTTGTCCTGAGCCAGACCGTCAGCGGGGGAGCGGGCGGGGCCAGCACCGGTGGCAAGGCGGGCTCCGGCGGGGCGGCGAGCGATACCCTGGTTTTCAACGACACGTTGAACATGACCCACAGTGCGACGGTCGGGCTCACCCTGACTGCGACCGGCGGCGACGGCGGGGCGGGTCATGGGGGTTCGGCAGGCGGCGCCGGTGGGGCGGCGACCGGGGTCCTCACGGCCACAGGAACCGGAGCCGTTACGGCCAGCGTGACCAGTCAGGGAGGCACCGGCGGCGCTGCGGATTCGCCGGGAGCCGCTGGGATGGCGGGGGCCGCGAGCGCGTCGGCTCAAGCTATGGGGGCCTCAGGGACGTTGACGGTCCGGGCTTCGACGGCCTTGCCGACGGGCAAGCTCGTCCAGAGCATCACCGCCAGCGCCGGCGGCGTGGTGGATGGAGCCAGTCTCGCCCAGGCGCAGGCTCTCATCGGCAAAACGGCCCCGGTCTTCGCCGTCGGCGACCAGGCGGTCGCCCTGGCGACGGCCGCGCCCACCTCCACCAATACCGCAGCGGTGCTGGCCGCCAACGCCGCCATCAAGAGCGCCTTTGGCCTTTCACCGGTGTTCTTCGTCATCGGTGAACTCGGAGGCGGCTACGCCGTCGGCGGGGTCGCCGCCTCCGAGACCGTCACCGCCGAGATCGACGAGACCATCGACCTGACGAAACTCGCCTCGCGTAAGGATCTCGCCATCGGCTTCTACGGCGGTTCGGCGACGGGGGCCGGCGTCACCGGTGTGACCTTCGATCTCTACGCCGATGGAACCGACGTGCTCAGCAAGAGCTTCGCCAGCGGCGGGGCGGCGCAGGCCTGGTTCAGCAACAACGCCGTCGACCTCGGCTCACTGGGCGTGGGCCAGCCCCTGGGCGCCAACACCCTTACCCTTCGCGCGGTGCTGACGGTCACCTCGGCGTCGGCGGGCTCGGGATTCTACGGGCAGGTGATCATCGGCGATCCGCCGGCGTCGCCGCCAGGTGGTCTGTCAAGGCTAAGTGTGTTCAGCCAGTACATGGCCGCCGTGGCGGACAATGGCGGGGCGGCTTCGTCCGGTCTGGTCTCCACTTCTGGCCATGCCCTGTTCGGCCGCCTCAGTCTGCCGCGGGTCTAGACCGCCGGGGCGCCGCCCCCAAGGCGACTGCGCCCGATCAGGCCCATGCCGTCAGCGATATCCGAGGCTATCGCGCGGCGCAGGGCGACCGGATCTCCGGCCTCCAGCGCATCCAGGGCCAGGCGGTGCTGGTCGACCAGGTGGGCGGCGCCATAAAAGCCATACACGGTGGACATGAAAGGGCCGAACTGCAGCCAGAGCGCCTCGATCAGCCGGTTCAGTGTCGCCCGTCCGTTGGCCCGATAGAGTCCAAAGTGGAACGCGAAATTCAGCTCCATGTAGCCGATCACGTCGTCGTTCTCGATCGCCAGATCGAGGTCGGCGTCGATCCGGCGCAGGCGTTCAATGGCGGCGGCGTCCACATGGGGCAGGGCGGCGATCGCCGCCTCGGGCTCCAGAAGCAGCCGGCATTCCAGCAGGTCGGTGAAACGCTCCGCGGTCATCGGGGGGACCTCGATCTTGCGCTTCGAGCGGATCAGCACCGCACCTTCGGCGGCCAGTCGGCTGAGGGCGTCGCGCACTGGCATCTGACTGACGCCAAGTTCGAGGGCCAGTCCCCGGGTGGACAGGCCCACCCCCGGCGCGACCTTGCCGGTGATCAGCCGCCGGCGGAGTTCCTCATAGACACTGGTGTGAAGCAGGGGCCCCTCGCCGGCGGATGAGGGCTCGGCAGAGCCTGTTTCTCTCGCGCCAAGGGGCATGGTCATTCGATCTCGTGTTCCGCGTCGGGCAGGGGCCGTGACGACGGGCCTTTATTCCCACAAGTCGCCGATTGGTAAAGCCGCGCGCGTCGCCGGGCATTGACGCCGGGGGGCGATCCGCGGGAAGAACGGTTCCAATCTGTGATCGCAGGAGCGGCGATGGACGAACTGACGCGTTGGGTCAAGGAAAACGGCATCGCCGAGGTGGAATGCCTCATTCCGGATCTGAACGGAGTGCTGCGGGGCAAGGTGCTGCCGGCGGCCAAGCTGCTGCAGTCCCAGCGCGACGGAACCCTGCGCTTGCCCAGCAGCGTCTTCGCGGTGACGGTCACGGGCGAATACGCCGACGTGGAAGGCGATGATGAAGCCTTCTCCGACCCTGACATGGTGCTTCGTCCGGACGTTTCCACGGCGCGGGTCGCCCCGGGGATGAAGACCCCGACGGCCTTCGTCTTCGCCGACGCGCACCATCCGGACGGCCGACCATGGGCCTCGTCGCCGCGCCATGTGCTGGGCTCGGTGCTCGATCTGTACCGAGCCAAGGGCTGGCGTCCGGTGGTCGCCCCGGAGCTTGAGTTCTATCTCACGGCGCTCAATCCCGATCCGGATCTGCCGCTGACCTCACCAACCGGTCGATCCGGCCGGGCCGAGACCTCGCCGCAGCCCTATGGCCTGGAGGCGATTACCGAATACGAGGACCTGATCGACGCCATCTACGAATACTCGGAAATCGCCGCCCTGGATGTCGACACCATGATCCATGAGTCGGGGGCGGCGCAGCTTGAGGTGAATTTCATCCACGGGGATGCCGTGACGCTGTCTGATCAGGTGTTGGTGTTCAAACGCATAGTCCGCCAAGTCGCGCTAAACCACGGCGTCTACGGCACCTTTATGGCGAAGCCTATGGAGCACCAGCCCGGCAGCGCCATGCACCTGCACATCTCGGTCGTGGACGACGCCACCGGTGTCAACCTGTTCGCCGACCCGTCAGGCGAGGACAGCCTGGTGTTCCGGCGGTTCATCGGTGGCTTGCAGACCTATCTGCCGCGGGTGGCGCCGCTGTTCGCTCCGAACGTCAATTCCTTCCGCCGCATGCGGCCCAGCCACAGCGCGCCGATCAATGTTCAGTGGGGGCGCGACAACCGGTCGTGCGGTCTGCGCGTGCCACTGTCGGATCGGGAAAACCGCCGAATCGAGAACCGCCTGCCCGGGGCCGACGCCAATCCCTATCTGGCCATGGCTGCGGCGCTTATCTGCGGCTACCTGGGGGTCGAGGAGGCCATCGAACCCACGGCCCCTGAGGGCGGCAACGCCTATCATCATGCCCGTACCCTGCCCAAGACTCTGGAGGAGGCCATGGAGCGGTTCAGCGCCTGCGCCCCTGTCCGCGCCCTGCTGGGCGAGACCTTCTTCCGCTCGTTCGCGGCCATCAAGGAGGCGGAGCTTGAGGCCTATCGTGGCGTGATCAGCTCTTGGGAGCGCGATCATTTGTTGCTGAAGGTCTGACTGTGGGCTTCAACGACACCCTGGCCATGACGTCGTCCTATTACGCGGCGACCGCGAACGCGTGGCAGGACCGTCCCACTCTGGCCGGCGATCACCGGGCGGATCTGGTGGTTGTCGGGGCCGGATGTACGGGATTGTCGGCCGCTCTTCATGCGGCCCGCGCCGGCCTCTCGGTGATCATTCTCGAAGGCGGACGCGTCGGCTGGGGCGCATCGGGGCGCAACGGGGGCCAGATGATTCCGGGGCTGCGCAAGGGCGCCGTCGAACTGGTGCGGGCGTTCGGCGTTGAACGCGCCCGCGCCCTGCTCGACCTGGCGTTCGAGGCGAGAGACCTAGTGACGGGCCTTATCGACGAATACGGTATTGCCTGCGACCTGAAGACCACGGGCCACCTTCTGGGCGCCGCCAGGGACAAGGATCTGCGTTGGATGGCGGCCGAGGCGGAATGTCTGGCCACGGCGATGAACTATCCGCACGTGGACCTCCTGTCGGCGGCTGACGCGCGAGCGCAGGTAGCGACGGCCTACAGCGGCGGCCTTCTCGATCACCGGGGCGGCCACATGCATCCTTTGAACTATACGCTCGGACTCGCCCGCGCGGCGCTCGCCGCGGGGGTGACGATCTTTGAGCACTCGCCCGTCTCCGGACTGAGCGCAGCTGGCGGTGTGCGGGTTCAGTGCGCGAGTGGGAGCGTGCGCGCCCGCCACGCGGTCCTCGCCGGCGACGCCCTCCTCGAAGGCCTGGCGCCCAGGGTGAACAGCCGCATCATGCCGGTGGCCAATTACGTGGCGGCCACGCGGCCCCTGAAAGACCCGGTTGGACTAATTCCGCACGATGTCGCCGTCTCCGACAGCCGTTTTGTGGTCAACTACTACCGCCTGAGCGCAGACGGCCGACTCATCTTTGGCGGCGGCGAGCGCTATACGCCCGATCCGCCGCGCGACATGGCCGCGTTTGTCCGCGGACATATGGAGGCGGTGTTTCCGCAGTTGCGCGGCGTGCCGATTGCCCATGCCTGGGGTGGTCTGGTTTCGGTGACCCGGACACGGTTGCCGCACGTCGGCCGGCAGGGCGAGGTGCTGTTCGCCCACGGCTATTCTGGCCTTGGCGTAATCCTGTCCACCCTGGCGGGCAAGCTGTTGGTCGAGGCGCTGCAGGGACAGACCCGGCGGTTCGACCTCTTCGCCTCGCTAGAGCCCCCGCCGTTTCCGGGCGGTGTGGCGCTCCGCGGCCCGCTGCATGTGCTGGGCATGTTGTGGTACGCCCTGCGCGACCGGCTGTAGGGGCATCGAAATGGGCGACGGACGGCGTGAGGATGATGGGTTGGGCATGAACCGCCCGATCGATCGGCGGGACTTCCTCAACGGCGTGGCGATGACCATCGGCGCTTTGGGCGCCGGCGTCGCGTGTTCGGCCGATGCCGCGCAGGGCTCCGCAGCCTGGCCGCAGAACGAGCCGGGCTATGATCCGCCGCGTCTGAACGGCCTTCGCGGCAGTCATCCGGGTTCGTTCGAAAACGCCCACCATCTAAGGGACGGCGACTTCTGGTCCCCGGCCGCCGGCATGCGCGAGACCGGAGAGACCTATGATCTGGTGGTCGTCGGCGGCGGGATCAGCGGTCTGGCCGCGGCCCGTTTCTATCGCGACGCCAGGCCCGGCGCGCGCATCCTGATTCTCGATAACCACGACGACTTCGGAGGCCATGCCAAGCGAAACGAGTTCCGCCTGGACGGCAAGCTGCATCTCCTCAATGGCGGGACGCTCGAAATCGACAGTCCGCGTCCCTACAGCAGCGTGGCGGACGGCCTGCTGCGTTCGCTGGGCATTGAGCCGGTCGCGCTGAGCAAGGCGTGCGACCGCGACGACCTCTATCGAAGTCTCGGCCTGCGCGCCGGGGTCTTTTTCGACCGGGAGACCTTCGGGGCCGACGCCCTGGTCGCTGGCGCGCCCTCCCGCTTCGCACGCAGCGGCGTCGATTGGCCGACCTTCCTGGCCCGGTCGCCCCTGCCGTCCGGGGCGCAGGCCGATATTCTGCGGATCGAGACCGGTAAGGTCGACTACATGCCTGGCGTGACCTCCGCCGAAAAAAAGGACCGCCTCTCGCGCATCAGTTACCGTGCGTTTTTGCTGACGGTGGCCCGGGTCGCCCCGATCGTGGCCGATTTCTATCAGAGTCACACCCAGGGCGAGTGGGGCGTCGGCATCGACGCGGTCTCGGCCCTGGACTGCTGGGGATTCGGGATGCCCGGGTTCCAGGGCATGGGGCTCGATCCCCACGCCGCCCCGAGGATGAGCTTCACGCCGGCCGGCTATGTCGAGGGCGGCTCCTATGTGTTCCACTTCCCGGATGGCAACGCCTCCATCGCCCGGCTTCTCGTCCGCAGCCTTATTCCCTCGGCCATACCGGGGAGCGACTGCCGGGATGTTGTCACCGCGCAGGCCGATTATTCGCGTCTGGACCGCTCGGGGCAGGACGTCAGGATCAGGCTCTCGAGCCTCTGCGTGCGGGCGCGCAACCTCGGCGAACCGGGTGCGTCGCGCGGCGTTGAACTGGCCTACGCCCGCGGCGACGGGGTCTACCGCGTCACCGCCAGGGCCTGTGTGCTGGCCTCGTGGAACATGATGATTCCCTACCTCTGCCCCGAGCTTCCCGCCAAACAGAGGGCGGCCTTGCACAAGGTGGTCAAGACGCCTCTGGTCTATACTAGCGTGGCCATCCGCAACTGGATGGCATTCCACCGCCTGGGGGTCTCCAGCGTCATGTCTCCCGGCGGCTATCACTCCTCGTTCGGTCTGAACTGGCCGGTGGATATCGGCGGCTACACAGCCGAGCGCTCACCGGAGCGACCGATCCTGATTCACATGACCCGTACGCCGTGCAAGCCGGGTCTGTCCGAGTTTGATCAGAACCGGGCGGGTCGCGCGGAGCTGATGTCAACCAGCTTCGAGACTTTCGAGCGGGAAGTCCGCGCCCAGCTGGGCCGCACTCTGGCGGCGGGCGGCTTCGATCCGGCCCGCGACATCACCGCCATCACGGTCAATCGCTGGCCGCACGGATATGCGCCGGAATGGAATCCCCTGTGGGACGAGCCGCTGCCCCTCGAACAGCAGCCCAACGTCATCGGACGCGCCCGCTTTGGTCGCATAACGATCGCAAACTCCGACGCCGGCGCCGCGGCCTATACGGACTGCGCGATCGATCAGGCCCATCGGGCGGTCGGCGAGATCCTGGCCCTGTAGGCGGCCTCAGACGTTCAGCAGCAGAAACTCGCGCTCCCACGGGCTGATGACCCGCATGAAGGTGGCGAACTCTGCCCGTTTCACTGCGGCGAAGGTGGTGAGGAAGCTGCGTCCGAACACCTCGGCGAGCTCCTCGGTTTCCTCGAACAGGCCGACGGCTTCGAGGAGACCTACGGGCAGGTCGAACTCCTCCGACCTGGCCGAGCCGCTGACCGGCTCGCTTGGCGTGAGGTGGCGGGTCAATCCCAGGTAGCCGCAGGCGAGGGACGCGGCCATCGCGAGATAGGGGTTGGCGTCTGAGGACGGCACCCGGTTCTCCACCCGGCGGTTGGCGGCCGACGAGGGCGGGATGCGCAGTCCGGTGGTGCGGTTGTCATATCCCCATTGCACATTCACCGGCGCGGAGAGGCCTTTCACCAGCCGGCGGTAGGAGTTCACATAGGGCGCCAGCATGCAGGTGACGGCTGGCACATAGCGCTGCTGGCCGGCCAGATAGTGGAAGAATTCCGGGGTGGGCCGCCCGTCCGCGTCGGTGAAGATGTTCTCGCCCGTGGCCGCCGACAGGATCGACTGGTGAATGTGCATGGCCGAACCGGGTTCGTGGGCGATCGGTTTGGCCATGAAGGTGGCGTAGATGTCGTGGGCCAGGGCGGCCTCGCGGATCGTCCGCTTCAGCAGGAACACCTGGTCCGAGAGGGTCAGGGGGTCGCCGTGACGCAGGTTGATCTCCATCTGCGCTGCGCCCTCCTCGTGGATGAGCGTGTCGACCTCGAGCTGTTGGGCCTCGGCGAAAGCGTAGATGTCCTCGAATACGGCGTCGAACTCATTGACCGCGGAGATCGAATAGGAGCGTCGGCCCGCTTCGGCGCGCCCGGATCGGCCGATGGGTGGTTCCAGCGGATAGTCCGGATCGGTGTTGCGCTTGACGAGATAGAATTCGATCTCCGGGGCGACCACCGGGACCCATCCCTGTTCATGATAGAGGGCGATCACCCGCTTGAGCACCTGGCGGGGTGCAATCTCGACGGCCCGGCCGTCATGGTAGACCGCGTCATGGATCACCTGGGCGGTCGGGTCGCGGGCCCAGGGCACCAGACACAGGGTGGCGAAATCCGGCAGCAGCTCGATATCGCCGTCGGAGGGATCGTAGCGGAACTCCGCGGTCTCGTCGGGATATTCCCCCGAGATCGTTTGCATGAAGATCGACGAAGGTAGGGCCATGGCCGTGTCGTCGAAGAATTTCGCCGAGGGCATGATCTTGCCGCGGGCCACCCCGGCCAGGTCGGGCACGAGACATTCGATCTCCGTCACGCCGCGCGCCGCCGCCCATCTGCGGGCCTCTGCGACATTGGTTATCCGCGTGGGTTCCGTAGGTTGCGTTTTGGTTTTCTTGGACATGTCGGGCTTCGTGGGGTGTGGGGGAGGGGAGGCGGGCGGTGATCGTCAAGGCGCCCTGCCCTAGGGCTCCGCCGTGCGGGCCCGCCACGCGCCGCTGTGATCCGGCTTCGTCCTGCGTCGGGCCTGTCCGACCCATGCTCTATGTCGCGTGCTGATCATGCAGAGGCAGGTCGTCAGCGGCCCGCCAGAACGCCTCTATTCAAATGAGCTCAAGAGCGGAGCATACTCTGACGGCCGGATAGGCGCCAGACGGGGGGGCGAGGCTGCGACACTTGATGTGATCACAGTCTCTTGACGCGTCGGCGGCGCAGGAGGACGGTCCGGTCGCGAGACGGGTTTCAAACAGGGTGTCTGAACATGATGAAGCGCGGAGTCTGGTGGCGGGCGGCTCTTACGACGGTGGCGATGGGTCCCTTGCTTTTGGTCACCAGCGCCGCGGCCGCCGCGGCCGCAGGAACGACCTCGGCCTCGGCGCCCACCGATGTTGGCGAGATCGTCGTCACAGCTACGCGCAAGGAAGAAACGCTCAGCAAGGTTCCTGAGAGCGTCAGCGCCTTCACGGCCGCCAAGATGGAAATCCAGGGTATCAAGTCCTTCGCCGATGTGGCGAAGTTCACCCCCGGAGTCACGTTCGCCGAAGAAAGCCACGATATCTCCATTCGCGGCATCAGTTCGACTGCCGGTTCAGGCACGACGGGCGTCTACATCGATGACGCGCCGGTGCAGGTCAGAAACCTGGGGCTCAACGCCAACAACACCCTGCCATCGGTGTTCGATTTGAGCCGGGTGGAAGTGCTGCGGGGGCCGCAGGGAACCCTGTTCGGGGCCGGTTCGGAAGGCGGCACCGTCCGCTACATCACCAACCAGCCCAGCCTGACCCATTTCTCCGGCTTCGCCCACAGCGAACTGGCCTTCACCGAGAACGGCGGCGCCAGCTACGAGGGCGGCCTCGCCGAGGGCGGCCCGCTAGTCCAGGACAGGCTTGGATTCCGCATCAGCGCCTGGGGACGCCGGGATGGAGGCTGGATCAACCGGGTGGACTATCAGACCCTCGCGGTGACCGACCGCAACGCCAACCGGACCGACACCTATGCCCTCCGAGGCGCGCTGACCTGGGCGCCCAACAAGGACCTCTTGATCACCCCGGCGATCGACTACCAGAAGCGAGATCAGCACAACTACGACAACTACTGGGTGGGCGTCTCCAGTCCAGGCAACTATCGAAGCGGTACGCCCGATCGCATGGCCGACCCGGATCGGTTCTACTTGCCCACCCTGAAGATCGAATACAATTTGGGGCCAGTGAAGATAATTTCCAATACAGCCTACTATGATCGTCTCGAACACGTCAATGGCTATAGCGGAACGCTTTATAACCTCTCATTTTTTCAGCATTTCCTTTCGTCCGATCCGGCGATCAACCAGTACGGTCTTGATTATGCGATCGACCCGCAGGGCAACGCCTGTGAGAACAATTGTGGAGCCCAATACCCGCTGCTGACGCCCACGGGTCCGAACGTGCCGGGCATGGCCAACTACTACGCTCAGAACCTGATCACCAACGCACAGCAGAACTTCACCCAGGAAATCCGCGTCCAATCTAACACTCCGGAGGCCCGGTTGCAGTGGACGGCAGGGTTCTTCTATTCGTTCAACAGACAGCAGAGTAAGGAAGAGATTCGCGACCCGATGCTGCCGCAGTTGACCCAGTTGCTCTGGGGTGAGGACATGCTCACCGCCTGGGGTGAGAATCTGCTCCCCAACGGCGACGACTATATCAACAACACACGCGCCAAGGACAGTCAGGAAGCCCTGTTCCTCGACGCGACCTACGCCATCACCAGCCAGCTGAAATTCAACGTCGGACTGCGATACGCCTGGACCAAATTCGCCTTCGCCAACACCAACGACGGTCCCCAGGATTTGCTTGGCGGACCGCCCAGTTTCGACAACGGCGGATTGGCGGCCGGTGGAAAAAGCGAACACCCGTTCACGCCGAAATTCAGCCTGTCCTATCAGTTGACCCCGAACGACCTGGTCTACGCCACGGCCTCGAAGGGATACCGGATTGGCGGTGCGACGCCGCCGTTGCCGCCCAACTGCGGATCGGGTTTCCCGACGTCCTACAATTCGGACTCCGTGTGGAGCTATGAGGCGGGCACCAAGGACCGCTTCTTCGATCGCAAACTGCAGGTGTCGGCGAGCGCCTACTACATCCGCTGGAGCAACATCCAGCAGGCGTTTTATGTTCCGTCCTGCGGAATACAGTTCACGACGAACGCAGGCGAGGCGGTCAGCCAAGGCTTTGACTTACAGTCGCAGTGGCAGGTTACCAAGGCCTTGGACATTGAGTTGAGCGTTGGATACACGGACGCCAAGTTCTCCAAGACCGCCCTGGACGCCAACGGCGACGTCCTGGATGTGAAGGGAGACTCGCTGGATGTCGCGCCGTGGACGGTAACCCTGGCGGGCCAGTACAACTTCACCGCCCTGGGGAAGGACGCCTTCGTGCGGCTGGACTATGAGTTCAGCAGCAAGCGAACGGCGCCAATCCCCAACGAGGATCCCAACACGGCGTTCTATGATTCTGGCCTGGTTCCCAATCCTGCGACGCATCAGGTCTCGTTGCGCTCGGGCGTGACCGTCGGGCAGTGGGACGTGGCGCTGTTCGCCAACAACCTGCTCAACGCCCACCCGCGGCTGGGCCTGACCCACCAGGACTCGGCCACGACTCTCTTTGAGGCGACGACGCTGCGTCCCCGGACCATCGGTCTGGCCGCCTCGGTCAAATACTGACCGCGACCGCCCTCGCGCCGACCGCTCCGGCGAGCCGCGCATCCCGGCCGGCGCGCGGGGGAGACACCCGTTAAACGGAGATTTCCTATGCACGGCTCACGTCCGAACTCTCTTGACGCTTTCTGGATGCCGTTCACCAACAATCGCGGCTTCAAAGCGCAGCCGCGACTGCTCGCCCGCGCCAAGGACATGCACTACTTCACGCCCGATGGCCGGCCGGTCCTGGATGGCACCGCAGGCCTGTGGTGCGTCAATGCGGGGCACACTCGAGATCGCATCGTGCAGGCCATCGCCCATCAGGCCGCTGAGCTTGATTTCGCGCCGACCTTCCAGCTGGGTCACCCTCTGGTGTTCGAAATGGCCAGTCGTGTCGCCTCGATCTTCCCGCAGGGGCTCGACCAGGTGTTCTTCTGCAACTCCGGATCGGAGGCGGTGGATACGGCGCTGAAGATCGCCCTCGCCTACCAGAAGGCCATCGGCCAGGGCTCACGTACGCGACTTATCGGCAGGGAGCGGGGCTATCACGGGGTCGGCTTCGGCGGCGTGTCCGTGGGCGGCATCGGACCCAACCGGCGCCAATGGGGGCCGCTGCTGCCCGGGGTCGATCACATCCGTCACACCCATGACCCCGCCTCCGGAACCTTCGTGCGCGGTCAGCGCGAGTGCGGCGCCGAGCTTGCCGACGACCTGGAGCGGCTGGTTGCCCTGCACGGCGCGGACACCATCGCCGCCGTTGTCGTCGAGCCCCTTGCCGGATCCACCGGAGTGCTGGTGCCACCGAAGGGCTACCTCGAGCGTCTGCGCGAGATCTCCACGAAGCATGGCATCCTGCTGATCTTTGACGAAGTGATCACCGGCTTCGGCCGCCTGGGTGCCGCGACGGCCGCGGACCATTTCGGCGTGCTTCCGGACATGATCTGCTGCGCCAAGGGGTTGACGAATGCCGCCGTCCCCATGGGCGCGGTGGTCACACGGCCTGAGATCTATGATGCGGTCGTGCAGTCCAGCCCGCCGGGGATCGAACTTTTCCACGGCTACACCTACAGCGGTCATCCTCTGGCGGCCGCGGCGGGCATGGCCGCCCTGGATATCTACGCCGAGGAGGGGCTGTTCGAGCGCGCCCGGCAGATGAGCCAGCCCTTTGGCGACGCGATCCATGGTCTGCAGGGGGCGCGCCACGTCATCGACATCCGCAGTCTCGGCATGGTGGCCGCGATCGAACTTGAGCCCCGTCCCGGTGCGCCGGGCGCCCGGGCCGGTGAAGTGTTCCACCGATGCTTCGATAGTGGTCTCCTGGTTCGCTACACCGGCGACATAATCGCCCTTTCGCCGCCACTGATCATCGAACGGGCCCATATCGATGAAATTGCGGACAAGTTGTCCGCAGTCCTCGCCAGCGTGGAATAGCCCTGGCGCGTGTCCCCGAAGCTCCGGATAGTGGCCTACGTCCCCGGCCGGGCCCGGACGAACTGGGCTTGGGGGCCTTCATGGGTATCGTTGATCTGGCGAAGGACTTCGTCGAGCCGTGCCGACAGGGCGATGTTATTGCCCGCGGTGAACTCTACTGGTCGCACGACATGGTCAGTGTCGAGGCTACGGGCGAAAGCGCGGTGCTGCGTGGCAAGGATGCGGTCAGCGCCAAGGATTGCTGCTGGCGGGACACCCATGAAATCCATGCCTGCTAGGCTCAGGACTCATTGATCATAGCCAGAAGATGACGGTTGCCGCGATGCAGATGGCGGACATGAAGGTGTGCGCGCAGCGGTCGTAGCGGGTGTGTATGCGTCGCCAGTCCTTGATCCTGCCGAACATGTTCTCGATCTTGTGGCGCTGCTTGTAGAGGCCCTTGTCGTAGTCGATCTGGATTTTCCTGTTGGCCTTTGGCGGGATGCACGGCGTTATCCCGCGTTCGGTCAGGGCCTGGCGGAACCAGTCGGCGTCGTAGCCTTTGTCGCCGAGAAGGGCCCGGGCCTTGGGGAACGCATCGATCATCAACGCCGCGCCCTTGTAGTCGCTCATCTGGCCTTCGCTCAGCAGCATGACCAGAGGCCGTCCGCGGCCATCGCAGAGGGCGTGCAGTTTGGAGTTCAAACCGCCTTTGGTGCGTCCGATACGTCGGGGAACAGCCCCTTTTTGAGCAGGCTCGCCGCCGTTCGATGAGCTTTTAGGTGGGTCGCATCGATCATCAACTGATCAGTCTTGCCGCCCTTCGCCGCCAGGGCGGCGAAGATCTTGTTGAACACCCCAAGCCGGCTCCAGCGGATGAAGCGATTATAGATCGTCTTGTGTGGGCCATAGTCCTTCGGAGCGTCGCGCCACCGCAGCCCGTTGCGGATCACGAAGATAATCCCGCTGATCACCCTGCGGTCGTCCACACGCGCCACGCCGTGCGACAATGGAAAATAGGGCTCGATCCGACGCATCTGCGCCGCCGAAAGCCAGAACAAATCACTCATGGCAGCGCCTCCTCGCACCGCCAGTGAATCAATCTGTCGCGCCCCGCGCAAACAATTTAATAGGTCCTGAGCCTAGCTATTGGGTCCCCATGTGAACCGCGAACAGTTCACGGTGCGTTTCGTCATTGACCAGACTTTCCGGGACACTGGTCACCGCCACACCAGGAATGAAATCGTGCTTTACACAGTCAAGGAGGGGAAGATTGTCGAGGAGAGATTCTTCTATGCCGCCTGACACGCGCGCTTCCGTCGCGTCCGCGGCCGCCCCGGTGGTCGGCGCGCCGGTTTGGCTGTAGAGACCAAGGGGGCGTCAGGGGGCCGTTGGGGACTTGACTGGTCGCCTGAAGCTTGCCCGAGGAAGGCGCCCCATGAAGTTAGAGCACCTGCCGCCTATTCAAACCACGCTCATGCCGAGCAATCACCCCTATTTGAATGGCGCGTGGACGCCGCTGCACGAGGAGGTCAACGCCTGGGACCTTGAGGTCATCGAAGGGGCGATTCCCGCCGACATCGACGGCGTCTACATCCGCAACACCGAGAACCAGATCCACCAGCCGCTGGGTCGGTTTCACCCCTTTGACGGCGACGGCATGCTGCATCAGATCGACTTCCAGGGCGGCCGCGCCAGCTATCGCAACCGCTGGGTGCGCACCCGCGGCTTACAGGCCGAACAGGAAGTCGGCGGCTCCCTTTGGGGCGGTCTGATGGACGGCCCCGATGTGTCGCTGCGACCGGGATTCGGCGCGCACGGCGGCCTGAAGGACACCGCCTCGACCGACGTGGTTGTGCACGGCGGCAAGGTCATCGCCACCTTCTATCAATGCGGCGAGGCTTATGTGCTCGATCCCGAGACCCTTGAGCAACTCGGCGTTGCGCCATGGGCCCCGCTGGACGGTGTCTCCGCCCACACCAAGGTCGACGAGCGGACCGGCGAGTTGCTGTTCTTCAACTATTCAACACATGCGCCATACATGCACTACGGCGTTGTCGACCGTTCCGGCAAGGTGAGCAGCTACATCCCCATCGACCTGCCGGGGCCGCGGTTGCCGCATGACATGGCGTTCAGCGAACGCTACTCGATCGTCAATGACCTGCCGGTGTTCTGGGACGCCGAACTGCTGAAGCGTAACATCCATGCGGTGCGGCTGCACGAGGGCCTGCCATCGCGATTCGGGGTGATACCCCGGCATGGCGCGCGATCGGATATGCGGTGGTTCGAGGCCGATCCCTGCTACATCCTGCATTTCCTCAACGCCTTCGAGGATGGCGATGAGCTGGTGATGGACGCCTACTTCCAGGAAAATCCTACGCCGCGCCCGATCAAGACCGCGCCCGATGGCTACGGGCACCTGATGGCGTTTCTTGACGAATACAGCTTCCGACCCAAACTTCATCGTTGGCGCTTCAACCTCAGGACTGGCGAGACGAGCGAGGGTCATCTCGACGATCGGGTCCTGGAGTTCGGCATGTTCAACCAGCGCTTTGCCGGGCGCCCCTATCGCTACGCCTATTCCACCGTGGCCAGGCCCGGATGGTTCCTGTTCACCGGCTTCGTCAAGCATGACCTCGAGACCGGCCAGTCCTGGCGGGTGGACCTGGCCGAGGGCCGTTACGCCAGCGAGGCGCCATTCGCTCCGCGAATCGGCGCCACGGAGGAGGATGACGGCTACCTCGTCAGCTTTGTCATCGACGAGAACACGGGTCGGTCCGAATGCATCCTCATCGACTGCCGTCGTTTCGAAGAGGGGCCCGTGGCGCGTATCGCCCTGCCGCACAAGATCTGCAGCGGCACCCACTCGGTGTGGGCGGACCGGGCGTTCATCCGGGACGGGCGCATCTGAAGCGCCGGCGGAGCGGCCCGCCGGTCGTGCCGGCCTGCGGCGCCTAGCCCTACGGCGACCGTCTGGCGTCCTGATGGGATGTATCCTGATTAATTTGGGAGGAACGTAGTATTGGAACGGGGTAAATCTCGGGCAGAGGCGTAGAGCGGCGACTTCAGATCGTCCGGGCGTTTGGCGTGGCGAACGGTTTCAAAGGTGTGCGCGTGTTCGCGCCCTCAGCGCCGATTCGCGTCCCGACGGTTCTCTGGAGTCCTGCGCGAATAGGTCGCACGCGGATTGATATCACGAAAACGTGATCAATTTCACATTGCTTAACAAATCCCACTGCGTTGACTTGCCCCCGAACCGGTCTGATTAAGGTGAGGTCGTTGATCCGAGGGGCGTCGGAACCTTGACGAAACTGGCTCAATCCCAGCCACGGAGCAGGGACACCCGATGAGTTTCGCCGCCGATAGCCCCGTCCCTGCGACCGACCGGACGCTGTTGTTCCGTATGTCCCGCCGGTCCACGCCATCCGAACTGATCCGCGCCCGCGGTCAGGCCGTGGCCGATCTGGCGTTCGGGGACCTGCGCCGCACAGCGATGACGATGCTTCTGGCCTGGCTGGCCCTGGCCGAGGTGCTCCACAGCCCGGCGTTTTCGTTGCCGGCACTGGTGCTAACCCTTGCGGTGGCGTGCCATCGCCTCTACCTCATGATCGAACGGGACTTCGTCCGGCGCTCGGCGATCCGCCGCCGGCTGGAAGTGCGGCGCGCCAACGTCCTGCGTCGCCTGCGATCCTCGGCCTTCGCGCTCTGACCTCCGCAGCCGGGTGGCCACAGGGCCGCCCGCGAAGATTCGGGTCAATCGCTCCCGCTCAGGGGGGCCTCACCTCAGGGACTGGTCAGGGCTTCAAACGCGAAGGCGGTTGCGGACTTGTAGTCGGCCTTGCCGTTAGGCGCACGGAGGTTGACGTCTCCGGTGACGAGACGCTTCGGGGCCTTGTAGGCGGCGAGCGTCTGACGGACGTGGGCGATCAGCGCGCCTTCATCCAGCGACTTTCCGGGATAGAGCGTGACCACCCCGGTCACCGATTGGCCCCACTTCGGGTCGGGCAGGCCCACCACCAGGGCGTCCTCAACGTCGGGGTGGGTTTTGAGCGCCTCTTCCACTTCCTCGGGAAACACCTTCTCTCCGGCGGTGTTGATACAGGCGTTGCCTCTCCCGAGCAGAGTGAGCGTGCCATCGGCCTCAACGATGCACCAGTCGCCCGGCACTGAATACCGCACGCCGTTGATTTCGCGGAACGTCCGCGCCGTCTTCTCCGGATCCTTGTAGTAGCCTACAGGATTGGGCGGCCCGACGGCCACCATGCCGCGTACGCCCGAACCAGGCGCCACGGGCTGATCATTCTCGTCGAAGACGCGGGCGCGCTCGCCGAGCGCGAACTTGGCGGTCTGCACTTCTCCGGCGGCAGTCATGATCGACGTTCCAAGACCGAGGGCCTCGGACGATGAGAAGGCGTCGGCGAGCATCGCCTGGGGCATATGACGCAGAAGGGCGCGTTTCACCTCGAGGCTCCACATGACACCCGAGGAGGTGATGCGCTGGACACTGGAGACATCGTAACGGCCCGGATCGCGGTCCAACGCCTCCGCCAGCGGGCGGGCGAAAGGGTCGCCGACGATGGTCACATTGGCGGGCTTCCAGCGGTCGATCGCCTCAAGCATTTCCTCGGCGGTGAAGTGCAGGGAGGGCAGGGTTATGACGGCGCCGCCCCCCAGCAGACCAGCCATGGCCGTCAGCAGTCCGGTCCCATGCATCAGCGGCGGGGCGATAACACTGGCGGGGCCAGGACCCATCATGCGCGCTGCCGTCACGAGTTCATCCAGCGTCTCCGGCACCGGACCGAGCGCCCGCGCCGCGGCCATGGTGATCTGCCGCATGTCGTCATGGGTCCACATCACGCCCTTGGGCATGCCGGTGGTGCCGCCGGTGTAGATGAAGAAGAGGTCGTCGGGACTGCGCCGGATATCCAGCGGCTGGCCGTCGCCTTCGAGGCACATCGCCTCGAAACTCTCGGCGAAATCGCCGCCAGGCCCGACCTCGATGAAGGTCTTCACCTTGGTGAGCCGGGGCCGGATGGCCTCGATATTGCGTCGGAACTCCACACCGTAAACCACGGTCTGGGCGTCGGAATTGTCGAAAATGTAGAACACTTCGTCCGGCGTATAGCGGTAGTTCACGTTAACGTGCACCAGCCGCGCCTTGAAGCAGGCGGCCAGGGTCTCGGTGTATTCCGGCCGGTTGTGCATGTAGAAGGCGACCTTGTCGCCGGGGGCCGACCCACGGGCGATCATCGCCCTGGCCAGGTTGTTGGATCGGAACGTCGCCTCGCCCCAGCGTATCACGCGGTCCCCATGGATCAGGGCCGGCGCTTCAGGCGGCATGACCGCCGAAACCCCATCCAGAATATCCCCGAAGTTCCAAGCGAACATGCGACCGGTTTCCTTGCCCTGGGCTGTCTGCAGACGTCCCGGCCTGGGCCGGCGCGCCTGTTCCGACGGATCTTTATCGCCCGCCGGACGTCGGCCCATAGCCCACCGTCGGCGGGGGTTCCAGCGTCAAAGGCGCATCGCACAACCCGATCGGCGCATTACCGCGAATTATGTTTGCCTGCGGCGCGGGACGGGGCAGAGAGGCCCGCGTTTGAAGCGCCGGACGCCCGTGGCGGCTCGGTGGTGGAGGCCTGCCCGTGTTCGCCCTGATCGCCGCCGCATCCCTGCTGTCCCAGGGGCCGCAACTGCCGCCTCTGCCGCCTATCCGGCGCGACCCCCAGATCACCTATCTGGACCGTTCGGGCGCGGTGATCGGTGTACGCGGCGGCCGGTTCGGCCCGCCGGTGGATGTCTCCCGCCTGCCCGCTTATGTCCCGGCCGCGTTCGTCGCCATAGAGGATCGAAGGTTCTACTCCCACGAGGGTTTCGACGCCGTGGGCATCGCCCGGGCCATAGTCAGCGATCTGGGTCGCGGACGGGCCGCCCAGGGCGCGTCGACCATAACCCAGCAGCTGGCCCGCAATCTGTTTCTCACCGCCGACCGCACGGTCGAGCGCAAGGCGCTAGAACTGGTCTACGCCGTCGAACTTGAGCAGGCCTACAGCAAGCGGCAGATCCTGGGGCTCTATCTCAGCCGGGTCTACTTCGGGTCCGGGGCCTATGGCCTGGAGGCCGCCGCCCGACGGTATTACAACAAGCCCGCCGCGCGACTGACGCTGCGCGAGGCCGCCAGCCTAGCGGCGCTGATGAAGTCACCCACCGACTATGATCCGGCCGAACAACCGGCGCGCTCGGCGGAGCGGACTCGCCTGGTGCTAGACGCCATGGCGGATACGGGAGCCATCACCCGGGCCCAGCGCGCTCGCGCTCTGGCGGCGCCGTTCAAGGTCTGGAAGCGCGCGCCCGCCGAGCCGGCGCAGTACTTCGTCGACTGGCTGGACGGCCAGACGCGCCGTCTGGTCAACGCCGCGGCGCTGAGCCGCGATCTGGTGGTCGAGACCACGCTTGACTCCGGGGCGGAGACCGTCGCCGGCGACGCAACGTCGGAGGTCGTCGGACGCTACAGGAGCCGAGGTGTCGCCCAAGCCGCCCTGGTGGCTCTGGACGGAGCCGGTCGGGTCAGGGCGATGATCGGTGGCGCCGACTATCAACAGGGGCCATTCGACCGCGCGGTCGACGCCCATCGCCAGGCCGGGTCGTCCTGGAAACCGTTTGTCTATCTCGCCGCCCTTGAGGCGGGCCGCACGCCGGATTCTCCGGTGGTCGACGAACCGGTGACGATCAACGGCTGGACGCCTGGCAACTATGAGCCGGAGTACCTGGGACCGATCACCCTGGAGACGGCCCTGGCGCACTCGATAAACACGGTCGCTGCGCGCCTGGCGGACGAGGTCGGCCGCCCCGCCGTGGCTGCCGCGGCCCATCGCGTCGGGATCGTCTCGCCCATCAACACCGATCCTGCCATGGCCCTGGGTACCACCCTGGTGACCCCGCTGGAAATGGCCCAAGCCTATGACGCGTTCTCCAACGGCGGCAATCGCGTGTCAGCCTACGGTGTCGAGCGCATCCGTGTGACCGGGGGCTCGGTGATCTACCAGCATCCGGCTCCTCCGCCGTCTCCGGCGATCGCCAACCCGGCGCTGGGCGATCTGAACCGCATGCTGCGCACCGTCATCGCCTCGGGGACCGGAACCCACGCCGCCGTCGCCGGCTTCGATCTGGCGGGTAAGACCGGAACCACCTCCGACTACAAGGACGCCTGGTTCTGCGGCTTCACGGGAGGGCTGACCACGGTGGTCTGGGTGGGCCGCGATGATGCGACCCCGATGGCCCGGATAACGGGGGCCACCGCCCCGGTCGACCTGTGGCGCAGCTTCATGGTCGCGGCGATGAAACGTCTGCCGGTCGGGCCGATACCGCCTGGCGCGCCGCCTGCGCCGCCAGCGATTCCCAACGCGCCAGGGTCGCCCGCTGAGGCTCCGCTTCCGACAGCCCCCGTCCCCACGCTGGCGCCTGCGACGCCTGCCTGAACCGGTTGAAGGCTGCCCGCCGGGCCGGGTCCGCAATAGGCCCGGCCGGCTGACTGCCCGGTGTCAGTGCATCACATAGCGAATCGGCACCGACTTCGGACCGCAGACGAAGTTGGCTTGCATGCGGCTCGGCGTTCCGTCCAGTTCCAGGCTTTCCAGACGGGGAAGCAGTTCCTCCCACAGCACGCGCATCTCGAGGCGGCCCAGATGCTGTCCCAGACAGACGTGGGCGCCATAGCCGAAGGCCACATGCTTGTTGGGCGAGCGCGTAATGTCGTATCGGAAGGGATTTTCGAAGACCGCTTCGTCCCGGTTTCCGGACGGGTAGCAGAGCATCAGCCAGTCGCCCTTGGCGATCTTGCGGCCAGCCAGTTCGGTGTCGGCCGTGGCGGTGCGCATGAAGTGCTTCACCGGCGTCACCCAGCGGATGGATTCCTCGACGTGGCCGGGGATGAGGGACAGGTCGGCCTTGAGGCGACGGAATTCGTCCGGGTTTTCGGCCAGGGCCCACAGGGCGCCGGCCGTGGTGTTGGAGGTGGTGTCGTGCCCGGCGGTAGCCGCGATGATGTAGTAGCTCATGGCTTCCAGGTGACCGAGCGGCTGGCCCTCGATCTGGCCATTGGCGATGACGCTGGCCAGATCCTGGCGGGGATTGCGACGCCGATCCTCGGTCATTTCGGTGAAATAGACCATGAAGTCGGCGACGGTTTTCTGCAGTTCGTTGACCCCCTGAGCCATGTCGGTGATGGCCTGGCCGGAGCGGTTGAGGTCCGGGTCCGCGCTGCCGAACAGTTCCTGGGTCAGCCGCAGCATGCGGGGTTCATCAACCTCCGGGACGCCAAGCACTTCCATGACCACGTGCAGGGGGTACAGGAACGCCACGTCGCGGGCGAAGTCGCATTGCCCGCCCATGGCGGCCATGCGATCGATGAAGCCCCGCGCGATTTCGCGGATTCGGCCCTCCAGGCCGCGCAGGTTTTGCGGCAGGAACCAGCCCTGGGTCAGTTTGCGGTAGTTGAAGTGATCAGGGTTATCCATCTGCACCAACGAACGAACTAGGTGCGGCGAACCGCCGGTCATCTGGCGCACGAGTTTGTCGGCCTCGATCGTGGTCAGCGTCGCGGCCCGGTCGCCGTTGTGGAACAGGTCATTCTGGCGTTCGACGGCCTGGATGTCGGCATGCCGGGTGACCACCCAGAACGGATCGAAGCCTTGGGGGTGGGCAACGTCCAGAGGTGATTCGCGGCGGAGTTGGGAAAACGCCGCATCGATCCTGTCGCCGTCGGCATAGGCCTTCGGGTCGACGATGGTGTTGGCGATATCCTGGGCGATGGTCATACGCGCGGTTTCCTCTTGTGGGCCTCGGCTGGGCCGTTGGATGACGTGTGCTGGCAAAGCAGAGTAGCCGCTACTTGTTTGCCGGCCAACAATTAAGTTAGGGTGGGCGCTGTGACACGGACACTTGAAAGACCCAGGGGCGCCGCGGCGAGGCGCACTCAGGCCGAACGGCGCGACGAGTCTGGACGCGGCCTCGTTCGCGCCGCTATCACCGTGGTCGGCGAGCAGGGCGTCAGCGCGGCGACATTTGAGGCTGTGGGTCGGGTGGCTGGGTACAGCCGTGGTCTGGCCACCCAGCGCTTCGGCTCGAAGCAGGCCCTAATCGAGGCGGTGATCGACCATCTGCACGAACAGCAGGAAGCGGCGCTGGGAGTTGCGGGGGTCGACTCCCGGCCTGGCCTTGAGGCCCTGCTAACCTACGTCGATCTCTATCTGCGCAGTCTGGCCGACGACGAGCACGGTCGCGCCTATTTCATGCTGCTCTCTTCGGCGGTCGCCGACGCCACCCCACTGCGACAGGCCTTCGCCGCAGAGCACGCGCGGATCGAGCGGCGGCTCGCAGCGATGGTGCGGCGGGGCCAGGCTGAGGGTGATATCCGCGCCGATCTCGATCCCGGAGCCGCGGCGCTTATGGTCGGCAGTCTGCTGCTCGGGGTGTCGATGCAGCGTCTTGCCGACCCCACCACCGACGTGAATCCCATCCGCGAAACCAGCCTGGCCACACTTCGCCTCAGTTTCGGGGTCCGGGGCCTGAAGGCCGGAGGACAGTCATGACGATCGAGCCCTACAAGACTTGGCAATGCCGGACCTGTGGCTACCTCTACGACGAGGCCGAGGGCGATCCACCCGAGGGGCTGGCTGCGGGGACCCGTTGGGCCGATGTTCCGGTCGACTGGAAATGCCCGCTCTGCGGAACGCCGAAAGCCGATTTCGATATGATCGAGTTCTGAGCCTGGGTGGAGCCTGGGCAGCGTCAGCTCCTCTCCGGTTGAACGGCCGCGGTTGACGACGAAGCCGGAACGCGGTTCGAATACCGGCGTTCGCCCAGGACCATCCGACGACGGCCCAGGCCGCGCGGAGACTGCGCGCAGGGAGACCCAGATGAGCGACGGGGCCATCGACATACGCCATGAAGCCCGGGCCAGGGCCTACGCCGAACCGCTGGAGGCGCTCAACCCCGCCCGCCCCGATCTGTTCGCCAGCGATGCGATGTGGCCGATCTTCGAACGCCTGCGCAACGAGGCGCCTGTCCATTTCACGTCCGAGAGCGACTACGGGCCGTTCTGGTCAGTGACCAAGTACAATGACATCATGGCGGTCGACACCAATCACCAGGTGTTCTCCTCGGCGAAGGGAATCGCCCTTCCGACTCTCGAAGGGGCGGCGCAGTTCGCCAACCGCCCTCAGCGGCCCAGCTTCATCGCGATGGATCCGCCGCGACATGACCAACAGCGCAAGGCGGTCAGTCCGGTGGTCGCTCCAGCCAATCTGCAGCGCATGGAGCCAGTCATTCGTGAGAGGGCCGCCGCAATCCTCGATTCCCTGCCCATCGGTGAAGAGTTCGACTGGGTCGATCGGGTCTCCAAGGAACTCACCGCGATGACCCTCGCGACGCTTTTCGATTTCCCATTCGATCAGCGCCGGCGACTGACACACTGGTCGGACGTCATGACCAATGCCCCGGGCCACGGTCCGGTGACGAGCTGGGACCAGAAACGCGACGAGATCAACGAGTGTTTCGCGGTCTTCACCGGGCTTTGGAACGACCGGGTGAACGAAGAGCCGAAGTTCGACCTGATCTCCATGCTCGCCCACAACCCCGCCACGCGGGAAATGGATAGGCTGGAATACTACGGCAATGTCGGCCTGCTGATCATCGGCGGCAACGACACCACCCGCAACACCATCTCCGGCTCGATCTACGCCCTCAACAAGAACCCGGTCCAGTACGACAAGCTGCGCGCCGATCCGTCACTGATTCCGTCGATGGTCTCGGAAACCATCCGTTGGCAAACGCCCTTGGCTCACATGAGCCGGACCGCGACGCAGGATTACGACTTCGGCGGCCGGCGGATCCGAGAGGGCGACAAGGTGTTGATGTGGTACGTCTCGGGAAACCGCGACGCGGATGTCATCGACACGCCCGACACCTACATCATCGATCGCGCCAGGCCCCGCAATCACCTGTCCTTCGGGTTCGGCGTTCACCGCTGCGTCGGCAATCGTCTGGCTGAATTGCAGCTGACAATCATCTGGGAGGAGATCCTCAGACGTTTCCCGTCAGTCGAGCTGGCGGGCGAACCCGTTCGCACCCATTCGATTTTCGTGAAGGGTTACGAAACACTTCCGGTGGTCATCCCGCGCCGGACCTGACTCCACCTGCGAGATTCACGAATGTCGTCATAGTTTTTGTTGTCGTAGCGTGTCTGTTCGGGCGGCTGTCGCCCACTCTACGGCACGACGCTCCGGTCGTCCGAGGAGGCGACCGGGGTGTTCCGGTCGCCAGGCCGAGCTAGCCAGAAGGTGAGGGCGGCGAAGAACAGCAGGTGCGCGAGATTTGGCGCCGCCGGGGCCAAATAGGCGGACAGTTTCGGGAATGGCGCGCTGACCAGGACGAGGGCCAGTATCAGAATGGCCGGATTGACCACCGCTGCCCACCGCGGCAGCAACGATCGCCCTCCCAGCGCGCCGGCGACGATGAGCCCCGACGCCAGGATGAGACCCGCGAACACCACGCCCCAAAGCGGCGTCAAATAGATAGCGTGAGGGATGGTAAACGGCGACGCAGGACCCGCCGCGTGCAGGTTGGTCTCGATCAGCACGGCGGTCACGCCGTGCACGGCGGCCCCCACGGCGCCGATGTAAATGCCGATCGGAAACACCAGCGCCGTCCACCGTCCCGCCCCGGCCAGGGCGCGGGCCGCCAGCCAATAGCCCGCCGCGTAGAGGGGAATGCAGGTGACACCGAGAAGATGACCAGCCACCAGCGCTGTGGCGTCCACGCGGCTGTCCCCCAGCTCCCTTGCGGCTCCGTGAGCCAGCAGAATGATATCGCCGAGACTTGCCAGTCCGGCCGCCAGGGTCGCTGCTGTTCCGATCCTGAAGGCGGTTGTGCGGGCGTGCCGGAGCCTGTCCATCGCCGATCTCCTGTCCCGCCGGATCTGTTGGGTTCCGCCCGCAAAGCATCTCCGCATATGCCCGATTTCCGTCGTCGGTCCCAGAGATGCGCCCGCTGGCTGTTGGGGCGCTTGCAGGGGTGGATCGCCAGTGCCCGAAGCCGACGATCTTGCGGATTGCCCGTGGGCGTCGGCACGGTCCAGGGTTAGGATCACGGAACCCGGGGGTCGGGGTTTGGGGGTGCACGGAGATGAGCTTCGCGGATTTCGCGCATGCGCTGGCGACGTTTCTCGGGATCAACAAAGAGTACCAGGGTCTGGGGCCCCTCTGGGGGGCGATCTTCGGCGCGGTGATCACCGCCGGCGTGGTCGGCGGCGTGGTGCACAGCCGCACGACGCGGCACCAGGAAGCCAACGCCCTGTTCGAGTTCGCCAAGAGGTTCCACGACCTCCTGGACCGCGCCCATGCCCTGGCCCGGGACTATACGCCATCGCCGGATGGGCCCAGCGCCATCGACCGGTCCGAGGCGGCCGCCTACTACCGCAAGCTGTTCGACCTGATGTTGAATGAATACAATTTCTTCAAGAAAGGTCTTGTATCGCGCGCGTCCTTTGACGAGTGGATGACCTGGCGATGGGGGGCTTGGCGAAACCTCGATGGAGCGACCGTTGTTGTGCGTGGCGTTCCCTATCAGGCCGCCTGGCGGGAGTGGTCGGAACGCCCGCTGATGAAGGACAACCCCTTCGTCCATTTCATCAATTCGGTACACGCCGCGCCGGATCTCAAGGCGGTCAGCCGGCTGGTCGCCCGCGCGGCCCCGAGGTGGTGGGCGCCTTGATCCCTTCCAGATAGGCGCGGCAGACTCACGGCGCCTCGCGATAGCTGCGAAGGGTCGAGCCCGCCGCTGCGAGCGGACCGACCAGCAGGCCGACGGCGCCGATAAACAGCGCGGCGCGCGGGCCCATCAGGCCGCCCAGGACGCCACCGGTGAGGGCGCCAAGGATGCCGAGTCCGCCTCCCACCGTCTGAAACGTCGCGGCGGTCCGACCCAGCAACTGCGGCGGCAACAGGCGTTGGCGCAGACTGGCGGCAAGCACCCAGGCCGCCACGGCCAGGGCGTCACCGAAAAGCTGCGCCGTCGCGAGGAATGCCATGCCGGGACCACGTCCGGGCGGAGCCAGGGGGATGAGCAGCGTCGCCAGCGCCGCCCCGGCGGCGGTGAGGATGATCGCCGGACCCATGCCGGCCGCCCGGGCGAGGCGCGGCGCCAGGGCGGCGCCTGCGAGCGCGCCCAGTCCCCCCGCGGCGATGGTCAGGCCGAGCAGTCCAGGAGTCAGGCCAAGGACCCGCAGGGCGAATATGAGGTAAAGGGCAGAGAAGAACGAGCCGAAGAGGGCGTTGGAGCCCTCCATGACCAGCAGCGGAGCGATATGCGGGTCGGACAGGGCGGCGCGCGCGCCGTCCGTCACGTCGCGGGCCAGGTCGACGGGCGGTGCCGCGGCGGGGGCTGGTTCGGGGCGGCGAATGCCGCACAGGAAGGCAGCGGAAACCAGATAGGTTGCTGCGTTGACCGCCACCGCATAGGGGCCGCTCAGCCACTGGAACAGGGCGCCAGCCAGGGCGGGGCCAACAACCTCGGCGACCGAGTCGGTTGCGCTCAGGCTGGCGTTAGCGGCGGTGACGTCCTCTGCGGACACCAGGCTGGGCAGATAGGCGTGGTCGGCAATCTCGAACAGCACGCTGGCCGCGCCCACCGCCGCCGCGGCGACATAGAGATGCACGATGGACAACAGGTGCAGACCGGCGGCGAGTGGAATGGTCGCCAGAACCAGGCTTCGCGTCAGATCCATGCTCATCAAAACGCCGCGCCGTCGCGAACGATCGACGAATCCGCCTGCGGTCAGGCCGACGACGAGAGCGGGACCCCGCGACAGGGCCGCCAGAACGCCGATCTGGGCCGGCGAAGCGCCCAGGGTCAGCACGGCAGCCATAGGCAGGCCTTCGCGCGAGATCCGGGCCCCGAACGCCGAGACGGCCTGAGCCGACCAGAGTCTGATAAAGTCGCGGTCACGCCAGAGGCCGGTTGATTGCATGATGGGATATGTCCGGGGCATTGCGGCGCAGCGCCGCGATCGCGTGCTCGCAAGGCGAGCCGCATGGCTGGAGCGGAACGCAGTGTCGCCGGCCCGAGGGGCGCTCCGTTAGCCATCTAGGCCTGACCCGGACAGAAGCTGTCAAGCGATGGCCGGCTATCCGGTGACAGTGCGTCGGCCCTTGACCAGCCTGACGGTGATCGCCTCGCCAGTGGCCGCCTTCGCCGGCCAGGAGTCGCCGAGGCCGGCGCCGGGGATGGGCGTGCAGAAGCTGAAGAGCATCGGAATGGGTCGGGCCTGTTTCAGGCACAGCGCATCGCCCTTGACCGTCCAGTGCCCGCGTGAGGGGTCGCCCCGCCGGCCGCGCGCGGTGTAGGTGCCGCCTGGTGTCAGCCACAGTTCGCCCGTGCGGCCGTCGGGGTAGGTGGACACAATCGTGCCACTGAAAGCCTGGCGCACCCGGGTGGAGTCGGGGATAGCGGCGGCGGCGGCGCAAGCCATGCAGGCGAGCGCCGTTGCGATGAGCAGAATGCGTGACATGGGTGACTCCGGGACGGTGGCCCTGATGTCAAACGCGGCCGCAGCCCAATGGTTGTGCCGTTGAAAGGCAACGGGGACGGCGAGCGTGCGTTGCGGGTGTATGCTTCGCAAAAATCCCCCCTCCGAGTCCGACCGGCCGGCGCTGCGCCGCATACAGGCGATCGTCAACATATCGGCTGGCGGTGTGGGAGCCGAGGCGGCCTCTTCGCTGGCATCGCTCATGGCCGACTATGGCTACGATCTGGTCTTGGCGACGCCGCAACCCGCAGATCTTGACCGCGCCGTGGCCGTCGCCGTCGCGGCCAGCCCCGATCTCGTTGTGGTTCTCGGCGGTGACGGCACAGCCCGCCTCGCGGCGCAGCACTGCGGGCCGCAGGGACCATTGCTGGCTGTCCTCCCCGGGGGGACACTGAACATGCTCTCTCAGGTCTTCTATGGCCCCCTTGCCTGGCAGGCGGCGTTGACGGGCGCGCTCGATAGCGGTGTGGTGCGCAACGTGTCTGGCGGGCGGGTGGGCAATCACGTCTTTTACGTCGCGGCCATTCTGGGAGCGCCTGCCCTGTGGGGGGCCGCCCGCGAGGCCGTCCGGGCGGGCAATGTCCGTCATGCCTGGAAGCGGGCCGCCTATGCGCTGCGGCGGGCCTTCACCGGGCGGATCCGCTACGGCCTCGATGGTCTTCCCGCACGTGACGCCGAGGCCCTCGTTCTCATCAACCCGGCCATTTCCAAGACGCTGGATCCCGACATGGCTCTGGAGGTCGCCGAACTGGACGTTCACAACGCCCGCGAGATGTTCCGGCTGGCGTTCCACGGCCTCGCGGGCCATTGGCGACAGGACCCAGGCATCACGGTGTACCGGTCCGCACACGGCCGCGCCGGAGCCTTGCGTCCGATCCCTTGCATCCTGGATGGAGAACTCGTTCGCCTGTCCCATAGGGTCGAGTTCGAGTTTGTGCCGCTGGCCTTTCGCGCCCTCGTCCTTCCGGGCGCCCACGGGGCGGCGCTTTGACCCTTCGCCTGGCCCACCTCAGTGATCTCCATTTCGGTGGCGAGGCCATCGACGCAGTCGAGGCGGCGCCCGAGGCTTTGGCCGCTTTCAAACCGAGCTTGACGCTGATCACCGGCGACGTGACGCTGTCGGGCCGGAACTCGGAATTTCGATCGGCCGCCGCGTGGCTCGCACGACTTCCCGGGCCACGACTGGTCACGCCGGGCAATCACGACACGCCCTATTGGGATCTGCTGCAACGGCTGACCGCGCCCTTTGATCGCTATGTCCGCCACATCGGACCCGTGGAGGCGTCGACGTTCGACGGCCCGGGCCTGGTCGCCCGAACGCTGAACAGCGCCAGGGGCGTTCAGGCCCGGTGGAACTGGTCCCGCGGAGCCCTCGCCATGGATCGCCTGAGGCGCATCGACTGGCGAAGTCCGTCACCCGCGCCGCTGCGCCTGTTCGCTTGCCACCATCCGCTGCTGCATCTCGCCGGCGCCCCGGTGGAAGGGGGGGTCGCAAACGCACGGGACGTGCTGGCGCATCTGGCGGCGACCGGCGTGGAGCTCATTCTGAGCGGTCATGAGCACATGCCGTTCGTTCGGCGCCTGCCCGGCGGGCCCACGGTCGGCTGGGCTGTCGGCGCCGGAACGCTTTCGCGGCGGCTGCGCGGCAGTCCGCCAGGCTTCACCACCGTCCTGGTCGAGCCGGCGGCGTTCGAGATCACGGCGCTGGCGTGGACGGGAGAGCGGTTCGAGCCGTGGAGAACCTGGCGGGCGTCACGGGGGTAGAGGGACATAACTCTGTCGCGCAGCCAGCGACGTTCCGGCGCCGTTCGCTGCGTGCGGCGATCAGGTCGGGAAGCAGGCCCTCGCAGACAGCGGCACCGTCATCCGGAAGACGATGGCGTTGATCCGCCACTGGCCGGTGGCGCTGACCAGACTCCCGGTCGGCCCGGTCGTCGGGTCGCCGCAGCGGGCCGCGGCCGCGGTGAACACCGGAGAGATCGGAGGCCCCGTATAGTGGCTGGCGGCATAGACCTGGGTGCTGGCGGCGTCGGTGCAGATCAGTGTGTTCACCGACATGCAGCGGGCGGCGTCATCAACGGCGAAATGAAGGGCGGTGTTGGCGAACAGCACCAGCAGCATCTCCATCACGCCTATAGTCAGGCCGGCGAGGAGCGGCAGCACCAGGGCGAACTCGGCCGCCTCGGCGCCGCCCTGCTGCCTGAGAAATCGCGGAACGAGTCGCATGGCTAGACCAATCTGACCCAGGTGGTCTTGGTGATCGGCGTCTTCAGCAATGACACCAGGGAGACGTTACGGAAAATCGGCTTGTAGACGAAGGCAACTCTGACCTGGATATAGTCTCCCGGAGGCGCGGTCGGATTCGAGGCCTTGGTCACGCCGGAGCAGTCGGTTGGAACCTTGGTCGGCCGGACCCCCACTGTCCCCTGGGTTCCGACCATTTGAAGGTCGCCCGCTGTGGTCTGACAGTAGAACCCCTCTGTTGGTGAGCCAGCCATCTGGACAACACCGCCGCCGAGCGACGTGCTGGTGATGGCGTTGCTGATCGCCGACGCCAGTTCGGGACATCTTGCCGGATCCGTCGCCGGCCATTTCGACACAGTGTTACAGGCGGCCCACGCGGCCTGGGCGCCGACCTGGGCGGCGTTCTCCACCTGCATCTTGCGATAGGCGTAGAAAGCGAGGTCGGCGACATTCAGCAGGGGGATGGTTAGCAGCAGCGCGCCCAGCGCCATTTCCACGGCCGACCCGCCGCGCCGCCCGCGCAGGTATCGACCGAGGACATTCCGCAGCCTGGCAAGCGCGTCGCTCATCGCAGCAACATCATTCTTGAGCCGCCTGCGCCAGACGGCGGTGTCAGTCCGGCGTCCGAGCAATTGCTGAGCGGATTGGAGAACATGTTGCCGGTCCCGTTGATCCTCAAGGTGTGGACGACCAGGACGAAACAGCTGGTCCCGTTGTTCGCCTTGCCCACCGCGCCACTGAACGTCACATCCGAGTTGGGCAAGTAGACCAACCCGGTGATGTTCCACGAAGGGCTGTTGCCGCTATAAGAAACGTCCACATTAGAACCCGCCGGCAAGGCCGGATCCTGATAGACCGCGACCCCCGACCATGGCCCCGACTTCGGCGCGGCGATGTCGAGTTGGCCGCCACCGGTGGGGAACTCTGAGGGTGAAAGACCGGCAATCGTCGGGCCGGTGAACACGATCGTCACCCCGGCGCCGGCGGCGGTCGAGAGGGTGAAGCCATTCAGATCAAGCGTGCCGTTCTCGATGACCAGCGTCGTGTTGCCGCCGGACAGGACGACGTCACCGGTGAGTTGCACATCGCCGCAGATCGGGTTCGCGAGGGTGGCTGACGCCGGTGTGTAGCCTCCACTCAATTGGTTAGACGCTGGCAGACCGGCCTTCCGGGTCTCCTGCGGGTAGCCTGCGGCCGCGGCGCCGCAGGGATTGGCCGGAATGTGGGTCGAGATCGGCGCGTAGGGGTCTGCGACGAGCGGCTCATTGGAGTTGGCGACGACCCCGCAGCCATCGTTCGTACCTGCAGCGTTGCCCGAGTCCGCGCCCAGGTCGTGCCCGTGGCAGGTTGCGTTGGCGTCCGACATCAGATTGCAGCCCTTGAAGTTCGCCTTGGGCGCGCCGTTCGAGCGGATGCCGTCGACATTTCCAGTGGCCAGAGCGAGCATGCAGTAAGAAGCCGGGGCGGGGCCCAGTCCGGCAATCGCCGTGGCGGAGATTCGCTGGCCGTAGCCCGCTCCCAGCGGAGCGTTGCCGCGATAGCCGATCACCCTGACGAGAAATATCGGCACGGTGCGGCCGATCGTGACCTGATAGCAGGTCGGGCCGCTGCCATTCGGGCACTCGGCCTTGTTGCTGGCAATGACCGTGGTTGTTCCGTCACCGTGGACATAACCGGCGCCGGCGGCGACCGTCAGCGCCTCACGCAGATAGATCGCTTGGGGCGGGCTGCCGCTGTCGAGATCACCGTTCCCATTCGTCGCCGCGGCAAGAGCCGCAGCGTCCGCCGCGTTCTGCATGGAGCGGTTCATCAGCAGCCAGGACGACACCTCTGCCGCCAGGCCCATGAGGGCCGCCATCGGCACCATCAGCAGCGCGATCCAGGCGATCGCGGCGCCGTGGCGATTGGCGATGAACGCGCCGATCGGTCCGGGGCCCCGGGGCCTCGCCGTGTCCGTCGGTCTTTTCACAATTGTCACATTGCACCCGCGTGAGGGGCTTCGGGCTCGAACGCCGCCGGAAGCATCGCTGCAACCCCTGGCCGACCCTTCGACACCTCAGTCCCCCTTGGCCAGGGCCCCCTGGTACGACGCTTTCTAGAGAATTTGTGGCGCAGGCCGTTGATTCAAGTCAATGAATGCCGAGGCTGCGGCGGCGTGCGACCTGCCGGAGCCATGACAGCGGGGCCGAGTGGAATGACTGCCGCCGACGGCCCGCCCTGGCGCGGCGCGCCTGAACTGTCCTGAGGCAATGGTGGGTGCAGTAGGATTCGAACCTACGACCCGCTGATTAAGAGTCAGCTGCTCTACCAACTGAGCTATGCACCCGCACCCGCTTGAACCATCGAGGTCGGCCCTGCGCGAGGCGGCGGAACATACTCAAAAGAGCGGGGATAGCAAGGAAGGATCCGTGGAAATCGCCGTTGCGGGCGGATCAGTGGTTGTTGCGCGGAACGCCCATGGTCTGGGCGATGCGCTGATACTTCGCCGCCGGCTCGAGAATCGCCCCGGTCTCCATCTGGCCGACCATTCCGCGCTGGATTTCCTGCCAGGGGGTCTGGCTGTTCGGGAAGGGGAACCCGCCTGCCGCGGCCAACGCCTCTCGCCGCGCCTGCAGTTCGCCGTCGGAGACGAGAAGGTCGACCCGGTGGGCGGCCAGATCGATCCGGATCCGGTCGCCAGTGGCCGCCAGGCCCAGTCCGCCCAGGGCCGCCGCTTCGGGGGACGCGTTGAGGATCGAGGGCGACCCGGATGTGCCGGACTGCCGCCCGTCGCCGAGGCACGGCAGGCCACGCACGCCCTGCGACAGCAGATAGGCCGGCGCGCGCATGTTCACCACCTCCGCCGAGCCGGGATACCCCACCGGGCCGACCCCGCGCATCACCAGAATGCAGCCGTCGTCGATGGCCAGGGTGGGATCGTCGATCCGGCGGTGGTAGTCCTCGGGCCCCTCGAACACCACGGCCCGGCCTTCGAATGCATCCGGGTCTTCGGCGTTCGAGAGATAGCGGGTTCTGAACTCCGGCGAGATGACGCTGAGCTTCATGATGGCGCTGTCAAACAGGTTGCCTGTGAGCACGACGAAACCCGCCGCGGGCTTCAGTGGCCGGTCGAAGGGCAGGATGACCCTGTCGTCCTCGACTGCCGCCTCGGCGCAGTTCTCGCCGAGCGTGCGGCCGTTGGCCGTCAGCGTGTCCTGGTGGATCAGACCCTGGTCCATCAGGGTGCGGACCACGGCCGGCACGCCGCCGGCACGATAGAAGTCCTCGCCGAGATATTCGCCGGCCGGCTGCATATTGACCAGCAGCGGGATCTCTCGGCCGTGGGTTTCCCAGTCCCGGATGTCGAGATCGACGCCGATGTGCCGGGCCAGGGCGCCAAGATGGATCGGGGCGTTGGTGGACCCACCGATGGCGGAGTTGACGACAATGGCGTTCAGGAACGCCTCGCGGGTCAGGATGTCGGACGGCTTCAGGTCCTCGCGCACCATGTCGACGATCCGCAGACCGGTGCGGTAGGCGGCCTCCTGACGGTCGCGGTAGGGCGCCGGGATCGCCGCCGAGCCTGGAAGCGACATGCCCAGGGCCTCGGCCAGGGAATTCATCGTCGAGGCCGTGCCCATGGTGTTGCAGAAGCCCGTCGACGGCGCTGATGCGGAGACCATCGCGATGAAGCCGTGATAGTCGAGGTCGCCCGCCGCCAGCAGTTCCCGCGCTTTCCAGACGATCGTGCCCGAACCGGCGCGTTCGCCCTTGAACCAGCCATTGAGCATGGGGCCGACGGAAAGGGAAATGGCCGGAATGTTCACCGTGGCCGCCGCCATCAGGCAGGCAGGGGTGGTCTTGTCGCAGCCGGTGGTCAGAACAACGCCGTCCAGGGGATAGCCATAGAGCACCTCGACCAGGCCGAGGTAGGCGAGGTTGCGGTCGAGCGCGGCGGTGGGCCGCTTTCCGGTTTCCTGGATCGGATGCACCGGAAATTCGATCGCGACGCCGCCGGCCGTGCGGATCCCTTCCCGGATGCGTTCGGCCAGCACCAGATGGTGGCGGTTGCAGGGGGAGAGGTCCGAACCGGTCTGGGCGATGCCGATGATCGGCCGGCCCGACTGCAGTTCGTCCAGCGTCAGACCGAAGTTCAGATAGCGTTCCAGATAGAGCGCCGTCATGTCGGCGTTGGCGGGATCGTCGAACCAGGCCCGGGAACGGAGCGCCATTAGATCCCCGCGCCCTGGTCCATGGTGTCCAGCGCCGCTTCGTGCGCCGCGGCCTCCGCCTTTATCCAGCCGACGAAGGCGCGCACCTGGGGCAGTCGACCCTTGGCCTTTGGGTGAACGACATAATAGGCGAAGTCCACCGAGGTGGCGATGCCCATGGGGGCCACCAGACGGCCGGCGTCGAGATCGTCCTGCGCCAGGGCCCGCTTGGCGAGCGCCACGCCACGGCCGGCCATGGCCGCCTCGATGACCAGGCTCGACTGATTGAATCGTGGGCCGCGACTGGCGTCGAAACCGCGTATGCCGCGGGCGGCCAGCCACATCACCCAGTCTGGGCAGCTCTCGTCGGCGACGGGGGATCCGTCATGCAACAGGACGTGCCCGGCGAGGTCGGCGGGGGAGTTGACCGGGTTCGCGGCCGCCAGTTCCGGGCTCATCACCGGCAGAACCGATTCCCCCATCAGCCGGATCACCTCAAGACCGGGATAAGGGCCGGCGCCATAGCGGATGGCCAGATCGACGTCGGTCGAGGCGAAATCAACCAGGGCCATGTCCGCCGACAGCCACACGTCCACCTGGGGGTGGGCGGCTTCGAAACCGCCCAGCCGCGGCACCAGCCATTTCGCGGCGAATGACGGGGGCGCGGTGAGCGTGAGTCGTCGGCCGTCCACCGCTGCGGTGAGCAGGGAGGCCGCCTCGGCCAGCCGGTCGAAGGCCTCGCGCAGGGCGGGCAGGGCGGTCTGGGCGGAGTCGGTCAACAGCAGGCCCCGCGAGGTGCGCTTGAACAGCGACGCCCCGACATAGTCCTCCAGGTTCTGGATCTGCTGCGAGACTGCGCCCGGCGTCACCGACAGTTCGTCGGCGGCCCGGCTGAAATTCAGGTGGCGGGCAGCCGACTCGAAAGCGCGCAAGGCGTTGAGCGGCGGCAGGCGGCGGCGAGACTCCATAGAATTCCTGACACCCCGGCTAGAAGTCCTTGGCTTGCGAAATGGGGCCGCGGGCCCCAATTGGCAATCACCCCAGCCTTCGATTGAGAGCAGGGTCTTGTAGAGTTCCTATAACGGAAACGCCACCCATGCCTGCCGGTCCCCCCCGTTCAACCCGCCGGAACCTTGTGGTTCTGGCCACCCGAGGGGCTGAAACCGGCTCGCCGAGGCCGGCGGGCGTGGTCTGGCTGGTGGGCGCCGGACCCGGAGATCCCGACCTGCTGACCGTCCGGGCCCTGAGAGTGATTCGCCAGGCCGACGTCGTCGTTCACGATGGTCTGGTCCCCGAGTCGATCATCGACCTGGCTCCGGCCTCGGCCCGGCGGGTTGACGTGGCCAAACGCAAGTCGCGCCATTCCTATCTCCAGGAAGAGATCAATCGCATGCTCGTGGCCTTCGCCCTGGAAGGTCTGACCGTGGTTCGTCTCAAGGGCGGCGATCCGTTCATCTTCGGGCGTGGCGGAGAGGAACTCGAGGCGTGCCGGGCGGCGGGTGTCGACTGTCATGTGGTGCCTGGGGTCACTTCCGCCCTCGCTGCCGGCGC
>CAIXWN010000101.1 GCA_903923135.1 uncultured Caulobacteraceae bacterium | reverse complement strand
GCCGGCGGCGCGGCGGGCTCGCCCTCCGCCCGCTCGACGGTCAGGCGATAGGGTCGCTCGCGGCCCCAGTCCTGGATCGTGTCGCGCAGCAGCAGGAAGTGCGAGCCCGGCGTGGCGGCCACATGGTTGGCCTCTCCGGCTTCGGGTCCGACGGTGATGACGATCCGGCCGTCGGGTTCCTTCACCAGGTCGGAGTCTATCCGTTGGGCGATGACCTCGGCCCAGTCGGCCTCGCCGGGCAGGCCGGGCAGCAGCTGCAGCGACAGCTGGGTCGGCTCGGCCCCGGTGGGGGCGAGGGTCAGGCGATAGTGCGAGACGCCGTCCACCGGGATGATTCGGAAGACGTTATCGACGTTGGGCATCAGCACCTTGGCCCGCGGCGTGGCCAGGCCGAACCAGCGGTGCGCCGGGGTCCACAGCCAGAAGGCCCGGGGATGGGCGCCGTCGCGGTCGAGGCTGTCGACCACCCCGGCGAAGGCCACCTCGCGCACCGAGGCGTCGAGGGTGGCGTGGCCCTCGGGGGTGGCCGCGAAGGGCAGCGCGGCGAAGGCGCGTCGCGCGTCGGCCTCGGCGGCGCGCACCTCGGGGCTGGCCAGCAGCCGGGCGGCCTCCCGCTCCAGGCGAAGCTGGTCCGCCGTGGCCAGGGGATTGGCGGTGGCCGGCCCGGCGTCCGCGGCCGGCGGGCACGCCGCGCAGACGGCCAGGGCCAGGACAAGGGGCAGGCGGCGGGCGAAGAGGCGCATGGGGATCGTCCTGAAACGGGAACGTCCCTCATAGCGCCCCGCGCCCGGCGCCGACGCCGAGAATTGCTCGGCGCGACTTCAGCGGGGCTGGGGCGACCGACGAAGCGCGGGCGTTGCGCCCACGCCCGCGCCTGGAACCGTGAGCCTGCCTACGCGGCCGTCCGCGCGCTCCGGGCGGCGGTGTAGCGGTTGACCGGGACATCGAGGCCGAGGCTCTCCCGCAGGGTCGTCCCCTCATAGTCCTCGCGGAACAGGCCCCGCGCCTGCAGGATCGGAACCACCTGATCGACGAAAGTGTCGAGCTGGCCCGGCAGGGCCTCGAACAGGATGAAGCCGTCGGCCGCCTCGCTCTCGAACCAGGTCTGCAGTTCGTCGGCGACCTGCTCCGGCGTGCCGATGAAGGCGCCGCGCGGCGAGGCCAGGCGCTGGGCGATCTGCCTCAGGCTGAGGTTCTCGGCCCTGACCTGGGCCAGGATGCGGTCGGAGGCGCTCTGGTTGCTGTTCCGACCCAGGGCGGCCACGTCGGGGAACGGCCCGTCGAGATCATAGCCCGAGAAATCGTGGTCGTTGAACGACCGCGCCAGGAAGCCCAGGCCGGTCTCCAGCGACGCCAGGGAGGCCAGCTCCTGATATTTCGCCTCGGCCTCCGCCTCGGTGTCGCCCACCAGCGGCGCGATGCCCGGCAGGACGCTGAGGCGCGTGGCGTCGCGGCCGAAGCCCCGGGCGCGCGCCTTCACATCGCGGGAATAGGCCTGCGCCTCCTCCAGGCTCAGGGCGCCGGCGAAGATGGCGTCGGCCCGCTTCGCCGCGAAGTTGCGGCCATCCTCCGAGGCCCCGGCCTGGAAGATCACCGGCTGGCCCTGGGGCGAGCGCTTGATGTTCAGCGGTCCGCGCACCTGGAAGAACTCGCCCTTGTGGTCCAGGCGGTGGAGCTTGTCGGCATCGACGAAGACGCCGCTGGCCTTGTCGCCCACATGGGCGCCGTCCTCCCAGCTGTCCCACAGGCCCTGGACCACATCGAGGTGTTCGCCGGCGATGCGGTAGCGCACGTCGTGCGCGGGGTGCTCGGTCTTGCTGAAATTGGCGGCCGTGTCGCCCAGCCACGAGGTGACCACGTTCCAGCCGGCGCGGCCGCCGCTGAGATGGTCGAGCGAGGCGAACTGCCGGGCCACATTGAACGGCTCGGTGTAGCTGACCGTCAGGGTGCCCACCAGGCCGATCCGCGAGGTCACCGCCGCCAGGGCGGAGAGGATGGTCAGGGGCTCGAACCGGTTCAGATAGTGCGGGCTCGACTTCTCGGTGATCGACAGGCTGTCGGCGACGAACAGGAAGTCGAACTTGCCCCGCTCCGCCAGCCGGGCCTGTCGGGTGTAGAACGACAGGCTGGTGCTGGCGCCGACGTCGGCGTCGGGATGGCGCCAGTCGGTCCAGGTGCGGCCGACGCCGTGCAGGATGAAGCCCAGCTTGAGCTTGCGCGATCGGGTCATGGAACACTCCTCGACGGCCTCGCCGCTCCGCCGTCCGCGGCAAGGTCGATGCGGTTCAGGGCGTTTTCAAAACAGACCGCTGCCGGCGCGGCAAAACCGAAAATCTTCGGTGGTCGATAGATCGGGTGAATTCTCGAGTTTCCGTCATGGCTGTCATAAGCCGGGCTCAATGCCCCCATCAGCAATGGCGATTTGACCGCCGGCGCCCGCCGACCCTACCGGGTCGGGCCGGCGGATGTCGGGAGGGTTGCGCGGCGCCAGGGCTTTGCGTCTATCTTCCCACTGGTCGGCGCCGACGCCGGAACATCGGCGAAGACGTCTGGCGGGGGCGGGCAGGATGGACACACGAACCTACAGCGCGGCCCACTGGGGAATCTATGAGATCGAGCCGGACCCGTGCGGCGGCGCGCCCCGCGTCCTGCCGTTCTCCGGCGATCCGGATCCCTCCCTCATCGGGCTGGACCAGCTCGATCCCTCTGTCACCCGCCTGCGCATCCGCCGGCCGGCGGTCCGGCGCGGCTGGCTGGAGCAGGGCCCGGGAGCCGCCTCGCGCCGCCGCGGCGAGGAGGCGTTCGTCGAGGTGGAGTGGACGCAGGCTCTCGATCTGGTCGCCGGCGAGATCGCCCGGGTGCGTGGCGAGTTCGGCAATGCGGCGATCTTCGGCGGTTCCTATGGCTGGGCCAGCGCCGGGCGGTTCCATCACGCCCAGGGTCAGCTGCACCGCTTCCTCAATGCGGTCGGCGGCTATGTGCGCAGCGTCGACAGCTACAGCCTGGGGGCCGGGCGGGTGCTCATGCCCCATGTCGCCGCCTCCATGGACCATCTCTGCGGCATCCACACCTCCTGGGATGTCCTGGCCGAGCACTGCGAACTCTTCGTCACTTTCGGCGGCGTGCCGCTGAAGAACGCCCAGGTCTCGCCCGGCGGCGCCGGCGATCACCGGGCGCGGGCGGGCCTGAGGCGCATGGCCGAGCGGGGAACCCGGTTCGTGAACATCAGTCCGGTGCGCGACAACCTGGAGACCGGGGGCGAGGTGGAGTGGATCCCCATCCGGCCCAACACCGACACCGCCCTGATGCTGGCCCTGGCCTATGTGGTGCTGCAGGACAACCGCTTCGACCGCGACTTCATCGACCGCTGCACCGTCGGCTTCGACCGTTTCGCGCCCTATCTGCTGGGCGAGACCGACGGCGTGGCCAAGGATCCCGACTGGGCGTCGGCGATCACCGGCGTTCCCGCCGAACAGATCGCGGCCCTGGCGCGGCGCCTGCTGGGCGCCCGCACCCTGCTCAATGTCGCCTGGGCGCTGCAGCGGGCGGCCCATGGCGAACAGCCGTTCTGGATGCTGGTCACCCTGGCCTGCATGGTCGGACAGATCGGCCTGCCCGGCGGCGGCTATGGTCTCGGCTATGGGGCGATGAACGAGATGGGCAGCGCCCATCCCTGGATATCCGGGCCGACCCTCGCCCAGGGCGTCAATCCGGTGAAGGCCTTCATCCCGGTCGCGCGTATCGCCGACATGCTGCTCAACCCCGGTGGGACCTTCGCCTACAACGGCGGCGCCCACGCCTATCCCGACATCCGGCTGGTCTACTGGGCGGGGGGCAATCCGTTCCACCACCATCAGGACCTGAACCGGCTGGTCGAGGCCTGGCGGCGCCCACAGACCATCATCGTCCAGGACCAGTTCTGGACCCCGGCCGCGCGGCAGGCCGACATCGTCCTGCCGGCCACCACCAGCCTGGAGCGCGACGACATCGGCTTCACCAAGCGCGAGGGCTACTTCATCGCCATGAAGCAGGCCGTCGAGCCTGTGGGGCAGGCGTGGGACGACTACGCCATCTTCGCCGGCCTGGCGGAGCGTCTGGACGTGGGCCCGGCCTTCACCGAAGGTCTCGACGTCATGGGCTGGCTGCGGCGCCTCTATGACGAGAACGCCGCCAAGGTGGCCCGGCGCGGGGTCGATCTGCCGGCGTTCGACGAGTTCTGGCGCCAGGGCCTGATCGATCTGGCCGCCCACGACCGGCCGCTGGTAATGCACGCCGACCTGCGGGCCGATCCGCAGGCCCACGCCCTGCCCACGCCGTCCGGGCGCATCGAGATCTTCTCCGCGACGATCGCCGGGTTCGGTCTTGAGGACTGTCCCGGCCACGCCGTCTGGCGCGAGCCCTTCGAGTGGCTGGGCGGCCCCGACGCCGGGCGCTTTCCCCTGCATCTGCTGTCCGACCAGCCGGCCCGGCGTCTGCACGGCCAGTTGGACCACAGCCCGCACAGCCGCGCCGGCAAGGTGGCGGGCCGCGAGGGCGTCTATCTCAGCCCCCACGACGCCCTGCGGCGGGGCATAGGCGACGGCGATGTGGTCGAGATCTTCAACGATCGCGGCCGCTGCCTGGCCGGCGCCATCGTTTCGGCCGACATCGCCACCGGCGTTGTCCGCCTGAACACCGGGGCGTGGTTCGATCCGGAAGCCGGACTGGAAAAGCACGGCAATCCGAACAGCCTGACTCTCGATCGCGGCGCCTCCTCCCTCTCCCAGGGCTGCGCCGCCCAGACCTGCCTGGTGGAGGTCAAACGCTTTCAGGGCGCCCCGCCGCGGGTGACGGCCCATGATCCGCCGAGCCTGGCGGGCGCCCGGGAACAGCCCGGCCGCGGATAGCCCTCGTCCGAAACGGACGGCGTTTCTCGGCGACGTCTCAACGACCGCGCGCCATCGCGCCGCCAGGCCCGCCCGAAATCCGCGTCGCCGGGCTGCCGTCCGCGGCCGGGGCCTATAGAACCGGGGTTCCCCGCGTCGGCCCCAGGGCGAGTCGCGCCGCCGACACTCCGGAGACAGCCATGGAGCCGCCCATCTGGCTGAAGGCCGTGACGGACATGCCGCGCCTGGACAGGGCGCAGTGGGACCGCCTCGGCCTCCTGCCCCGATGGCTGATCGGCGCCCGGGCGGCGACCCTGATCCTCACGGTCATTCCCTGCCTGATCGTGGGGTTGCTGGCGCTGCGCGCCCGCCGGTTCGACCTCACCCTCTGGCTCCTGGTCACCGTCGGGCTGGTCCTGGCCCACGCCACCAACAATTTCCTCAACGACCTGGTCGATCACCGGATGGGCGTCGACCGGGACAACTACTTCCGCACCCGCTACGGCGTCCAGCCGGTCGAGAGCGGTCTGCTCAGCCAGCGCCACTCCCTGCTCTATGCCACGGCGACCGCCCTCGTCGCCCTCGCCTGCGGCCTGTGGCTGGTTCACGCCCGGGGCGGGCCCACCCTCTGGCTGATGCTGGTCGGCGCGGGTTTCGTGCTGGCCTACACCTGGCCGCTCAAATACGTCGGCCTGGGCGAGATCGCCGTCCTGGCCGTCTGGGGCCCGCTGATGATCGGCGGCGGCTATTTCGTCGTCACCGGCCTCTGGGACGGCCGGGTGGCGCTCGCCAGCCTGCCCTACGGCCTGGGCGCCGCCTCGGTCATCTTCGGCAAGCACATCGACAAGCTCCAGGAGGACAAGGCCCGGCGCATCGCCACCCTGCCGGTCCTGCTCGGCCCGAGCCTGTCGCGGTATCTCGCCATGGCCATGATGGCCGGCCAGTATGTCGCCGTCGTCTGGCTGGTCGTCACGGGGTATTTCAGCGTCGCGCTGCTGGTGGTGGCGTTCGCCCTGACCGCCCTGGCGCCGGCCCTGCGGGTCTTCAGCCGGCCGCGCCCCGCCGCGCCGCCGCCGGACTATCCGGCCTCGACCTGGCCCCTGTGGTTTGTGGCCTTCGCCTTCGTCCACAACCGCGCCTTCGGCCTGTGGTTCCTGGCGGGACTGGCCGGGGACGTCCTGCTCGGGCGCCTGGGGCGGTAGGGGAGGGCGCGAGCGTCCTGCCAACCTGCGACTGTTCGCTCGGCGCGCGCAGGACGACGAATCCCGCCGGCCCGGGACCAGCGCCAGGGTCTCGAAAGCGGCCGCTATCATCAGATCATCGAGCGGATTCAATCCCGATGGGGAGCGCCGAGCGCGGGCGTCCCGACGGTCATCGGGCGCAGCTGCGGCCAATGCGCCTTCCGGGCCTCGGGGCCCGCTTCCTCGACGGGCGCGGCATCTCCCGGCCCCGGTCAGGCCGCGTCGTGGAAGATGACGCCCAGGGTGTGGCGATGGCCGCCGCGCACCTGGCTGACGCCATGGCGAAGGGTCACCCGATAGGAGCCTCGGACGCCCTGCACGGGCCGATGATTGACGGCGAAGACGACGGCGTCGCCCCGGGTCAGCGGAACCACCTCGACCCGCGACTGCAGGCGCGGGCGTTGCTCGGTGATCACGAACTCGCCGCCGGTGAAGTCCCGTTCCGGCTGCGACAGCAGCACCGCGGCCTGCAGGGGGAAGACGTGCTCGCCATAGAGGTCCTGATGCAGGCGGTTGTAGTCGCCGGCGCCGTACTGCAGCAGCAGCGGCGTGGGCCGCTGCTGGCCGGCGGCGTGGCAGCGCTCCAGGAAGCGGGCATGGTCGTCAGGATAGCGGACGGCGATCCCCATCCGCTCGTTCCATCGGTTGGCCAGGGTCGCCAGCCGCGGGTAGAGCCCGGTGCGCAGCGCCTGGACAAGCCCGGGCAGGGGGTAGGCGAAGTAGCGATATTCCCCGCGCCCGAACCCGTGCCGGCCCATGATCACCCGGCTGCGGAATCCGGCCTCCTGGGAGTAAAGGCCGGAAAGGTCCTCGCACTCGCCCGGGGTCAGCAGGTTCGGGATCAGAGCCGAACCCTGTCCGTCGAGGTCAAACTCCACCGCCGGCCAGTCGACCCGGGCGAGTCGGTCCGCGATCGACAGCGACACGGCGCCGTCGGCCGGCGCGGTCACGCCGCCGCCTCGCGATCGAGCAGGGCGCGTTTGCGCTCGACGCCCCAGGCGTAGCCGGAGAGGGCGCCGTCGGTGCGCACCACCCGGTGGCAGGGGATGGCGATCGCCAGGGTGTTGGCGGCGCAGGCCTGGGCCACCGCCCGCACCGACCGCGGCGCGCCGATCGCCCGGGCGATGTCGGCGTAGCTGGCCGTGTGGCCCGCCTTGATCCCGCCCAGGGCCCGCCAGACCCTTTGCTGGAACGCCGTGCCGCGCACGTCCAGGGGCAGGTCGAGGCCCTGCGCGGGGTGCTCCACCAGCCCGACCACCCGGGCGACAAGCGCCTCGAAGCCGGCGTCGCCGCCGATCAGCTCGGCCCGGGCGAAGCGGTCCTGCAGATCGCGGACCAGGGCGTCCGGATCCTCGCCCAGCAGGATGGCGCACACCCCCTTGTCGGTCGACGCCACCAGGACCGAGCCCAGAGAGCATTCGCCGATGGCGAAGCGGATGGTTGTCCGCTCGCCGCCCTTGCGGAACCGCGTCGGGGTCATCCCCAGAACCTGCGCCGACTGCGCGTAGAAGCGGCCGCCGGAGTTGAAGCCGGCGTCGTAGATCGCCTCGGTCACCGTGCCGGCGCCGGCCAGCCCCTCGCGCACCCGCCGGGCCCGGGCGGCGTCGGCATAGGCCTTCGGCGTCACCCCGGTCACCGCCCGGAAGACGCGGTGGAAATGGTGGGGGCTCAGATCGGCGCCCCGGGCCAGGGTGTCGAGCGACGGCGGCGTCTCGGCCGCCTCGATGGCGCGGCAGGCCCGGGCGACGGTCTCCGCATGCCGCTCCGCGAGCGGCGCCCCGGTGGGCCGGCACCGCTTGCAGGGCCGGAAGCCGGCCGCTTCGGCCTCGGCCGGCGTGGCGTGGAAGGCGACGTTCTGGCGCTTCGCCAGGCGGGCGGCGCAGGACGGACGGCAATAGACCCCCGTCGTGCGCACTGAATAGAAGAACGTCCCGTCGGCCTCGCGGTCGCGGGCGGCGACGGCGGCCCAGCGGGCGTCGTCGGTGGGGGCCCTGGTCAGCATGTCAAGCTCCTCTCGCTGTGGTGAAGCCCTGGATGCCCCATCGCTCTGGTCAAGGAACTCCGCCTCTTGCGGTTGAATTCGAGGCCTTGATCCCGCCGCCGCCGCCGCCGGGCCGACGCGACGTTTGCGCCGGCCCCGCGACTGTCGTGATAATCGGGCCGGGCGGCAAGCCAGGCCTCGCCGCGGCCTGTGAGGGGACGATCATGACCACGCACATCGCCCTGCTGCGCGGCGTCAATGTCGGCGGCGCCAACCGCCTGGCCATGGCCGATCTGCGGCGCGTGGCGGCGGAGGCGGGGCTGGCCGCGCCCCGCACCCTGCTGCAGAGCGGCAACCTGCTCTTCGACGCGCCGGGCGCCGACGCCGGGGCGCTCGAGGTCCGGCTGGAGGCGGCCATCGGTCGCGACCTCGGCCTGGCGGTGGATGTGATGGTCCGGAGCGTCGCCGACTGGGACGCCCTGATCGGCGCCAATCCCTTCGCCGCCGAGGCGCGGGACGATCCGGGCCATCTTCTGGTCGTGGCCCTGAAAGCCGCGCCCGACGCGGGGGCCGGGGCGCGGCTGCGCGCCGCCATCACCGGCCCGGAGGTCGCCCGGGTGATCGGCCGCGAGGCCTTCATCCACTATCCCGCCGGCGTCGGCGCCTCGCGGCTCACCGCCGCGCTCATCGACCGGGCGCTGGGCGTGCGCGGAACGGCGCGCAACTGGAACACCGTGATGCGGATCGCGGCGGCGGCCGGGTTGTTTCCACCGCCTTCCGACTTGAGCGGAAGTACGCTAGCCTGGGCTTGATCGGACGGAAAAGTGCCTATGAAGGCTCGTGAAGTCGCCGCGAACAAACTTAGCCTAAAAGGCGGATTCGTAGCGTTTTCACTCTATTTTCTAATTGTTGGCGGCTTCTTCGGGGGCCTGATTCTTACCACGCTTGGCATACAATGGCTTCATGATCGAAGATGTCCTGGAAATTTTTTCTTTTCCACGTCGAATTTGCCGAGGCAAATTGAGCATTTAGTAGGAACTGTAACCGTTGTTGACTGGGTATTGATTTCGGCGATATCGATTTTCATCGCATACCTATTGATGAATAATGGTAGAGATTTGTTCAGAAAACGTCCGCCGGAGATATTCAATCAATCGGATTTTTCGACGGCAAACATGGCTTCCTATTTTCAATCAAGGAAGTGGATGGGGTCTTCTATATTATTTATTCCGTTCATAGGGTGTATATTAGTTCTTTTCGGTATGGTTTTTTTACAAATTCCCGAAACGTGCCTCACGCCAGACGCGATCTGGTATCAATCTACACCGTTCAGCCCTCTGAAGAAGGCGGCGTGGAGTGACGTCAGGGACCTGGACTCGCAGTGCTGGTATCCGCCGAAGGGCCCCGAGATGGAGGACCTCGTTCTCATTCTGCGCGACGGCGCCCGCGTTCGCGCCGGAGAGAGCGAGGTTCGCGATCCGTTCGGAACGATCGATTTCAGGATCGCCCACGCTCTTCATGGTCTACCGCTGGCTTTCTCAAGTTCCGACGGTTGCAAGGGCCGTGACATGCAGGGCCTGATCCTGTCGAGCCGATAGTCGCGCCCTGCCGGCCGCGAACAGCGTTGCTCGCCGGCGAGCCGCCGCCCGGGCCCGCGCCGCCGGTCCGATTGGCCGACCTCGCCTAACGCGTGATGACCAGCCGCTGATAGAGGCCGCCGAAATAGCTTGTGCTGCGCATGGAGCGGCGGGCGGATTCGGGCATCCAGGCTTCCAGGCCGTCGCGCCACAGGTCGCGGGCGAAGGGCTCCAGCACGCCCAGGATGGGCAGCCACAGCCAGCGCAGGGGATGCAGCAGGCCGGGCCGGCTGAAATCGACGATGACGATCGAGCCGCCGGGCCTGACCACGCGCATCACCTCCTCCAGGGTCCGCCGGCGCACGTCGGCGGGCTGTTCGTGCAGCAGGAAGAACAGCAGGGCCCGGTCATAGCTGGCGTCGGGCGCCGGCAGGTCGGTGGCGTTGCTGTTGAGCAGGCGCACCGGGGCGTCCACCGGCAGCTTGTGGCCGAGGTTTTCCAGCTGGACCGGCAGCACGTCGACGACGTCGAGACTGCCGTCGCTGGCGTCGACGCGGTGGGCCAGTTCAGGGGTCAGGTCGCCATAGACGCAGGCCACCTGCAGCGAGCGGCCCGGGGCGGTCTCGCCGATCGCCGCCAGGGCCGCGTCGCGCAGCTGGCGATAGCAGCCCCACAGGATCAGGTTCACCAGCCACTGCCGCTCGAACACCCGCACCGCGTTGGGGTGAACATAGGCCCACCAGTAGTGATGGGTCAGATAGCGGGGGATGCCCCCGCCTTTGGCGCCGGTCGTAACCGGGCCCGCCACCGGCCGCGGGCGGGCGATAGGACGCATATCCAAGGTCTTGTTCCTTCAGTTCGTCGCAGACGCGACCGCCGCTTCAGCCTTGAAACGCGCGTTACGCCTGCCCGATGGCGGGAGGACTCACCGAGGATCCGGCCGGTGTTCCCCTGGGTCACGCGGGTAGCACCGGAGGGCCTCCGGGGCGTTGATGTGTGTCAAGCGGAGTGGACGCCCGGGCTGTCTTTTTGCAGTGCAGCAACGGCGAGGTCGGCGGCGCTGTTGACGTTGCCGAACGCGTCGGTCGGGCCGAAGGCCACCGGGATGGCGCCGATCGTCTCCAGCAGACGATGCACCGGCGGATGCTCCCCCGCCGCCAGGCTCGCCGCCAGATCGCCGGCCAGCGACACGCGCCAGACGGCGCACAGGCCGTGCGGGCCGGTCTCGTCCACGGCATAGGCCGCCGCCGCCCCGCCCAGGGCGCCGACCAGCCGCCCGATCTCGGCCG
>CAIXWN010000100.1 GCA_903923135.1 uncultured Caulobacteraceae bacterium | reverse complement strand
CGAGCAGCAGCAGCGGCAGGGTCAGGAACACCGCCGCCCGTCCGCCCAGGTTGCGCGCCACCGCCAGGGCGCCCAGGATGGCCGGGAAGATCCACGCCAACGGCCACAGGGCCCTGGCCATCATCTCGGCGGCGGCCGGGGCCATGACTCCGCGAAGCAACGCCACGGTTGCGGCCAGGCCGCCGTCGAGCAGGCGCGACCAGTGCATATAGACCCCGGTCGGCGGCGCCATCCGGCCGATCCACTGGTCGTACCAGCCTCGCCCGGCCAGCAGATCGCGCACCATCATCAGGCGGGTGGCGTCGTCGGTGTCGCCCAGAGCCCGGTGCAGGGTGTATTTGCGCGCCAGGATCACACAGACCACCAGCGCCACGGTGACGCCGACGGCGGCCAGGCGCCAGCCGCTCCCCAGGTCCGGAGACGGCGACAGCTTCGCCTCCATCCAGTCGCCCGTCCGGCGCCAGACGCCGGCGACGCCGACCGTGGCCGGAGCGCCCGCGCTCATGTCGGGTGACTGCTGTGCCATGGATGGGCCGGGGCGCGCCTTTCAGGGAGTTGAGACTGCGGGAGGGAACGTGGGTCTTGCGGCGGGAACGCGGCCGCCGTCAAGCCGGGTGCTCCCGGCGCAACCCCGACTGGCGCCCCGACTGGCGCCCCGACTGGCGCCCCGACTGGCGCATTGTGCCGGCGCGCGCCGTGGGCCAAGGTCAAAGGCCGAGGGCGACGATCCGGTGATGCAGGTGCGAGATGAGTGAGGGTCCCGCAGACGGCGACGGAGGACTCCCGTCCGGAGTCGGACGGTCCCCACGCCTGTCGATCGTCGCGCCCTGCTACAACGAGGAAGCCGGCCTGCGGGCCTTCGCCGACCGGGTCCTGGCTGTAGCCCGACACGAGGTGGGTGAAGCCTTCGAACTGATCCTGGTCAACGACGGCTCGCGCGACGGAAGCTGGCCGCTGATCCGCCGGCTGATCCAGGCGCACGGCCAGATTCGCGGCGTGAACCTGTCGCGCAACCATGGCCAGCAGCTGGCCGTCACCGCGGGGCTGAGGATGGCGCGTGGAGAGAGGGTGTTGATCCTCGACGCCGACCTGCAGGATCCGCCCGAACTGCTGGCGCAGATGATGGCGCGGATGGACGAAGGCTTTGACGTGGTCCACGGGCGCCGCCGCGGCCGGCCGGGGGAAAGCGGTTTCAAGCTCGCCACGGCGGCGGCGTTCTACCGGTTGCTCCATTCCGTCTCCGAGGTCGAGATCCCCCAGGATGTGGGCGACTTCCGGCTGATGTCCCGCGCCATCGTCGACCGGCTCAACGCCATGCCGGAACAGGACCGCTATCTGCGCGGCATGGTCGCCTGGCTGGGCGGTCGACAGACCGAAGTGCTCTATGATCGGGCGCCGCGCCAGGCCGGCGTCACGGCCTACACCCTGCCCAGGATGATCCATCTCGCTGTTGACGGCCTGCTCGGTTTCTCCACCGCGCCGCTGAAGGTGGCGGTGGTTCTGGCGGGGATCGGCATGGCCCTGGGCGGGCTGATTGCCATCTACGCCCTCGTCGGCTTCCTCGTCGGGCGGCCGGAGCGGGGCTGGACCAGTCTCGCCCTTATGGTGGTCTTCTTCGGCGTCAGTCAGCTGGGTTGCCTGGCCATCATCGGCGCCTATGTCGGACGGATCTATAACCAGGTGAAGGGCCGGCCGCTGTTTCTCATCGACGAGGTGGTTTCCGGAGCCCCTCCGCAGTCCGGCCCACCCGACCATGGTTAGGGTCCGCGCCGGCGCCGGCCTTGTCGCCCGCTATGGCCTGGCCGGGGTGATCAACACTCTCGTCAGCCTCGCCGTCATCACCGCCCTGGATCTCGGTCTGCACGCGCCGCCGGCCCTGGCCAACGCCGCCGGCTATGCGGTGGGGATCGTCGTGTCCTACGCCCTCAACCGGCGGTTCGTGTTCCGCAGCCAGACCCCGACCCGCGCCTCGGGGCCGCGCTTCGTGGTGGTCACCGCCGCCGGCTTCCTGCTCAACCAGGCGGTCCTCCATCTGGCGTTGCGGGCGTTGGGGCCGGGGCCCTGGTCGCACGAGGCGGCGCAGATCATCGCCATGGCGAGCTATACGGTCAGCGTCTTCGTCGCCTGCCGCCTCTGGGTGTTTCCCCGCGGGCCCGCCGTCGGGCCGGCTCCCTGAGGGGGAAACGGCCTTCGGTTTTCCACAAAGCCCGGCCTCTTCACTAAATGCGAACCTTATCCTAAGAGAACTCTCCCGGCGGTCGCTCCCGGCATTCAAGGGCGAAACAGGTCGCGCGGCGGTTTTTTCGGGGATGGCGTCAAGCATGGCCGAGGCCATCACCATTGATAATCTGATCATCGGCGCGGGCCCGGCCGGGCTCACCACCGCCTACACCCTGGCCAAGGCCGGCGCCGGGGTCGCTGTGCTCGAGCAGGACCCTCGCTATGTCGGCGGCATCAGCCGCACCGTTCACTACAAGGGCTTTCTTTTCGATATCGGCGGCCACCGCTTTTTCTCCAAGTCGAAGGAAGTGGTCGATCTGTGGGACGAGATCCTGCCCGACGACTTCATCGACCGGCCGCGTCTGTCGCGCATCTTCTATGGCGGCAAGTTCTACGCCTATCCGCTGAAGGCCTTCGAGGCCCTGCGCAACCTGGGAATCTTCGAGAGCACCCTGTGCATGGCCTCCTTCGGCTGGGCCAAGCTGTTCCCCGAGCGCAATCCCAGGACCTTCCACCAGTGGGTGCGCAACCAGTTCGGCGAGCGCCTGTTCAGCATCTTCTTCAAGACCTACACCGAGAAGGTCTGGGGGATGTCGTGCGACGAGATCTCGGCCGACTGGGCCGCCCAGCGCATCAAGGGCCTCGACCTGCTGGGCGCCGTGTTCGACGCGCTCAAGCGCTCCTTCGGCGTGCGCCAGTCGGGCGGGGCGGTGGCCAAGACCCTGATCGAATCCTTCCGCTACCCGCGCAAGGGCCCCGGCATGATGTGGGAGGCCTGCGCCGAAAAGATCACCGCCCTGGGCGGCCAGGTGGTCATGGATATCCGCGTCACCGGCCTTCACTGGGACGCCGCGGCCGGGCTGTGGACCGTCAGCACCGCGCGCGGCGACGGCTCGGCCCAGACGTGGATGGCCCGCAACGTCATCTCCTCGGCGCCCATGCGCGAGCTCGTCCAGGCCATCACCCCGACGCCCCGGGCCCTGCCCGAGGCGCTCGACCTGAAATACCGCGACTTCCTCACCGTGGTCCTGATCGGCCAGTCCAGCACCCAGATCCCGGACAACTGGGTCTATATCCACGACGCCTCGGTGAAGGTCGGCCGGGTGCAGAACTTCCGCTCCTGGTCGCCGGAAATGATCCCCGACCCGGTCTCCACCTGCCTGGGCCTCGAGTATTTCTGTTTCGAGGGCGACGGCCTGTGGTCGTCCGCCGACGAGGATCTGATCACCCTGGCCCGCGGCGAGATCGCCAAGGTCGGCCTGATGCGGTCCGAGGACGTCACCGACGCCTGCGTGGTGCGCCAGCCCAAGGCCTATCCGGTCTATGACGAGACCTACCGCGACAATGTCTCGGCCGTCCGCGACGAACTGGCCGAGCAATACCCCACCCTGCACCTGGTGGGCCGCAACGGCATGCACAAATACAACAACCAGGACCACGCGATGATGACGGGCCTGCTCACCGCCCTGAACATCATCGCCGGCAAGCCGCTGTACGATGTCTGGGACGTCAACGAGGACGCCGAATACGGCGAGGCGGG
>CAIXWN010000099.1 GCA_903923135.1 uncultured Caulobacteraceae bacterium | reverse complement strand
CTTATGACATCCCCGGCTCGTTCCCGCAGAATGGGCCGCCTTTGAGGGGTTGCAACCCCTCAAAGGCGGGAGGGGTTGGGTCGTGGAAAGGCTGACCGTGACGGGTGAGGTCTAGCGGCAGACGCGAACGCGGCGGTAGCGGATATCGCCGTAGGGCGTCTGGTAGCCGCGGGTCTGGATGAAGCAGCGCGGCGCGTAGCCGGCGTCATCGTCATAGGCGTCGCCGTAGCCGTAGGGTTGGCCATAGCCGTAGGGCTGGGCGTAGCCATAGCCGCCATATCCACCCGAGCCGGCCAGGGCCGAGCCGACGAAGAGGCCGGCCACACCCGCCGCCAAGGCGGCGCCGCCGGAGTCATAGCCACGGCCTTCGCCGCCACGACGATAGGGTCCGCCGTCGCCGGCGCGGCTCCAGCCGCCGCCTTCGTGGCCGTGGCCCCAGGACTGGGCGGACGCCGCAAGGGGGGCGGCGAGGACGGCGAGGCTGGCGACACCGATCAAGAGCTTGTTCACGACGGATCTCCTCGAAGATCTGGCCCGGCCGGTCCCCGGGTCGGGGGCGGCTCGTGTCAATGTCCACATCCTAGAGGACCGGCCTGAACGGCCTCTGAGGGCCGCGTTCACCCGAGGTTCACCGCCCGCCGCGCCGCCGGCGACGGTTCGGAGACGGCGGTCAGTGACGCTGCGACGCCGTCCGGTCGCGCACGGCCCTGAACTCCGAACCGGCGTTCCAGGTCGGCCAGGCCGTGGAATTGGCCAGGCGTCGGCCCACGTCGGCCAGCAGGTCGACATCGCGCGCCGCCCCGCGCAGGTCCCAGGCGGCGCTCCAGGCGTCGCAGGTCTTGTGGTAGCAGTTGGCCGTATAGTCCGAGACCCAGCGGTCGCCGGCGGCGCGACCGCCGCGCACCAGGTCCGGACCGCCGCCGACGGCCATCAGCAGCAGGGTGGGCACGCCCTGGCGGGCCAGGGAGAAGTGGTCCGCCCGATAGAACAGGCCGCGTTCCGGGTGGGAGTCCGGCGTCACCGCGCGGCCCTGGCGGGCGGCGGCGGCGGCCAGATCGCCGTCGAGACTGTCCTGACCCGCGCCCACCAGCACCACGTCCCGCGACGGCCCGGCGGTCTCGAGGATATCCATGGTGAGGTTCCCCGCCATGGTGGCCGGCGGATAGATCGGGTGCGCCGCATAGGTCTGCGACCCCAGCAGGCCGCGCTCCTCGGCGGTCCAGAAGGCGAAGACCACCGTGCGCGCCGGCCGCGGGGCGGCCTTGAACAGGCGGGCGATCTCCAGCACCCCGGCCACGCCCAGGGCGTCGTCATTGGCCCCCGGGCGGATGGTCCGGCCCGCCTCGTCCGGCCGGCCCACGCCATAGGCGTCCCAGTGGGCGGCGAACATCACGTTCTGGTCCGGCGCGACCCGGCCAGGAATCTTCGCGAGCACATTGTGGCTCTCGATCAGCGAATGGCTGACCGGGATGTCGGCGGTGAAGCGGGCGTCGCTGAGGGCCACGGGCCGGAAGTCGGCGCGGCGGGCGGCGACCTTGAGGGCCTCGAAATCCAGGCCGGCGCGCCGGAACAGCTCCACGGCGGTGTCGCGCTGCAGCCAGCCCTGCAGGGGGACGGCCTGGGGCCCGTCCGGCGGGCGGACGATGTCGAAGGTCTCGCCCTGCGGGGCGATCACCACCGACCAGGGATAGGCGGCGCCGGCGGTCTCGTGGACGATCAGGGCGCCGGCGGCGCCGCGGCGGGCCGCCTCCTCGAACTTGTAGGTCCAGCGGCCGTAGTAGGTCATCGCCCTGCCGCCGAACCTGCCGGCCACCGGTTCGTCCGGCGCCGCCTCGAAGTCCGGATCGTTGACCAGGAAGACGGCGACCTTGCCGTGCAGGTCGACGCCTTTGAAGTCGTCCCAGCCCCGCTCGGGCGCCGAGACGCCATAGCCGACGAAGACCAGCGGCGCGGCGGCGATGGCCACCCGGTCCACCGGCTGGTCGGTGGAGACATAGATCTGGGCGCCCTGGACCAGGAGCCAGTCGGCGCCGGCGCCGGTGATGGCGAGAGACCGCGGCGTTCCGACCTGGGCGTGGACCAGCGGCGCGGCCTGGGTCCAGCCGCCGGCGTCGCCGCCGGGCCGCAGGCCCATCGCCTTCAGCCGCCCGATCAGCCAGTCGACGGTCTTCGTCTCGCCGGGCCCGCCGGGGGCGCGGCCGAGGAAGGCGTCGGAGGCGAGGACGCGGGCGGTGTCCGACAGTCGCGCCGGGTCGACCCGGGCCGGGGCCGCGGCGGCGGCGGGCGGCGGCGACGCCAGCAGGACGCTCGCCAGAACACCGGCGGCGGCGATCGTGCGGATCATGGGGGTCCCTTCCTCGAAAACGGGCCAAGCTGTGGGCCAGGGCCGGCGGGGTGGCAAGGCCGGCCTTGCGACGCCGGCGCGCCGGCCGCAAGCTGGCCCCTGGCGCGCCGGTCGACGGAATCGGCGCCAGTCCCGGCGGGTGGAGACGATGACGATGAACGGCGCGGAGAGCCTGGTCCACACCCTGCTGAAGAGCGAGGTCGACACCTGTTTCTCCAATCCCGGCACCTCGGAGATGCACTTCGTCGCCGCCCTCGACCGCATCCCCGGAATGCGCTGCGTGCTGGGCCTCTTCGAGGGCGTGGTCACCGGCGCGGCGGACGGCTACGCCCGGGTGACGGGCCGGCCCGCGGCGACCCTGCTGCACTGCGGACCGGGCCTGGCCAACGGCCTGGCCAACCTGCACAACGCCCGGCGCGCCGCGACGCCGATGGTCAATATCGTCGGCGACCAGGCGACCTATCACCGGCCCAACAACCCGCCACTCACCGCCGACACCGAAGGCTGGGCGCGCGGCG
>CAIXWN010000098.1 GCA_903923135.1 uncultured Caulobacteraceae bacterium | reverse complement strand
GGGCAGGGTTTCCAGGGCCGCATAGGCCTCGTCCCACTTCAGGCGCTCATCGAGGGCGCTCTCCAGATCCTCGAACACCTCGGCGGACTCGGTCTCGCGCTCGGCGGCTTCCAGCACCAGGCGACGGACGATCTTCTTCCGGTCGCGGCGGCGCATGACCGCCTCATTGGTGGCGCGGCTGGCGGCCTCGGCGCGGCGGGCCACGGCCCGGGCCTCGACGCCGGCCAGCAGCTCCCGCAGGGCGGCGTCGGTTTTCGCCTCCAGGGCGACGGTCAGGCGGATGGCGCGGGAGAGGCGGGCGAAGGCGTCGGCAGGATCCCGGCGCGGCGACGCCGACGCGCCATCATCGCACCCTGCAACCGCCTCGCCCTGCGCCGCCTGGGCCACGACCCTGTCGCGCAGGGCGCGGGCCATGTCCATGCCGATATCGGTCAGCTCTTCCAGCACCCGAAGTCGCCTCTCGGCCCGGGCGACGGAGGGGTCGGGGGCTTCGGCCGTGTCGGCGGTTTCGGGTCGGGCGGCGGACATGGGGAGTATGTTGACATATTGCATAATGCAAGTCAACGGGGCGATCCATGGTCCCGCGAAAAAGGTCGCCGGGCCGGTGGAATGGAACTCCACCGCCGGGCAGAGCGCTGCGGGCGGCGGTCCGGCTCCGCCGGCGCGGCGGGAATCAGGACTGCCGGGCGGCGTCCACGTGCTGGAACTCGATCTCGACCTGCATTCCCTGGCCCGGCGCGGATTTGACGTCCATCCGCGCCATGGCGTTCTGCAGCAGGGAGCGCACGATCAGGGCCGAGAGCTTGCCGGCTCTGGGCCAGGAATAGCCTTCCGGCAGACCGATCCCGTCGTCCGAAACCAGCACGCGGCATCCTCCGGCCGCGTCGGTGGTGCTGTGCAGGGTGATCGAGCCGCCGTCGCGCCCCTTGAAGGCGTGTTTCAAGGCGTTGGTCAGCAGTTCATTGACCACGAGCCCCGCCGGCATGGCGACATTGAGGGACACCATCCAGGTGTCCACCTGCAGATCGAGGTGGATGCCCTCCAGGGCGTGCGCGCGCATGACCGCCGATGCGATCTCGCTAAGGTAGATCCCCAGATCGACAACACCGTCCCCAGCCGAGTTGCCGAGGGCGTGATAGAGCAGGCCGAGCGCCTCGATCCTGCCCGCCAGCCGGTCGAATCCGTCGCCCGCGGGTCTGTCGACCACGCCGCGGGCCTCGATCCGGATGAGGGCGGTGATCATCTGAAGGTTGTTCTTCACCCGGTGCTGAAGTTCCAGCAGCTGGGTGTCCTTCTCGCGCACCTGCTCGGCGAGCCTGTCGAGGAACGAGCCGTCATTTGAGGCGATTTCCACCAGCGCCACGAGCCTGAACGCGGGCTTTCCGTCATCGTCCTCGATGACATTCGACCAGGCGCTGACCGTCAGGCGCCCGTCTCCGTGCGGAATGATGAAGGCGCCAAGGTGGTCGCGCCCCTCCGTGATCGCCGCGCCCAGGGAGAGGGCAGGGTCGTCGCCGGATTCACCCGGCAGCCCTTGCCAGCCGCCGCCAAGGACCGAGGCGCTCAACTGGCCCGAGAGCCGCTCGAATTCCAGATTGGCGTAGACCACGGTCTCCGCGGGCTGCAACTCCGCCACGGCGACGGCGATGGGGATCTGATCGAGAAACTGCTTGAACCGGTCGCTTTCGAGGGCGACGGCGAGGCCCGGCGTCTCGAGCAAATGTTCGACGCTGTCGGTCAGAGGTTCCGAAGACATTGGGCTTCACCACCAGAGCCGCCGCTTCGGCGGCGCTTCGACCGCAGGGATCATGGGCCTCAACCGCCACAAGGCCTAGCCTGAGCGGAACGCTATGGAGCCTTAGGGCCTGCAGGTTGCGCTGGCAACTCCGACCCGGGCGCCGCGCACCCAACGCGAGGCCGGGGAGCAGTGTGCGGGGAACGGCCCGGGCGGCGAGGCGTGCTGGACAGGGTGATCGATCGGCCAAGCCGCCAGGGTCTTATCGGGTCGCCACATCCATTGCCTAGGCCGCAAAGAGAAGTCACGGTTGGCTGCAGTTAGAAATGACACTCTCGGGTAGGTGAGGGCAGCGGGCGGGCGCAGAGCCCGAACGCCGCACCGGCGCAGTGGCCGTCCAGCTTCGTCTTTGTTTTCCGAGTGCGCCGTCAGGCGTGCAAGGCACGTAGAGGTCTGCGGACTCTCCTAACTCGGGTTCGGGATGGAGGCCCGGCGTAGGTCCGGCTAAACTGTCTCAATGGCCGTCCAACCCCACAGCTTCCGCATTGAAACGATGGGCGAAAGCTCCGGGCATTGTGACTGCTGTGGAAACGAGAGCCGCTGTGTTTGGGGCATGGTCTACAGTGATGATGTCGCGTCAGCAGCGTACTGGATGCACTGGACGGTTGGTCACCTGACTGAGCCGGGAGCTAATCTTGATCTTGTCCTCGGCTGCTGGGGCGACGGCGCGAACGCGGACGACCGCGTTGCGATCGCGCTTGTTCATCGGCAGCAGCTAGATGGAAGCCCCGCTCTGATGGTCGTTGATGCGGCGGTTAGACCTTTCGCCAAACAAGGTCTCGCTGGCAGCGCGCTCGCCCGGGTGGACGTGATAGGCACCCCGCTAGCCGCTCAGGTCTTCAAGCTTACCAACGCAATTTATGAACAAGACGGCCGATTCTTCTGACCAATGACGAAGGTCGGGGCTAATCAGCCTACACCAAACATGTGCTCGGTCTGGTCGCGGCGCTTGGGGCCTTTGCTGGTGCGTTGACCTGGCGGCTGGGCCTGCTGGTGTTCGCGGATCAAGGCGAGGAGGCCGCCGAGACGCTTGTTCTCCAGCACGGCCGTCTCGGTAACGCGCCGCAGCCTGTCGAAGGTCCGATAGGGCATGCTCCTGCCTTTGAATCGAACCTCCAGTCGCCCGTCGGGGAAATCCACGACCTCGACTCTCCGACCGATCGCCGCCTGGGCGAACTCGGACGGCTCGATCAAGAAGCGGATGTTGTCGTACTGGAGCGTCAGGGACTGCGACAGGGTGCGCTCCGCGCGCCAGGTAAAGGCCTCATCGAGCCGATCCCTTGGCGTCATGGGCCGATGGAGATCCTTGTCGTTGAACGGCGCCTTGGCGAAGCGGGCGTTGTAGTCGGCCATGAAGGTCGGCAGGAAGGCGTTGCCGTCGTCCATGGTGCTGACGCCGGCGAGCCTGAGCTCCTTCACAAGCCGGTCCTGCAGGGTCTTGTTGGCGCGCTCGACGCGGCCCTTGGCCTGGCTAGAGTTGGCGCAGATGATCTCGATCGTCAGCGCCTTC
>CAIXWN010000097.1 GCA_903923135.1 uncultured Caulobacteraceae bacterium | reverse complement strand
CCCAAGCGGCGCGAGGCAAGCGCGGTAGAAGGCCAGGCTCACCGCTGCCTTGCGGCAATAGAAGCCGATGTGGTCGAGCATGAGTGTTTCCGGTCTCAGGTGTCGGCGTGGCCAATAGCAGTTTCCAAGTTCTGCGGAGCAAACGCCCGCCGGTGGAGCGGGTCAATGACGGCTCTCCACCCACAAAGTCGGTTGGAAGGGGCCGCTTGTCGGTCAACCCTGTGAGAGTCCGCTTCCGGCCCTCGGGCCAACTTCCGCGTACGACACGAAGCGGGAAGGCGCCCTGCGCAAGCGTCTCCAATACTGCCGAGACCCTCAACACGTCCCGGGAAACGAGCTTACGCCGGCTGGGGGGATGGCCTAACCAAGACCAATGAGGGGTGGATTTGCGTCCGGGGGCGAACTACCGTCTGGGTTTATTCACCCGCGACAGCGGTAACCGAGCGATGACGATGGTCGAAGACTCCACCCCCGCGCACCTGCGCGGCAACGGGCGGCCCCTCACCGAGGAGCGCACGCTCACCGATCTCAAGGTCACCGGCGCGATCCCGCGAGAACTGGATGGCCGCTATGTTCGCAACGGTGCCAACCCGCTGAGCGGCTTCAGCGCCCACCCGTTCTTCGGCGACGGCATGGTGCACGGCATCCGCCTGAGCGATGGCAAGGCGACCTGGTATCGCAACCGGTACGTGCAGACTCCCTTCATCACCAACCCGGCCCTGGACATTCTCGATATGGCGGTGGCCCTGGACATGAAGGTGTCAAAGGCCAACACCCACGTGGTCGGCCACGCGGGAAAGATCCTCGCCCTGGAGGAGGGTCACTTTCCCTACGTGCTCGACGGGGATCTCGGCACGGTCGGTCCGACCGATTTCGACGGAGTGCTGAAGGGCTCGTTCACCGCCCACCCGAAGATCTGCCCGGTGACGGGAGAGCTGCTCGCGTTCGGCTATTCGGCCATGCCGCCGTTCCTGCGCTATCTGCGCGTCTCGGCCGACGGCAAGCTGGTGCAGAGCGAGGACATCACGGTCGGCGGCCCGACGATGATGCACGATTTCAACATCACCCGGAACTACGTCATCTTCATGGACCTGCCCGCGGTGTTCGACCTTCAGCTGGCGATGCACGGCGAGATGCCCATCCGCTGGGACGACAACTACCCTGCGCGAATTGGCGTGATGCCGCGCAATGGCGCGGATGCCGACGTGCGCTGGTATGAGATCAACCCCTGCTATGTGTTCCACCCGATGAACGCCTATGAGGACGGCGACAAGATCGTGATCGACGTCGCCCGTTTCAGCCACATGTGGCGCGCCTCGGCGTTGGACTTCCCCAACCCCTATCTGTGGCGGTGGACCATCGACACCCGGACAGGAAAGGTAAGCGAGGAGCAGGTCGACGACCGGCCCGGCGAATTCCCGCGCGTCGCCGACAGCGTCGTCGGCCTCAAACACCGCTACGGCTACCTGATGGGCATGTCGGACGCGGCGGGCGGCGACCCCGCCGGCGTATCGGGCAGCATCGTAAAGTACGACCGGCAGAGCGGCGCGCGCAGCCAGATTGACCTCGGCCCCGGCTGCATGCCCGGTGAACCGGTGTTCGTGCCGGCCGAAGGCGGGAAAAGCGAGGACGACGGCTACCTCATGACCTTCGTCTATGACGCGGCGACGGACTCCAGCCGCTATGTAGTGATGGATGCCGGAACGATGGATTCCACCCCAGTCGCGTCGATCGAGCTGCCCCGCATTCCGCATGGCTTCCACGGCAGCTGGATTCCCGCGTCGGTCGTCAGCTGAACCTGGACGAACGCCACAGCACCTAAGGACCCGTGAAGATCAAACCTGGCCTGGCTTCGCCGGCAGAATCGGGCCCGACGCGGCGAGCCTAATCGGTGGCCTCGCGCGCTCCATAAGCTCTTCCAAGACCGCCTCGCCGGAGGCGCAGCCCGTTACGGTCAAAGCCAACCGCTGAGGTTCAGCGAGAGACCCTGTAGCGGCAGGCCACAATGTCGAGGCTGTCTTCACTGTCGAGGGCGCTGCCGATCCTGATCGAGTAGTCGCCGGAGGATGGGAACACCCTCCCGCCTCTTTGTGCCGCCGATCGCCGGGCGATGGTGTCGATGGGGATCGTGACCGTTGTCCGTGCTGGTCCGGTCCGGACAACCACGCCTCCGGCGACCGGGGCCCGTTGCAGCCAATTCCAGTGCTGATTCAAAACAACGGCAACCTCGTCAGTGCTGAGACCGGGACCGACTGACATTGTGAACGTCCGTTGGTCGCTGCTGTAGTCGCAGACGACGTCGCCAAATTGTCCTATCGCTCGCGCAGTTGGCGTCCCCGCCGAGGCTCGGGCTGCCAACCCGGCCAATAGCGACACCGTCAACAGTACTCGCATTGCAGGCCCCCTTCTCTGTCGGAAGCTTAGGCGGCTTGCCGGAACCCTGCCAATGTCCGCAACCCAACCCTCAACCGCAGTTCGGAGCATCGGCTCTGCAGCCCCCTCGTCGGCGGCCCGCTCGATGGTCTCCTGTCGGCGCGGAGGCGGTGACGGGAGCGCCGCTGAGCGGACCTGCGGCGGCCGTGTCAGGACCCGCCTGGGCCCTGCTGGCCCGACGTCCGCTTCCGGACGTGAAGGTCACCGGCGGAGACGACCCATAGTGGAAAGCGCCTATGCCGCTTAAGGACTCTCTGAGCGACGATGTTGGCCGGGGGGGATGGGCGGTCGGACGCCCGCGGTTGGTCTGTCAGCCCCCGCGGCCATCCGTCAGGATGTAGCCCATCAGGTCGCCCGCGTTCAGCTCCAGATCCCGCATGATGTCCTTGACGACGTCGCCGATCGAGATCACGCCCACGACCTTGCCCGCGTCCAGCACGGGCAGATGGCGAAAACCGCGCGCCGCCATCATGGCCATGCAGCCTTCCAGCTCATCGTCAAGCTTCACCGTCACCGGGTTGCGCGTCATCACCTGGCCCACCGGTGTCTGCTTCGCATCGAGCCCGGCCAGCAGCACCTTGATGGCGCAGTCACCCTGGGTGACGATTCCGACCAGCGCGTCGTGGTCGATCACCAGCACCGACCGGACCCGGTTGTCGCGCATCAGGCGCAAGGCTTCGACAATCATGTCGTCGGAACGAACATGGATCAGGGCGCCAGGCTTGTGGGCCAGAGCGGTTTTCACTGTGCTCATCGGTTTCCTCTCGTGGACACTGTCCTACCCCGCCCTGATGGTCCGTATAGAAGATCAGTCTAACAGATATTCCCCAGATGGGCCGCCCGTGCGCCCGTCTGGAGCGGCAGTTTGGCCGACATGGCCGCTTTGTCCATAGCCCCGTCCCGCCCCTTTGCGCAGGCGGATGATCACGAGGCTGTCCCGCGCCGAGAGGCGAACGCGCGCGCCACCATATTGAGGCGGTCCTGGTCGCCTGGAAGGATCGCCAACCCGCGGCAAGCTGTCTAGCCCGGCCTGGCCCCGGACCGATGAAACTATGTTTATCATAGTGACTCACGGTCCTGAAGGGCCTAGTCTGCGCCTGACATCCTGAACGCGCGACGGGTCGGGCTTTTGACATGGGCAAAGCGAGGAACGTCGATGGGCCGCCCGATGTCGACTCCACGCTGTGCCCCATCGCCCACTCAACCGGTCTGGTCGGAGACCGGTGGTCGATCCTGATCGTGAGGGAACTGCTCATGGGGCTGAGCCGCTTCCAGGATCTGCAGGCGCAGACCGGAGCCAACAGCCAGCTTCTCGCCGCCCGGCTCAGGCGACTGGAACGGGACGGCCTTGTCGAGCGCCACGCCTACACCCTGCGCCCCCGGCGGAACGAATATCGCCTCACCGCCAAGGGCCTGCACCTGATGCCGGTGATCCTGGCGCTGCGCGCCTGGGGCGAGGCCTGGTGCAAGCCGACCGGCGAGCCGCTCGCGGTGCGCATGTTCCACCGCCCATGCGGCGCGGAACTCGGTCTCGACGGTCGATGCCCGGCCTGCGCCACTCTGGTCGCCTGGACGGACCTGCGGGCCCAGCCGACCGAACCCTATGTCGAGGAGCGTCGCCGACGAGGGGCCGAATTCACCGAACGCCTGCGGGCCTCGACAAGCCCTAGACCGGAGCCAAACTGATGAACAGCCTACAGACCGGGGCCCCGCACCCCTGCGGAATTCTCGTCGAGGCCGAGGACTTCGCCCGCTACGGCGGCTGGGTCCTGGACTCGCAATTCGAGGCGCAGATGGGGTCGCCCTATCTGCTGGCCCACGGCCTCGGCCAGCCGGTGGCCGACGCCACCACCGTGATCGGGGTTCCCGCCGCCGGCGAGTACGAGGTCTGGGTGCGGGCCAAGGACTGGGCGCCAGGCCATCATCCCGGGCGCTTCCGCCTGTCCATCGACGGCGTGACCCTGGGGACCGAGTTCGGCGCCAACGACCAGGACTGGTCGTGGCAGTCCGCCGGCAAGGTTGCGCTGCCCCAGGGCGAGGTGGCCCTGGCCCTGCACGACCTCACCGGCTTCGACGGCCGTTGCGACGCGATTTATTTCTCCGCCGACGGGCGCGAGCCGCCGAACGCCGTCGACGATGCCAGCCGCGCCTGGCGACGGGCGCTGCGCGGCCTGCCTGACCAGCCGGTCGAGGCCGGCGACTTCGACGTGGTGGTGGTGGGCGGCGGGGTAGCCGGCTGCGCCGCGGCGCTTACCGCGGCCCGCCTCGGCCAGAGGGTGGCGCTGATTCACGATCGGCCGGTGCTGGGCGGCAACGCCAGCAAGGAGATCGGCCTGATGCCCCGCGGCGCGCAGGGCAAGCTGCTGCTGGAACTGGCCCAGCGCACCCCGGACGGAGACCTGGCGGCGCTGTCGCTGCTGCAGGCCGAGCCGACCGCCACGGTCTTCCTCGAACACCGGATCATCGCCGCCGCGCGCGAGGGGGACCGCATCGTCTCCGTGGACGCGGTGCAGGCCAAAGGCGGTGTCGAGCGGCGCTTCAGAGGCCGCATGTTCATCGACACCAGCGGGGTGGCGATGCTGGGCGTGCTGGCCGGCGCCGAGACCCTGTTCGGCCGCGAGGCGCGCTCGGACTATGACGAGCCCTACGCGCCCGAGGTCGCCGACCACATGCACCACGGCAACACCTTGTTCTTCCGCACCCGCATGGCCGACCATCCCGCGCCCTTCCCGGACGTGCCGTGGGCGACGGAGGTGTCGAAAGACTACGCGAACCTCAGCGGTCAGCTCACCAGACCGGGCCTGGAGAACGGTCCTGGCCCCGCCGCCGGCGCAAACCCCGACACGACGACCTTCCAGTTCACCGCCGATCCCAGCCAGGCCTGGATGATGCAGTTCCCGGCCACCCACTACTGGGAGTACGGCCAGTGGCTGGATCCCTACACGTCCGGGGAGCTGGTGCGCGACTATCTGATGCGGGCGCTCTACGGGACCTTCTCGAACGTCAAGACGATGGATCCGGAGGCCTACGCCAACCTCGAGTTCGAATGGATGGCCTTCGTGGCGGCGCAGGGGGAGTTCCGCCGGTACAGGGGCGATCACGTTCTGACGGAGAACGATATCCGCAACCACACCCGCTACAACGACATGCTGGTGTCGAATGACGGGTTCTTCTGCATCCACTGCGCCTGGAATCCCGGCGAGGGCAAATACGACTTCCGCCTGAAGGACTGGATCATGGACGTTCGCGACCAGCGGCCCTACGGCATCCCGTTCCGCTGCCTGTACTCGGCCAACATCGAGAACCTGCTGATGGCCGGCAAGCACATCAGCGTCACCCATGTGGCCGGCTCGTCCGTCAAACTGATGGGCAACGGCGCCCAGCACGGCGTGGCCGTCGCCGCCGCGGCCTTTCTGTGCAACGAATACGGCGCAACGCCCCGCGGTCTCTACGACTCGCGGCTGGATGAGCTGATCGGGCTCGTCGACCGGCTCAGCGGCCACGAACATCACCCCGACAGGCCCAGCCCGCGGAAGTTCGTCGCGGTCCCCGGCTAGACGGCTGGCGGACGGCCCCGGTGGTCTTCACCGGGCGATGGCGAAGACGATGGGTATCCTCACGATGGCGCAGCCATCCAGGGGACAGGGAATCTGGGCCTGGTTGACGCGGAAAAGTGGCGTCATCGCCAGAGCGGCGTCGCCGAAGCCGAAACCCGTGGGGGACTCGTTCAGCACGTCGCATCCGGTCATGGCTCCCGTCGTCGCGACCCGGCACTGCAACGTCGTCCGTCCGGTAACGCCCTTTCGCAGGGCGCCCTTCGGATAGAATCGCATGAATTGGGGAGAGTTCGGGAGCTGAACCCATTGGGCGTGTTCAATCAGAACAGGCTGTCCGACGGCCGGCTTTTCAGGGGAAGCGGGGGTCCCTGACTCTGGATCCGCCGAAATCCGGGCCAAATTGATCGCAACCAAAAGGATCAGGGCCGTCACAAATCGCTCGCTCTATCCAAAGGGTCCGATGGCAATCTTGAAGGCCAGTATGACGCGTCTCTGGCGTCCGGGCATTCCGGCCCGCTTGCCCTGCAGGTCAACCCGTGTTGCCGCCATCGTACATTTCCACGCGCCAAGACGGGCGGATGCGGTCCGGCGGATTCCGTGCTTCGGGCTAGGCGTTCGCCGATCCGGCGACGCCCGCGCCGCCCTTGCTCGCGGGGCCTGGCCGGGCGAGAGTTTGCCCAGGCGGCGGCGATGACCGGAATGGCGGAGGATGAGATGATCGAGGGGCCCGTCACGGGCGGGGCGAAGGGGTGGGCGTTCGGACGGCCGTTGTTCGACCTGGCCGACCATGGCTATGTCGAGGAAGAGTTCTTCCTCACCGGCGAGGCGACGACCTTCCGGCTGGCGTCCGGCGCCGAGTGGGGCCGCGACGGACGCTGGCGGGCCGAGGCCAGCGGCGCAATCCCCTTCAGGACGCGGATCCTGGTCTATCGTCCGGCCGACCCGGCGCGGTTCAACGGCACGGTGCTGGTCAGCTGGAACAACGTCACCGCCGGCTATGAGCTCTTCCAGGGCGAGAGCGGCGAGATCCTGGACGGCGGCTACGCCTTCGTTGGCGCCACGGTGCAGCGGGTGGGCGTGCATGGCTTTCCGGCGAACAACCAGGGGCTCGCGGCCTGGGACCCCGAGCGGTACGGGACCCTGAGCCTGCCCGGGGACGACGCCTCGTACGACATCTTCACCCAGGTCGGCCGCGCCGTCGGTCCGGACCGGGACCGCGCCGGCGTCGACCCCCTGGGCTGCCTGGCGGTGCGGCGGGTGATCGGCCTGGGCGCCTCGCAGTCCGCCGGCCGGCTGGCGACCTACGCCAACGCCATCCAGCCCCTGGCCGGCGTCTATGACGGCCTGCTGCTGCAGATCTATTTCGGTCGCGGGACCCTGCTGGAGTCCGGCCCCGGTATCGTCAATCTGGACATGTCGGCCCCCCTGGGCGAGGCGGACCTCGGCGATCTGATGCGCCGCACCGGCCTGGTGGGCGCCAACCTGATCCGCGACGATCTCGACATTCCGGTGATGGTGGTCAATTCCGAGCTGGAGGCCATCGCCTGCCACGGCGTGCGCCAGCCGGACACCCCGCGCTTCCGCTATTGGGAGTGCGCCGGAACCAGCCATGTGGCCCACGGGGTCTCGCTGGTCCGCGCGGAGAAATACCGGCGCGATTTCGGCGCCGACCTGCCGGTTCTGGAGGCCATGAACCGCATCCCCATCACCCCGCTCTATGACGCCGCCATCCACCACATGAACCGCTGGGTCGACGGCGGGGCGCCGCCGCCCGGCCAGCCGAAGATCGACTTCGCCGGCGATCCGGCCGAGGTGGTGCGCGACGCCCTGGGCATCGCCACGGGCGGCGTCCGCCTGCCGCAGGCCGAGGTTCCGGTGGCGCGCCACAGCGCCATACCGCTGCGCAACGACATCCTCCACCTGCTGCGCGGCTCCAGTCACCCGTTCGACGCGGCGGCGCTGGACCGGCTCTACGCGGGCGAGGCCGACTATCTGGCGAGGTTCAAGGCGGCGACGCGGCGGGCCGTGGAGGCCGGGGTGATGCTGGAGCGCGATGTGGCCGGCGCCGTCGAGGAGGCCGCGCAGGACTACCGCCGGGCGCGGGGCCTGGCCGCCTGACCGGCGGAGTCTAGGAAATCCAGCCCCCGCACCGGTTCGCGACCGTCCAGACCCCGCGCGTCCTGTGCAGGCGCAGGGTCGAACCCGTGCCGCACAGCCGGCCGCACACCATGCCGAACTTCACCAGGGCGTCCTCGCCGTTCTGGCTGAAGGCGATCTGGGAGAACGAAATCAGCGAATGGGAGAATCCGTCCTTCACCGCGGAGGCGACGGACCTGCCTTCGGCGATGCCCTGGCCGGGATCGGCGGGCCGCCAGCCCGATCCGTCGACCAGCTCGATGTTCTTTCTTTTGAACTGAACGCCGACGAGGGACTTGCCGCCCTGCCCGGCCGCCGTCGCCTTCGGAAAGGTCAGCCCCCTGGCGCAGTCGTCGACCTCGGGATCGGCCGTCGACGGGGGCGGGCTGAGCGTCTGGTTGATGCGCTGCCGGCCCTGTTCCCGGCCCAGCCATGAGGCGAGCACCGTCTCATAGACGGCCTGTTCGTCCGGGTTAATGGAGAGCGCGGGGCCGGCGGGCAGGTCGCCAGCCACCGCCGCGCCGGCCGAGACCCAGGCGCAAACCATCGCCGTCGCCAGTGCAAGTCCGTGTTTCATGGTTTCACCCGGCTGCGGATCCGCCGAGGTTATCCCGGGCCTTTGCAGGGAGCCAGACAGGTAGGAAGATTGTCCGCTCGTCCGGCTAGACCGAAGGCCGCACAGGCGGTCGATGTCTGCCTTCTGGCGCGCGGTGTCGCCCGGGGGCTCAATCGACGGAAGCCGAGGGATCAACCGGCGCATATCTGGTCAGAAGGTCGCCAAGAAGCTGGTTGGGGAAGCGGCGGTTCTGAATGATGGCGTAGAAGCTTTCCGTGAGCTGCGGGATCCGGCAGTGCTCGACCAGCGCCCCGGACTCCAGTTCGTCCCGCACGACGATCGGCGGCACCAGCGTCACCCCTTCGCGCTCGCGGGCGAGCAGGCGCAGCATCGCCATGTCGTCGACTTCGGCCAGGATGACGGGCCGGATGCCTGCCAGATCAAGCAGATGGTCGAACCCGACCCGGATGTCACTGTCGAGACTCGGAAGCAGGATCGGCTCGCTGCGAAGATCCTCCGGGAAGCGGAATGGCGGCTTGTCGGGCCTGGGCCGGCCAACAAGGCTGACCGGCTGCTGGTCGAGCAGATGATTGCGAAAGGACACGCGGGCGTCTCGTTGAGCGGCGCTGTTGGAAAGAACCACGTCTATGGCGTGAGCTTCGAGCTGTGCAAGCAGGTCGCGTGTCGGGCCGGAGCGCACGATCAGCTCCACATCCGCGCGACCGACCAGAGGACGCAGGAACTCCAGCTGGAAGTTGCGCGACAGGGTGGTAAGCGCGCCGACCTTCAGGACCTGGCGGCTTGCGAGGGGCCGCCCTTCAAGGGTGCTCAGCAACTCATCGCCAGCCTGGAACACCGTGTCCGCATAGTCGAGCGAGATCCGACCGGCCTCGGTCAGAACGAGCCGCTTGCCGACGCGGTCGAACAGCGGGTGACCCATCCGGTGTTCGAGCTTCTGGATCTGCACCGACAGAGCCGACTGCGACAGATTCAATCGCTCGGCCGCCCGGGTGAGGCTGCCTTCATGCGCGACCGCCCAGAAATAGCGGAGGTGGTTGAAGTTCAGGGTCTTCATATCGTTCTATGAAACAGAACGATACGGCATGAACAATGAATTTTCATAGGCACGGCCCGCCGGATAGCTCTCTCCTCGACCCGCATGGCGCATTGAAGGGGAAATCCATTGCCAATCGATCTCCTGCCGTCTGGCGCCCCCCTGGTGCTGTTGATGAGCGCCGCCGTCGGCTTCGTGACCCCAGGCCCGAGACCTCGCCTCCATTGCCGGCTGGCTGAAGCCTCTGCGCTTGTCGCCATAGTGGTGGCGGCGCTCTCGGCAGGGTTGCTCATCCTGCACGGTGCGGCGGACAGCCGGCTGATCGGGCTGCACGGCGTCGGTCTGGCAATACGGCTCGACGCGGTCAGCGTCGTCATGTTCCTCCTGGTCTCGTTCATCGGCTGGGTCGTAGCGCGGTACGCCGCGACCTATCTGGACGGCGAGGCGCGGCAGGGCGCGTTTACCGGCTGGCTCTGCATGACGCTGGCCTCGGTGCTCCTGCTGGTGCTGTCGGCCAACCTGGTCCAGCTGGTTCTGGCGTGGGTGGCGACGAGCCTCTCTCTGCATCGGCTTCTGCTGTTCTATCCGGACCGCGTCGCCGCCCGCCGCGCAGCCGCGAAGAAGTTCGTCACCGCGCGCCTTGGTGACGCGGCGCTGATCGGTGCGGCGGTGTTGCTGACGCTGGCCTACGGCACGGCCGACATCACGCAGATCCTGAGCAGCGCGCGCGCCGGAAACGGTGGCGGGCTCGCGATCACGGCGGCGGGTTTCCTGGGGGCGGCGGCCCTTTTGAAGTCGGCGCAGTTCCCGACGCACGGCTGGTTGACCGAGGTGATGGAAACCCCGACGCCCGTGTCTGCGCTTCTTCACGCAGGAGTCATCAATGCCGGCGGGTTTCTGCTGATCCGCTTCGCCGACGTGATGTTACTTGCCCCGGGCGTTCTGGCGGTCCTGGTCATGATCGGCGGCTTCACCGCGCTCTTTGGCGGGTTGGTGATGCTGACGCAGCCGGCCGTGAAGACTTCGCTGGCCTGGTCGACGGTCGCACAGATGGGCTTCATGATCCTGGAGTGCGGGCTTGCGCTCTTCCCGCTCGCCTTACTCCACATCGTGGCTCACTCGCTCTACAAGGCCCATTCCTTCCTGGCCTCCGGCGGGGCGGTCGACCTGATCGCCGCCAATCGCAGGCCCGGTCCCGTGTCCGTTCCCAGGGTCGGCGCGGTCGGGCGCGCGTTTCTGCTTGCGCTGGCCATCTACGCCATCGTCGGGTCCGGCTTCGGGGTCCAGCACAAGTCGCCGCAGGCCGTCGCGCTGGGCGCCATCCTGATCTTCGGCGTCGCCTACATGCTGGCGCAGGGTCTTGCTGACGCCGCGCCAAGGGCCCTCACCCGCCGTACGATCGTCTACGCCGTCACCACCGCAGTCAGCTACTTCGCGCTTCAGGTCCTGGCCGTCCGGCTGACGTCCGGCGCGCTGCCCTCCGCCCCGGCGCCGGGGCCGCTGCAATGGGCGCTGATCGTGCTGGCGGTGATCAGTTTCGGCCTGGTGGCCGTGGTTCAGGCGATGTTCCCGCTATGGGCCTACCACCCGGCCGCCGCGGGGCTGCGCGTGCATCTTTCGAACGGTTTCTACGCCAATGCGGTGTTCGACCGGCTGCTCCGCGGCTGGCGTCTGCGCAAGGCAAGCTGATCGGTGCGGAGCCCGAAAATGACGAATTCAGAGACTCCAGGCTGGAGCGACGAGCTGGAGCTGGAGGCGGCCGCCGATCGCGCCGCCCGGGCGATCCCTCCGGCCTGGCCGTTGGCGTCAAGCGTCGCGGTCAATCCGTTCCTCGGCCAGACCGATGAGCCCCTCGCCACGGTCGCCGCGCGCCTGGCGCGGGTGGCGGGCGCGCCGGTTACCATGCCTCGGAGCTGGTACGCGGAACGGATCTTCAACGGCGTCATCACCGACGCCGATCTGTCGGAAGCGCTCGCGGGCGCGCCGGCGGCGCTGCGCCCGGCGAACCTCGCCGCGCTCAAATCAGCGGCCCCTGTCCCGAAACCCACGGCCAGCGCGCTGCCGACAATTGCGGCACTCGCCGCCGAGGTATCCGGGATCGACTGGCCGGGGCTGATCACGGAGCGCTTCGGGGCCTGGGCGGCAGGATACCTCGACGAGGGCCAGGCGCTCTGGGCCGCCCCCCGTGGTCGAGGCGCCTACGCCGCGTGGCGCGCCGTCGCGACCCATGACCTGACACCCGAGATCGTCGGCCTGGCGGGCTTCGCCACCCATGTTTCGGAGGCCCCAGAGACGGCGTCTGGCGCGGTTGCGAGCGTGGTGCGGCGGCTCGCCATCCCGGCCGACGCTGTGGAAACCTATTTCCACCAGATGCTGATGACGCTGGGTGGCTGGGCGCAATATGCCCGCTACCGGCTCTGGCAGGCGGAGCTGGGCGGCGGCGTGGACGCGACGGCGACCGACTTTCTGGCGATCCGTCTGATCTGGGAAGCGGCGCTCCTCGATCGGTACGAGGAGAAGATCGCCGATCGCTGGAAGGCGGTTCTCGCCTCCCATGCGTCACCGGTCAGGCCGACGGCCGACGATGTGGTGGACGTCGTTCTCCAGGAGGCGTCGGAACGCGCGGCGCAACGGACCCTGGCCGAGACGCTCGCCGCGCCGGGGACGATCGCGAAGGACGACCGACCCGCGCTCCAGGCCGCGTTCTGTATCGATGTCCGCTCCGAGGTCTTTCGTCGGGCGCTGGAATCCGTAGACCCGGATATCCAGACCCTGGGATTCGCCGGCTTCTTCGGCCTGACCGCCTCACACCGCCGCTTTGCGTCCGATGTGCAGGAGCTCCGGTTGCCGGTGCTCCTCAACCCCGGCCTAACCACCTGTTCGGGCGGCCCGGAAGACACCGGAGCGGACCAGTCCGCGCGGTTCAAGGCCCGCGCAAAACGGGCCTGGGGTCGGTTCAAACTGGCTGCCGTCTCGTCCTTCGCCTTCGTCGAGGCGACGGGCCCGCTCTACGTCGGCAAGCTCGTGACCGATGCGCTGGGACTCCAAAGCGCGCCTACGCCTGACGATCCGGCCCCGCGCCCCGATCCGGCGCTCGATGTCGCGACGCGGACGACGGCGGCCCGGACCGTGCTGCGGGCCATGTCGCTGACGACGAACTTCGCGCGCCTTGTGGTGCTGGCCGGACATGGCGCGAACGTGGTCAACAACCCCCACGCCAGCGGGCTTCATTGCGGAGCCTGCGGCGGCTATTCGGGCGAGGTCAATGCAAGGCTGCTGGCCGCTCTGTTGAACGACCCGGATGTACGCAAGGGTCTGGTTCCGGACGGGATCGAGATTCCAGCCGACACCCTGTTCCTCGGCTCCCTTCACGACACGACGACGGACCAGGTCACGCTCTACCCGGACGATCATCCCTCCCCGCCTCACCAGGCCGATATCCGCCGAACGAAGGCGTGGTTTGAAACGGCGGGCGCCCTCTGCCGGGCTGAACGCGCGCTGCGGCTGCCCCGTGCGGCGGGGCAGGGCAGCCTGGCGCGGCGCAGCCGCGACTGGGCGGAGGTGAGACCCGAATGGGCGCTGGCCGGGTGCAAGGCGTTCATCGCCGCGCCACGTCGGCACACCGCTGGCAAGAGCCTGGAGGGGCGCGCCTTCCTTCACGACTATGACTGGGAGATAGACCGCGACTTCGGCGTCCTGGAGTTGATCATGACCGCGCCCGTGGTCGTGGCGAGCTGGATCAGCCTGCAGTACTATGGATCCACCGTGGCGCCGACCGTGTTCGGCGGCGGCAACAAGCTCCTGCACAACGTCACCGGCGGTATCGGCGTCGTTGAGGGAAATGGCGGCGTCATGCGCGCCGGGTTGCCCTGGCAATCCGTCCATGACGGGGAATGCCACGTCCACGAACCGCTTCGCCTGTCCGTCTGTATCGAAGCGCCGCGCGAAGCGATGACCGAGATCCTCAGGCGCCACGACGGCGTTCGCGCGCTGTTCGACAATCGCTGGCTACATCTCTTCGCTCTCGATGAGGCGGGCAGGATGGTCTGGCGCTACGCCGGCGATCTCGAATGGACCTCGATGAGTGTCGCGTCTGATCCGGACGTCCCTTTGAAAATGGCGGTCTGAATCGTGAGGTCTGTCAGAAATCACCTGTCCTGGCTGGAGTCGGAATCCATCCACATACTGCGCGAGGCGGTCGCCGAAGCGCGAAATCCGGTCATGCTCTTCTCCGCAGGGAAGGACTCCACCGTTATGGCCCACCTGGCTCTACAGGCGTTCTATCCATCCAGGCCGCCGTTCCCGCTGCTGCACGTCGACTCGACTTGGGAGTTCCGGTCGCTGATCGGCTTCCGCGACGAGTTCGCGGCCGAACACGGCTTCGAACTCATCGCTCATTGCAATGAGGAAGGCCGGGCCGCGGGGATAAATCCCTTCGATCATGGCGACAAGTACACGCTGGTCATGCGGACCGAGCCTCTCAAGACCGCGCTCGACGCCGGCGGCTACGACATCATCTTTGGCGGCGCCCGGCGCGACGAGGAAAAGTCGCGCGCCAAAGAGCGCATCATGTCGGTGCGCGGGGCCGGCCACGCCTGGGAGCCGCGTCAGCAGCGCCCCGAGCTCTGGCGGCTCTACAACACCCGCCTAGGCACGGAGCAGACCGCCCGGGTCTTTCCACTCTCCAACTGGACCGAGACGGATATCTGGGCCTACGCGCTGCTCCACAAGATCGAGCTGGCGCCGCTCTATTTCGCCGCGCCCAGGCCTGTCGTGAAACGGGCGAGCTCCTTCATCGTGGTCGATGATGAGAGCCGCATGCGGTTCCAGCGAGGAGACGAAATCCAGACCAGGACCGTGCGCTTCCGAACGCTCGGCTGTTGGCCTGTCACCCGCGCGGTTGAGTCCGATGCGACCGATCTCGCCGCCGTCGTCGATGAAACCCTACGGGCTTCGTCCTCCGAGCGTCAGGGTCGGATCAGCGACGGGGAGGATGGCGGCTCGCTCGAACAGAAGAAGCGCGAGGGCTATTTCTGATCAGGCCGGCTGCTGATCATCCTTACAGAAACACCGTCGGTATTCGACGGTCGGTTCGTCCGGGCTGATGGAGGGCGCGGGGCCGGCGGGCTGATTGGCGGCCTGGGCCGCGCCGGCCGAGGGGGTGCGTCCCGGGTCCGGCCCTGAGCAGACCTGTGGGTTGCGTTCCGCTTTGTCTTTACCAAAGCTCTGACGCGCAGGCCCATCCCCCACCTCTGGAGACCTCATGTTCAATCATCTGAAGGCCAGGTTCGGGCTGGGATCCGGTCGGCAACAGATTGCTCGACAGGACGCCGTCGTCCCGCCCGCGCTCGCCGGCGCCTACAGGCTGCACCGGACCGCCGACGTTCCGGCGTTCACGGCCCTTGCGAAGGCGGCGTTCCCGCAATGGGCGTCACGGATCACCTGTTTCGGCGCCGACTGGCTGGGACGGCAGTTCGCCACCGACACCGGGCGCATACGGGACGGCGAGCCGCAGGTTCTGCTCCTCGAGCCCGGAACGGGCGAGATCCTGCAGATACCGGCCGACTACGGGTCGTTTCATTCCCGCGAACTGGTGGAAAACCCGGACGCCGCGGTGGCCTGTTCGTTCTACCAGGACTGGGTCGGCGGCGGAGGCGCCTCGCCGGCCTATGACCAGTGCGTCGGGTACAGGCTGCCGCTCTATCTGGGCGGCGTCGAGAACGTCACGAACCTCGAGCTTTGTGACTTCGATGTCTACTGGGCGCTGGCCGCCCAGTTGCTTGCGCAGACGCGCGGTCTGCCGGCGGGCGCTCCGATCAGGCGTGTGTCGATCAGCGATTGAACCTCCGGACCGTTCTCCCCGCTCAACCCCGTGCGGAGGGCCCACATTCCGCCCTGAGATCCCGGGCGCGACCCGTTGCGGTGGCTGGCGGGGCGGCTCGCGGGACCTGCCGATCTCAGGGAGCCGCCGGAGGGGCGGCATCCTTCGCGGCCCTCGAAGCTCTGAGGCGCCGCCAGAGATATTCCGGGCCGATCAAGGCGCAGAGCGCCGCTGTGCCCGCAAGGATCGTCACCAGCTTGTTGACGCCGTAGATGGCCCCTCCGAGCCCTATGGCGCAGCACAAGATCAGGTCCCTGGGGCGAATTCGCGCCATGCGTGTTCCCGGGTCGCCGGTCGTTCTCACGGTCGCCTGACCGTTTTCTGGCGGTCGATCCGTGTCAAGTCCGGACGGGCCGCTTCGCCGCCGGCGATCAGATGCCAGGCGGCCCCGGGCGGACCTGCGGCTTGCGTGCGGGCGTTGCCATCACCCCAGGGGATTGGCCATTGCCGCCGTGCCGCCAGACCCGTGCGCCAGACGGTAACCGAACAGCGTCGGCGCCCAGACATGACCGTCGTCGGCGCTGGCGTCGAAGAAGCCGAGACGGTGTTTCTTCGCGAGATCAAACATCGCCCTTCGCGCCGGGCGCATTTGCGACCAGGCGAACGCGGCGTAGATCGCCTGGCGGCCCAGGCTGTAGTCAGTGAGCCTGGGGCTGTCGACGTCGTCAGGCGGCGCGAACGGTCCGTTCATCGGCGGGAAATCCGCTCGAATATCGTGAAACCAGGCCGTCAGCGGCGGAGCGCAGACCTTGGGGTCATCGTAGCCATGGTCTTCACCCCATTCGACAACCGTCGAATACCACGCCATGAACCCCTTGCGGTCCTTGGGCGCCGCTCCGGGCGCAAACACCATCAGGTCGTAGCTCATGAGATCACCACAATACCGGGTCCCCTCCGGAATGCCCCCATCCGTCGCGCAAGTCTAAGGGCCAAATGGACCGAGAGCACGAGGTGAGAACAGACGTGGCGCTTGCGACAGCGCTTGTGGCTGGACAATTCGAGGCCTGGTCCAGGCTCCCGGTGACCCGCGTCGATGCGCTGAGCACCGACAACGACATGTACCGGTTGGGCGATCACCTCGCCATTCGACTGCCCAAACGGGCCAGCGCTGCGGCGGCAATCGGAAAAGAGCAGGCGTGGCTTCCCCGGCTGGCCCCTGGCTTGCCGCTGGAAGTCCCCCGGCCGATGGCGAAGGGCGACGCGGCGCACGGCTATCCCTACCCATGGAGCGTGGTGGAGTGGCTCGAAGGGGCGCCGCTGGACTCAATCGGCGCCAGGGGCGGCGGCGACCTTGCGCGCGACCTCGGCCGATTCATCACGGCCCTGCATCGGCGGGACGCCTCCGGTGGCCCCGTGGCCGGAGAGCACAACCACTGGCGCGGCGCGCCCCTGTTGGCGTTCGACCGGGAAATGCGCCGCCGGTTCGCCTCCATGGCGGATCTCCCCGATCTCGCCGGGATCGTCGCGGCGTGGGAGCGCGGCCTGGCCGCCGGGGCCTGGGCGGAGCGGCCGGTCTGGGTCCACGGTGATCTGAAGGACGCCAACCTGCTGATCCGCAACGGCGCCCTCAGTGACGTCCTCGACTGGGGCCTCGCCGGGGTAGGTGATCCGGCGACCGATCTCGCCGCCGGTTGGAGCCTCTTCAAGGGCGGGTCGCGCGCCGCGTTCAGAACCGCCGTCGCCGTGGATGATGCGACCTGGACGAGGGGACGCGCCTGGGCCCTGATCGAAGGCGTTCTGAATCTCTCCTACTATCGCGGGCGCCAGGATGGGCTGGCGCAGGCGGGTCGCCGCGTGATCGATCAGGTTCTCTCCGACAAGGAGGGATAGCCCAGACTGTACGTCCGCTGACCGGCCCCGGGCGGCGCCTCGCGACCGCCTGCGGTGTGATCCGGGGATTGCGCCGGAAATGACCATGCCAGCGCGAGAGGGCCGCTTCAAGCCAACTTAACTTGTTTTGCCGGCGCCGCGCGCGGCCGTTACGCCGCCCTGCCAGCAGGAGGAGGGTTGCATGGATCGGCCGACGACAGATGAGGAGATCGCGCCGGCCATCGTCACCGCGACGACGCCCGAGAACCAGGCGGCGAGCTTTCGCAACCAGGACCGGGTCTGGCCGGTGCGCGCCATCCGGCGCGGGGACGCGGTGCGGCCGCTGCCGCCGCACGGCCGCCCGCTTTCGGACGTGGCCTATGAATTTGGCGGCGCCCGCCTCGGGATCGACGATTTCATGAGGCGCCACCGCACGGCCGGGCTGCTGATCCTGAAACACGGCGAGACGGCGCTGGAGCGCTACGGCATGGGCAACGGTCCGCGGAGCCTGTGGACCAGCTTCTCGACGGCCAAGTCGATGACCGCGACGCTGGCGGGCGCCGCGCTGCACGAGGGCGCGATCGGCAGCCTGGACGATCCCTGCGAGGCCTATGCGCCGCGCCTGCGCGGCTCGGCCTATGAGGGGGTCACGATCCGCAATGTCCTGCGCATGTGTTCGGGCGTGGCCTGGCGGGAGGACAACGACGCCGATGGCCGCTCGGAGGTCTATCGCCTGGGCCGGGCAATGTGGAGCCGGCGGCCGGGCTCCATCCTGGACCTGATGTGCAAACTGCCGCGCGCCCACCCGCAGGGCGCCGTGTTCAACTATTCGACCGGCGAGAGCTGCGTCCTGGCCGCGGTGGTCGCCGCCGCCTTCGGCCGGCCGCTCGCCGACGTCTTCGCCGACCGGGTCTGGGGACCGGCCGGCATGGAGGCGGACGCCAACTGGCAACTGGAGTCCGAGCGCGGCCTCGAGATCGGCGGGCTCGGCGTCAGCGCCTGCCTGCGCGACGTCGGCCGCTTCGGCCTGTTGATGCTGGAGGACGGCGAGGCGTTCAACGGCCGGCGCGTGCTGCCGCCTGGCTGGCGCGATCTGGCCAGTCGGCCCGACTGCGCGGCCACGGGTTTTGGCCGGCTGAACCCTGGCGATCCCGGCGGGTACGGCTATCACTGGTGGTCGACGCCGCCCGTGCCGGGGGTTCACGAGGGCGTCTTTTCGGCGAACGGCGCCTATGGCCAGATCATCTACATAAACCCCGGCGAGGGCGTGGTCGTGGCGATCCAGAGCGCATTGCGCCAGCCCCAGGACAGCGACGCCGGGCTCGAGACCGTCATGATGCTGCGGGCGGCGGTGCGGGCGCTGCGGGCGTAGGCGACGGCGCCCGCCCCGCCAACCGCCGGCGGGCGCCTGACGGGTCAGGCGGCGATGGCCGCGATCTTGCGCAGGGCCCGCTCGAACGCCTCGGCGGGCTGGCCGCCGGAGATCATGTAGCGGTCGTCGATGATCACCGCCGGCACCGCATGGATGTCGGCGTCGCGCCAGCGCCGCTCGTCGGCGCGGACATCCTCGGCGTAGCGGCCCGAGGCCAGGACCTCGCGGGCCGCGTCGACATCGAGCCCCGCCTGGCCGGCGGCGTCGGCCAGCACCTGCGGGTCGCCGGGGTTGCGGCCATGGGTGAAATAGGCCTCGAAGAGGGCGCGCTTGAGGGCGTATTGCCGCCCCTCGATCGCCGCCCAGTGCAGCAGACGATGGGCGTCGAAGGTGTTGTAGATCCGGCTGTCAGGCCCCATGGCGATGACGAAGCCCACCTCGGCGGCGCGCGAGCGGATCATCTCGCGGCTGCCCGCCGACTGTTGTGGGGTGGCGCCGTACTTCATGGCGATGTGTTCGGCGATGTTCTGGCCCTCGGGCGGCATGTCGGGGTTGAGTTCGAAGGGGCGGAAGCGGATGTCGGCCTCGACCAGGTCGCCGACGCGGCGCAGCGCCTCCTCCAGCCCGCCCAGACCGATGACGCACCACGGGCAGGACACATCGGAGACGAAGTCGATCTTCAGGCGTCTGGTCATCGGAATCCCTCTTGTGGCGCCGGGCGAGGCGCAGACCCTATCGTCCCGACGCCGACCCGGGCAAGCGAGGCGCGGCCGGACGTGGGGGTAGTCTCCGGGTGCGACCGAGGCCGTGTAAAAACGCGCGACGGTGTCGGCGTGGTTGTTCGCTCTGGACGCGTGGGTCGTTCTGGCGGTTCGGCTTGAGCGAGATGGCTAGACCCTGATCGCCTCGAGGAGCGGTCCGACGCCCAAGATCTGGATCAT
>CAIXWN010000096.1 GCA_903923135.1 uncultured Caulobacteraceae bacterium | reverse complement strand
CTGTCCGGCCTCTACGAGCTGGCCCAGGGCGGCACCGCCGTCGGCACCGGTCTCAATGCGCCGGTGGGCTTTGCGGAGCTGGTGGCCGCCAAGATCGCCGCCATCACCCACCTGCCCTTCGTCACCGCCCCCAACAAGTTCGAGGCCCTGGCGGCGCACGACGCCATGGTGTTCACCCACGGGGCGATCAACACCGTGGCCGCCAGCCTGTTCAAGATCGGCAACGACATCCGCTTCCTGGGCAGCGGGCCCCGGTCGGGCCTGGGCGAGCTGTCGCTGCCGGAGAACGAGCCGGGCAGCTCGATCATGCCGGGCAAGGTCAATCCCACCCAGTGCGAGGCCCTGACCATGGTCTGCGCCCAGGTGTTCGGCAATCAGGCCACCATGACCTTCGCCGGCGCCTCGGGGCACTTCGAGCTGAACGTGTTCAATCCGGTGATGGCCTACAACTTCCTGCAGTCGGTGCGCCTGCTGGCCGATGCGGCGGTGAGCTTCACCGAGCACTGCGTGGTCGGCATCGAACCGCGCGAGGACAACATCAAGGCCGCCCTCGACCGCTCGCTGATGCTGGTCACCGCCCTGGCGCCCAAGATCGGCTATGACAACGCCGCCAAGATCGCCAAGACCGCCCACAAGAACGGCACGACCCTGCGCGAGGAGGCCGTCGGCGGCGGCTATGTCACCGACGCCGAGTTCGACGAGGTGGTGCGGCCGGAGCAGATGCTGGGGCCGAGCTGACGGGCCCGACCGCCCGGAGGCTCAGGCCCGCCGGCTGACCGCGAAATCGGCGAGGGCCTCGAGGCCCTCGCGCAGGGCGTTGGCCGGGAAGATGGCCAGGGCCGCCTTGGCGGCGTCGGCGTAGTCGGCGGCCATGTCCAGGGTGGCGTCCAGGGCGCCGACGCCGATGATCAGCTCGCGGGCGCGGCGGAAGTCGCCGTCGGCCTGTTCCTGGCGGCGGATCACCCGCTCCCAGAACTCACGCTCCCGGGCCCCGGTGCGGGCGATGGCCACCAGCAGCGGCAGGGTGACCTTGCCCTCGCGGAAGTCGTCGCCGGCGTTCTTGCCCAGGGTCTCGGTGGCGCCGCCGTAGTCGAGGGCGTCGTCGCTGAGCTGGAAGGCGAGACCGAGATTGAGCCCGTAGGCGCGCAGGGCGGCGCAGCGGGCGGCGCCCCCCCCGGCAGCCACCGCGCCGGCCTCGGCGGCGGCGGCGAACAGCTCGGCGGTCTTGGCCGAGATGATCTCCAGATAGGTGTCCTGCGAGAGGTTGATGTCGTGGGTGCGGCTGAGCTGCAGCACCTCGCCCTCGGCGATCACCCGGGCGGCGCGGGCGAGGATCTGCATGGCCCGCATGGAGCCGGTCTCGACCATCAGTTCGAAGGCGCGGGCGAAGAGGAAATCGCCGACCAGGACGCTGGAGGGGGCGCCCCAGATCAGGTGCGCGGCGACCTTGCCCCGGCGCAGGCCCGAGCCGTCGACCACGTCATCGTGCAGCAGGGTGGCGGTGTGGATGAACTCTACCGCGGCGGCCAGCTTGAGGCCGGCGTCGTCGCGCGCGCCGGCCAGCCGGGCGGCGACCACGGTGAGCAGCGGCCGCAGGCGCTTGCCGCCGGCGTCGATGATATGATCTGCCAGCGCCGGAATGACGCTCACGGGGCTTTGCATCCGGTCGACGATGAGGGCGTCGACTCCGGCCATATCCGTCGCCGCCAGGTCCGCGAGATGCTCGACGGAGCCGGTCGGGCGGGCGATCATGGCTTTGGCTGCGTCCAAGAGCCCGCGCTCCTTTGAATCAAGCGCCAAATAGCCCGCGCTGTTGCGGCGGACAATGATGACGCGATAGGCCAGGGTCAAGGCAAACGGCCGCCAATAGCGCGTGAGAGTTGACGATCAGCGACGACACCCTCCTCGGCGGACGCGTGAGACTGCGCCAGTCGGACGCCGGATACCGCGCCGGACTGGACGCGGCCCTGCTGGCCGCCGCCTGCGACGCGCGCCCTGGCGAGCGGGTGCTGGACGCCGGCTGCGGCGCGGGGGCGGTGATGCTGGCCGCCGCGGCGCGACGGCCGGACGCCGACGTCACCGGCCTGGAGCGCGACCCCGGGGCGGCGGCCCTGGCGGCGGAGAACATCGCGTTGAACGGGTTCGGGGCTCGGGCCCGGGTGATCGCCGGCGACGTCGGCGCGGGGTTCGCCGCCCTGGGCCTGAAGCCGTTCGACGCCGTCCTGGCCAATCCGCCGTTCTTCGATGACGCCGGCGCCCTGCGCGGCCCGGCCGAGGCGAAACGGGGGGCCTGGATCACCGCGGCGGGTCTGGCCGCCTGGACAAGCTTTCTGGTCAAGGCGGTGCGCGAGGGCGGCGCGATCACCCTGATCCACCGCGCCGACCGGCTGGCCGATATCCTCGCCGGTCTGGCGCCCAAGGCCGGTTCGTTCCAGATCCTGCCCATCCATCCCTTCGCCGATGCGGCGGCCAAGCGGGTGCTGGTGCGGGCGGTGAAGACGGGCAAGGCGCCGCTGCGGCTGCTGCCGCCGCTGATCCTGCACGATCGCGACGGCGCCAAGCACAGCGACCGGGCCGAGGCCATCCTGCGCGGCGAGGCCGACCTGGGCTGGGGACAGTCCTAACCCTTTGGATCTGCCAGATAGCGCGCCACGATGGCCGCCTCGGCGCGCAGCTGCGTCGCCCGCTCCGGCCGGGCCAGCCGTTCGCACTGGTCGGCGGCCTCGAGGCGGTCCGCCGCCTCGGCCTCCAGCAGGGCCTCGACCGCCTTCGTCCCGAGGATGAGGCGCGGGACCTCGGCGGAGGCGTCGCCGAAGGGCCGCTCGACATAGGTCTGGTGGGCGTCGCCCGCCGGCACGGCCTGGGCGTTGTCCAGGGCGGCGATCACCGCGCGCAGGACGGCGGTTTCAAGCGCGTCGCGCGCCCGCATGGCCAGGCGCAGGTCCGCGCGCAGGCGCAGCTTCGCCGCCTCGGCGGCATCGGCGCCTGACGGTTCGGAAGGCGGCGATCGGTCGGCCATGCGTCTCCCCTCGCGGAGAGACCCGGGCCTCCCCTGTTTGCGGCTAGTTGCGGGCCGTATCGACCAGCTTGTTCTTGGCGATCCAGGGCATCATGGCGCGCAGGCGGGCTCCGACCTCCTCGATCTGGTGCTCGCCGGCGCGGCGACGGGTGGCCTTGAAGCTGGGCTGACCGGCCTGGTTCTCGAGCATGAAGTCGCGCACGAAACGGCCCGACTGGATGTCCTCGAGGATGCGCTTCATCTCGGCCTTGGTGTCGGCGGTGACGACGCGCGGACCGCTGACATATTCGCCGTACTCGGCGGTGTTGGAGATCGAGTAGTTCATGTTGGCGATGCCGCCCTCATAGATCAGGTCGACGATCAGCTTCACCTCGTGCAGGCACTCGAAATAGGCCATTTCCGGCGCGTAGCCGGCTTCCACCAGGGTCTCGAAGCCGGCGCGGATCAGCTCGACCAGACCGCCGCACAGCACCGCCTGCTCGCCGAACAGGTCGGTCTCGCATTCCTCGCGGAAGTTGGTCTCGATGATGCCCGAGCGGCCGCCGCCGATGGCCGAGGCGTAGGCCAGGCCCAGGTCCATGGCGGCGCCGGTGGCGTCCTGGTCGACGGCGATCAGGCAGGGCACGCCGCCGCCCTTGAGATACTCGCCGCGCACCGTGTGGCCGGGACCCTTGGGGGCGACCATCAGCACATCGATGGTCTTGGGAGCCTCGATCAGCCTGAAGTGGACGTTCAGGCCGTGGGCGAACAGCAGGGCCGCGCCGTCGCGGATATTGGGGGCGATGTCCTTTTCCCAGATGCCGCGCTGCAACTCGTCCGGGGCGAGGATCATGATGGCGTCGGCCCAGGCGGCCGCCTCGGCCACGGTCATCACCTTGAGGCCCTCGGCCTCGGCCTTGCGGGCGGTGGGCGAGCCGGCCCGCAGGGCCACCGCGACGTTCTTTACGCCGGAGTCCCGCAGGTTGAGGGCGTGGGCGTGCCCCTGGGAGCCGTAGCCGACGATGGCGATCTTCTTGTCCAGCAGACGGTCAAGATCGGCGTCGTTGTCATAATAGACGCGCATGAGATGTTCTCCGAGAGGTCGAGCGTCGAAGCCCGCGGGAGGGCGGGCGAAATGAAGGCCGCTATCGATAGGGTTTTGATGGCGAGGTCAAGGCCGGGCGGCCTAAGCTTGCGGACGGTGGAACCCGTATCCGCCCCCGATATCGCCGCCACAGGTCCGCGAACCGATGACCCCACCCGCTCCGCCGATCGCCGCCCTGAAAGCCGAGGCCGACCGCCGGATGGCCACGGGTCGCCTGGCCGAGGCGCGCGATCTCTACGCCCGGGCCTGCGCCGCCGCGCCGACGGACGCCGAAAGCCTGGTTCGCCTGTCGATCGCCGAACGGCGGCTCGGTCATCTGGCGGCCGCGGAGACGGCGGCGCGGCGGGCGACGAGCCTGGCCCCCAAGGCCTTCCCGGCCCATCACGCCCTGGCCCTGGCGCTGCACCAGAAGGGCGATCTGGACGGCGCCGTGCGCGGCTACGGAGCGACGCTGCGTCTGGAGCCAGGCTTTCCCGACGCCCACTATCTTCTCGGCGCCGCCCTGCATCAGCGCGGCCGGCTGGCCGACGCGGCGGCGGCGTTCCGGCGGGCGATGGCGCTGCGCCCGGCCTACGCCGAGGCGATGGCCGGTCTTGCGGCTGTGCTGATCCAGCAGGGCGAGTCGGAAGCGGCCGAGGGCCTGCTGCTGGCCGTCCTGAAGATCACCCCCGACGCCCCCGAGGCCCTGGGCAATCTGGGCGCGGTGCGCGAGCAGGCCGGACGGGCGGAGGAAGCCCTGACCCTGTATGACCAGGCCGCGCGCCTCGCGCCGGGACAGGCCGATATCGTCATCCAGAAGGCGGCCCTGCTGGAACGGCTCAACCGGGCCGGGGAGGCGGCCGCGACGCTCGCCGCCGTCGACGGCCCGGAGGCCGATCCGGCGGCGGCGCTGGTGCTG
>CAIXWN010000095.1 GCA_903923135.1 uncultured Caulobacteraceae bacterium | reverse complement strand
GTAGGCCTTGCCGCCCAGCCAGTTGCGCACGGCGGCCAGCTCTTCCGACTTGAACTCGCCGCCCTCCCAACCCAGACCCTGGCTGCCCAGAATCTCCAGGGTCAACTCGTGGCGGTCCTGCGCCACCTTGGTGCCGGCATTCTTCATGATCGAGGTGGCGGTGCTGGGGCCGGAGTTCGACTTCGCCTCGGCCATTGATCGCAGGGCGGTCAGCTGGAAGGCGCGGGCGTCGATCTCGTGCTGGGTGATGCGCGACCGCAGGTCCGGATCATCGATCCGTCCGGCCTCGTCCACCCCCACATAGGCTTTGGCCAGGTCGCTGACCGGCCCCGTGAACAGATTGCCCCGTCCCGCGGCGGCGCCGCCGGCAAGTCCGCCGCGTTCATGCTGCAGCAGGCGTTTGGCGATGGTCCAGCCGCCGCCCAGCGGGCCGACGAGGTTTTCCTTGGGGACCTTCACGTCGGTGAAGAAGGTTTCGCAGAACGGCGAATTGCCGCTGATCAGCCGGATCGGACGCGTCTCGACGCCCGGTGTCTTCATGTCGATCAACAGGAAGCTTATGCCCTCGTGCTTCTTCGAGGTGTCCGTGCGCACCAGACAGAAGCACCAGTCCGCCCATTGGGCGCCGGATGTCCAGATCTTCTGGCCGTTGACCAGCCAATGGTCGCCCTTGTCCTCGCACTTGGTCTGAAGGGAGGCGAGATCCGAGCCTGCGCCAGGTTCAGAGAAGCCCTGGCACCAGCGCAGGTCGGCGCGGACAATCGGCGGGATGTGGCGCTGCTTCTGGGTCTCGTTGCCGTACTCCAGCAGGGTTGGACCGAACATCATCACGCCCATGCCGCCGATGGGATTCCACGCCCCGATGGCGTTCATTTCCTGCTGCAGGGCGCGGGCCTGGGCGGTGGAAAGCCCGCCGCCGCCGTAGGCCTTGGGCCAGGTCGGCACACCCCAGCCTTTCTCGCCCATCGCCCGTGTCCAGGCCTTGAAGTCGCCGCCGCCGGGCGTCGCGCCCTCGGCGTACATGATCCCACCCTTGCCCTTCAGGGAGGCCGGGAAGTTGGCCGTAAGCCACTCGCGCGCCTCGGCGCGGAAGGCCTCCAGATCGTCGCCGCCGAAATCAGCCATGGGCATTCATCCTCATTGCGGTTGCTGTGGTCACGCAGATTTGGTCGGGTCGGGCAGGCCCAGGATCCGCTTGGAAATGATGTTGTTCTGGATCTCGAACGAGCCGCCGTAGATCGTTGTCGCCTTGCCGGAAAGCCAGTTTCGCACCGCCGCGCGCTCGTCGGCGGTGAACGCATCGCCGTCCCAGCCAAGCCCCTGCACGCCCATCAGTTCCAGGGTCAGTTCGGCCTTCTCCTGGCCGATACGGGTGCCGGAGTTCTTCATGATCGAGGTGGCGGCGCTGGGATTCTGATTGCCGCGCGCCTCGCTCGCCGCCCGTTGCAGGGTCAGGGCGTGGGCCTTGGCGTCCACCAGGTTGGTCACCACCCGCGTGCGGATATCGACCTTGCCCTCCGCATGGGTCCAGTAGGTCTCCAGCAGGTCGGGGAGATTGGCGGCCCCGCCCAGCACCCGTCCGCCGCCCTGGCCGGAGCGTTCATGTTGCAGCAGCCGCTTGCCGATGGTCCAGCCGCCGTTCAGCGGCCCCAGCATGTCGTTCTTTTCCACCCGGGCGTTGGTGAAGAAGGTTTCGCAGAACGGCGAATTGCCGGCGATCAGCTTGATCGGTCGTGTCTCCACGCCGTTCTGGCGCATGTTGATCATCACGAAGGAGATGCCCTCGTGCTTCTTCGAGGTGTCGGTGCGCACCAGACAGAAGCACCAGTCGGCCCACTGGGCGCCGGACGTCCAGATCTTCTGGCCATTGACCACCCAGTGATCGCCGGCGTCCTCCAGCTTGGTCTGCAGGGCGGCCAGGTCCGAGCCGGCTCCAGGTTCGGAATAGCCCTGACACCAGCGCAGCTCGCCGCGTACGATGGAGGGGATATGACGCTGTTTCTGCTCTTCGGTTCCGTATTCCAGCAGGGTCGGGCCGAACATGCTGGTGCCCATGCCGATGATCGGATTGGCGGTGCCGATGGCGGCGAGTTCCTGGGCCAGCACGCGGGCCTGGGCCGGGCTGAGCCCGCCGGCGCCGTAGGCCTTCGGCCAGGTGGGCGCGCCCCAGCCCTTTTCGCCCATCCGCCGGCGCCAGAGGTCCAGATCGCCGGTGGGCTTCTCCCCCGCCATGAACGCGTCCAGGACAAGATTCGGATCGCCGCGCAGCGAGGCGGGGACGTTCTCCTCAAGCCAGGCGCGTGCCTCGGCGCGAAAGGCCTCCAGCGCATCGACCGTGTTCGACATGGCGTTTCCTCTGATGAATCAAGCCGGCCCTTACGGGCTCTTACTTGGGGTCGGGCAGTCCCAGGACGCGCTTGGACACCACATTGACGTTGATCTCGGAGGTGCCTCCCTCGATCGAGTTGCCCTTCGAGCGCAGCCAGCCGCGCGTGACCATTTTCTCGAAGGTGGTGAAGTCGTCGCCCTCCCAACCCAGGCCCTGGTGCCCCAGAGTCTCGACCATCAACTCCGAGCGCTGCTGCGCCAGGGTGGCGGCGGCGTACTTGATGATCGAGGTGGCGGCGCTGGGGCCGTTGCTGGCGCGCGACTCCGCCGCCACCCGCGACAGGGTGAGATAGAACGCCTTCAGGTCGATGCGGTTCTGGGTGATGCGGGTGCGCAGGTCGGGATCGGCCAAGGCGCCGGTCTCGTCGACGCCCACATAGCTCTTGGCAATCTCCGCCAGGTCGCCCGCCGCGCCGCCGGCGCCGCCCTCGCCGGAGGCGAAGCCCCCGGAGATGTTCTGCCGTTCGTACTGCAGCAGGCGTTTGGCGATCTCCCAGCCGCCGTTGATTCGGCCGACCAGATTGTCCTTGGGGATCTTCACGTCGGTGAAGAAGGTCTCGCAGAACGGCGACTCGCCGCTGATCAGTTTGATCGGGCGGGTCTCCACGCCCGGCGTGCGCATATCGATCAGCACAAAGCTGACCCCCTCGTGCTTCTTGCTGGTGTCGGTGCGCACCAGACAGAAGCACCAGTCGGCCTTGTTGGCGTAGGAGGTCCAGATTTTCTGGCCGTTGATCAGCCAGTGGTCGCCGCCGTCCTCGCAGCGGGTCGCCAGGCTGGCCAAGTCCGAGCCGGCGCCCGGCTCGGAATAGCCCTGGCACCAGCGGACGTCGCCAGCGATGATCTTCGGCAGGTGTTCCCTCTTCTGCGCCTCGCTGGCGTACTCCAGCAGCACCGGGCCCAGCATCCACAGGCCGAAGGAGGCGAGGGGAGAGCGGTACCTGCCAGCGGACAGTTCGGAATCCAGCACGCGGGCCTGTTCTGCGGTCAGTCCGCCGCCGCCGAATTCGGTCGGCCAGGTCGGAGCGGTCCAGCCGCGGGCCGCCACGCGTCGCATCCAGACGATCTGCGGATCCTGGCTGCCGGCGAACGCCCGGCCGCCCCACTGGGCCTCCGGGTCACTGGCGGTCTTCGACGCCCTCAGTTCGGCCGGATAGTTCTCGGCCAGCCACGCCTTGACCTCGGCGCGGAAGCTGTCGAGGTCTGTTCCGCCGAAATCGGCCATGGCGTCCTCCGTTTGAGTGATTGCCGGTCACTAATAGCGCCGCCGCCCAAGGTCGCAAGGGGCATGGGCCGTGGATTGCAAGGCTGCAACTTTGTGAAGTCAAGCCGCATGGTCGCTGTTGGTCCGTCGGCGGGAAAGCCGCTATAACGCCCATCGCCGGACGCTGCCCGGCCGCCGCCATCAGGGAGCCGAATGGGCTGGCTACGCGATCTGCGTCCCGCCGTGCTGGCCGGGGCGCCCGGCCTGCTGGCCCTGCTGACCGCCGCCGCCGGCGTGATGCTGCTCACCTCGGGCGCGACACCCTCCGATCCGGCCCGCTTCATGTGGCTGGCCGAACACACGCCGATCATCCTGATCGAGATCAGCCATTTTCTCTCAAGCATCCTGGGGGTGGTGCTGATCGTCCTGGCGTTCGGCCTTTCGCGCCGTCTGGACGCGGCCTGGGCCGCCGCCGGCTTCATCCTCATCGCCGCAGCCGCCCTGGCCCTCTTCAAGGGATTCAACTGGGAAGAGTCCGTCGCCCTGCTGGTGCTGCTGGTGTTGATGGCGCCCTGCCGCGAGGCCTTCCACCGCAAGGCGCGCCTGTCGCGCCTTGAGATCACGCCGGGCTGGCTGCTCTCCGCCGTCGCGGCCGTGGGTGGCGCGGGCCTTGCCGGCTGGTGGTCGTTCCAGCATCTCGATTATGCCAATGTCTCGGTCCTGAAGATCATGGCCGACCAGGACGCGGAGCGCGCGCTTCGCTCGTCCGCCGGCGCAGCGGTCCTGTTGCTGGCCATCGGCGTCTGGCGCCTGCTAGTCACCCCGGCCAAGCCCCGGGTCATCGGCGAGGCCGACCCGGAATACACCCGCGTCCGGGACATTCTGGCCAAGGCCGAATGCGCCGAACCCTGGGCCAACCTGGCGCTGCGCGGCGACAAGCGTTTCCTGTTCTCACCCTCCGGCGAGAGCTTTCTGATGTTCGGGGTGCGCGGCCGCTCCTGGATCGCCCTGGGTTCACCCGTCGGGCGGCGGGACGAGCGTCTCGACCTGCTCTGGCGGTTCCGCGAACTTGCCGACGTCAACGCCGCCCGCGCCGGCATCTACGGAGTCGGACCGGAGGATCTGCCGGACCTCGTCGAACTGGGCTTCTCGATCCAGAAGGTCGGGGAATCGGCCGCCGTGCCGCTCGACAGCTTCTCCCTTGAGGGTCGTCGAAAAGGAAACCTGCGGCGCAGTTGGCGCAAGACCGGCGAGGAGGGCGCCGTCTTCGAGGTCATACCCGTGGGCGCCGCCCACTGCCTGGCCGCCGAACTGCGTCATGTGTCCGACGAGTGGCTCGGCCACCACGCCGGCGGCGAGAAGAGCTTCTCCATGGGGGGCTTCGAGGAGCCCTACATCTGGCAGTTCCCCTTCGCCGTGGTGCGGGTGGGCGCCCAGGTTCTGGCTTTCGCCACCCTGTGGACCACGGCCGCCCGCACCTCGTTCTCCATCGACCTGATGCGCTACGCCGACGACGCCCCCAAAGACGTCATGGACTATCTGTTCGTCGAACTTCTGCATTGGGGCCGCGAGCAGGGTTATGTCGCCTTCGAGTTCGGCATGGCTCCCCTGGCGGGCCTGGAGGATCGCCCCCTGGCGCCGATCATGTCGCGGGTGGGGCGTCTGCTGTTCGAACGGGGGGAGGAGATCTACAATTTCCGCGGCGTCCACCGCTTCAAGGACAAGTACGACCCCCTCTGGATGCCGCGCTACATTGCTGCGCCCAACAAGTGGGCCATTCCCATGCTTCTCGCCGACGTCGGACTGCTCAGCTCGGGCGGCATGGCCGGCATCGGCCTCCGATCGAAGAAGAGCCGGGACAAGGAGCCGAAGGTGGCGCGGGAGGCGGCGGCTTCGGGGACTGACTAGGCCTGCGGCTCGCGCCACAGGCTCCAAAGCCGTGGGGCGTCGGCGCGGGGGCGGTTCTCGGAGGTCACCGTGAAGCCGAAGCGTTCGTAGAGGGCGATGTTCCGCTCGGTCTGGGTCTCCAGATAGGCGGGCGTACCGGCGGCGTCGAGGCGGTCGCAGCCGACCTTCAGCAGCCGTGAGCCGACGCCATGGCCCTGCGCGCTCTGGCGGACGCCCAGGAACATCAGATAGGCGTGCGGGCGGTCCATCGGATGATGGCGGTCCATGGCCTCGCGCACCGCCGTCAGGCGTGAGAACCGTCCCAGTCCGGTTGCGTGCAGCAGGACGGGCAGGGCTCGAAGCTCGGTCAGCAGAGGGGTCGGAACCAGCGCTTCGAACGGCATCCACACCGCCGCGGCGCCGCCTGTCGCCGGCCGGTCGATGCGACCGGCGCCGAAGGTCATACGGGCGATCACGAAGTTGAAGAAGCGCAGGCGGGCCTGGTCCCTTCGGGCGTCGGCGCGAAGGAACCAGTCGAACAGCACGTCGTCGCAAAAGGCGTCGGCGAGGTCATCGGCCACCCCCGCCAGATCTGCGCGCGTCGCCTGCACGGGGCTCTCCGCCCCGCGACGCAGCGCCCCGATATCCATCAGATCCGTTCCGTGACCTTGATCGCCAGCCGGCAGCCCGCCTGGATCACCGCCGACAGCACCGCGGCGCCGGGCGCTTCTCGGGCGCCCGAGGCGACGGCTTCCTGTTTGTGCGCCAACTCGTCGTCGCGGAAACCGCTCAGCTCCGCCGCCAGCGCGGGATCCTGGCCCTCCAGTTCGGCGATCTGGTCGGCGTAGTGGACCTCGATTACGCTCTCCACCGCGTCGGTGCAGGCGTGGGCGGCCTTTTCCCCCATCAGGGCCGTTCCGGCCCCCAGGGCGAAGGCCGTGGCCCGCCACAGCGGCGCAAGCAGGGTCGGTCGGGTGCGTGTCTCGCCCAGCAGGGCGTCGAAGCGGGCCAGATGGCGAGCTTCGTGGCCCTCCATGCGTTCCAGCTGTTCGGCGATTGCTTCGCGTCCGGGCGCCGCGCCGAGGACCGCGCGCTGGCCGCGGTATATATGCACGGCGGCCAGTTCGCCGGCGTGATCCACGCGGAGCATCTGGGCCAGTCTGGCCGCCTGGCCAGCCGGTCCGGGTCGTGCGGGGACGGGACGGTCGGTCATGGGCGGCGGGCCTCCGGTCGTGAGACGCTGAACGCCAGGGCGGAAAGCGCCGCGAGCGTCAGCGAGATCGGGACATTCCATCCGGCCATGGACAGTCCGAGGAACCTCCAGGCGGCCTTGTCGCAGGCCGGCACGGCGATAGGGCCGCCGTTCAGCAGGCGGGTGAGGTCGGCGGTGCTCACCTGAACATGGCCGCCGGTGCAACTGGCCGGGCCGGCCCAGAACTTCCATTCCACGCCGGCGTGATACACGCCAAGGCCCACGCCGGCCAGGAACACCATCGCCAGCAGGACGTTCGCCCAGCGCGCCGGCTTAAGTGGCGTCAAGCCGAGAAGCCCGCCGACAGCGGCGGTCGCCGCGGCCGCCCAGTAGATGGCGCGCGCCTTCAGGCACAGCTCGCAGGGGGCCAGATGGCCGAAGGTCTCGAAAGCGTGGGCGGCGCCCAGCACCGCCAGGCAGCTCGCCAGGGCCACCCAGGGCCAGTGTCGCAGGACGGGGTTCACAAGTTCCGATATGGGCGAAAACGTTCGGCGACGTAAGGGGGCGGCTCCGGTCAATGGTGCGACGTCAGCTTGAGGACGATCAGCGCCGCGACAATCGCCAGCGCCAGGCCGCCAGCCACCAGGGCAAGTCGCCGCTCGATCACCGGCAGAAGGCCGGGGCCGAAGCGTTTGACCAGGGCGGTGACGCCGAAGAACCGGGTGCTGCGGGTGAGGCACGAGGCCAAAACGAACTGCCACAGACTGAAGTGGGCCAGGCCCGTGGTGATGGTGATCAGCTTGTAGGGCACCACCGGCACCAGGCCGAGCAGGATCACCGTCACGCCGTATTTGGCGAACGCCGCCTGGATGGGAACCTCCGCGTTGGGGTGGCCGGTGAGCGTCAGGATCCAGTGCGCCACCGGTTCCAGGCTGAAGCCGATCGTGTAGCCGAGCATCCCGCCGATCACCGATCCGGCCGTGCAGATCGCGGCGTTGCGCCAGGCGGTTTCCGGCCGGGCCAGCACCATGGGCGCCAGCATGGTGTCGGGGGGATCGGGAAGAACGAGCTTTCGGCGAAGGCGATGGCGAACAGCGCGAACCCTGCATGCCGCGAGGCCGCCAGGCGCATCATCCAGATATACAGCCGCTGCAACATCGGGTCGGGGTTCCAGTCGCCGTGTCGCATCCACAACCGACCGGCGCGCCCTGCTAGCAGAAGCGGGGCGCCTTCCGCAAAGGCGTCGCGCCTGACATGCTGGCCACACCGGCCGGGCATCCCGTCAAACCCCTCGGCCGTGACAGGCGGATTCCGACTTTGACGCGCGCGCCCGACCCCGATCTGAAGGCCATGGCGGAGGACGAACTGGCGCGGGCGCTCAGCCTGTCCTGGCGGGCCCTCTCGCCGATCATTCCCTGGGGCGACAGCTTCGACGGCATTTCCCCGGCCGGGCGCAACGTGACCGTCGAGACATCCTACATCTGGCGGTCTGACAAGGACGGCGACATCCTCTGCGAGGTCGCCGTCTTCGGTGGCGAGTCGCGGCGTGAGGCGGGCGAGACGGCAAGCGCCGTGATCGTCCGCTCTTCGCCTTAGAATCCGGCCAGTCGCCCGGCGCGCGACCGCAGGCGTGATCCGAAGAGGTTGGCGGGAGGGCGCCGGCCGTTCTATAAGCCGGCGGTGGCGACAGCCCCCTGAATGTTCCCCCGCGGGCGTGGTGGAATTGGTAGACGCGCCGGACTCAAAATCGCGTTAAAGACTAGCTTCGTCTTATATTTCCCAAGTTGAATCAAATGATTGGTGTTCAGTTTCGGCTTGAACACCGCTTACACATTCCTTACACAGTGCGATCGTTCCCAAGGGAGCTGATCGCCATGTCCGAAGGTTCGGTTGACCATCCCCTGATGGGGGGCAAGCTGCATGTCTATCGACGTGCGAACAGCGGCCTGTGGCAGTGCTCAACCTATCTGGCCGGCAAGAACCATCGTGTGAGTACGAAGACCGCCAGCTTGGCGCAGGCCAAGGACTTCGCGCATGATTGGTATCTCGGGCTGCACGGGAAGGTGCGCAGCGGCGAACTCAAGAACGAGAAAACCTTCAAAGAGGCGTCCGTTCAGTTCGAGCGCGAATACGAGATCATCACGGAGGGCCAACGGAGCGCCCAATATGTGCAGGGCCAAAAGGATCGACTGCGCGTCCACCTAGTCCCATTCTTCGGGAAGATGGCGCTTTCAGACATCACCCCCGGCCAAGTCCAAGAGTACCGGGTGCATCGTCGCCTGACCTCGCGAACGGGCGCGCCGCCGGCTCGAAGCACGATGCACCAGGAGATCGTCGCCCTGCGGCAGGTGCTGAAAACGGCTGTGCGCCACGGCTGGCTAAAGCACCTCCCCGACCTCTCTACCCCGTACAAGACATCCGGGAAGATTTCACATCGGGCCTGGTTTTCGCCGGACGAGTACCGGCAGCTCTACACAGCGACCCGTCAGCGTGCTCAGGACGCAGCCGGAAAGCGGTGGCAATGGGCCTGCGAGCAATTCCACGACTACGTTCTGTTCATGGCGAACACCGGCCTGCGACCGGACGAGGCCGCGCGGCTGGAGTACCGCGACGTTTCGATCGTCGATGAGGGCAACAAGGACGAGCGCATCCTCGAAATCCAGGTGCGCGGCAAGCGCGGCGTGGGCTACTGCAAGAGCACTCGCGGCGCAGTGCGGCCCTTCGAGCGGCTGGTCGAGCGCAACGCCCCCAAGCCCGTTGACCGCCTCTTTCCCACGACGCAGCGGGAACTCTTCAACGCCGTGGTCAACGAGGAAGGGCTCAAGTTCGACCGCGAAGGCGCGCGCCGCACGGCCTACAGCCTGCGCCACACCTACATCTGCATGCGTCTGATGGAAGGCGCGGACATCTATCAGATCGCCAAAAACTGCCGAACTTCGGTCGAGATGAT
>CAIXWN010000094.1 GCA_903923135.1 uncultured Caulobacteraceae bacterium | reverse complement strand
GGTGATCGCGGCATTGTTCACCAGGATGTCCACCTCGCCGAGGGCGCGAGTGGTCTCCTCGATGAGTCGTTCGCGCTCCGCGGCCTGGGCCAGATCGGCTTTGATAAGCACAGCCTCGCCGCCGGCGGCGCGGATGCGGGCGATGGTTTCGTTCAGGGTTCCCGGCAGCCGGCTCTCGCCAGCCTCGGCGGTGCGGGCCGATACGGCAATTCGCGCACCCTCCATGGCCAGGCGAACGGCGATGGCCTCGCCGATCCCCCGGCTGGCGCCGGTGACCAGGGCGACCCGCCCCTTCAGGGGGCCGTCCGGATTGATGCGGGGGGCGGTCATGACGTGTCCTCCTAAGCGTTTTCGACAGACAAGACCGAACCGGCTCCCGCGCCAAGGCCTGATCGCAACATCACATGCGACGGTCCGTCGCCCTAAGTAATTCCCCCTATGCTTTTCCCTTGGCCCCGGGCGCCTCAGTTATGTAACGTGTGCCGAAATTGGAGGAGACGGCCATGGCTGACGGTGGAATCGGCGGATCTAGCGCGGTGAAACCCCTGGTGGGGACGCCGCTCGAGCGGATCGAACGTCTGCGTGAGGTGATCGCCAAGGGCGGCGATGAGGCCCAGAAGCTCCGCAGGCTGCCTGCGGACACCGTCGAGGCCCTGATCGACGAGGGACTGTTCCGCTTCGCCATGCCTACCGCGCTGGGCGGGGAGGACGCCAGCGCGGTCGAGACGGTCGCCATCCTCGAGGCGATCTCGGCGATCGACGCTTCGGTGGGCTGGAATGTCATGCTGGGGTCGGAAATCAACGCCATGGCCGCCGGCGGCATGGCCAGAGACCTTGCCCAGGAGGTGTTTCTGGACAACCCGCGCGTGGTCATGTGCGGCGGCGGCGGACCAGGCTCGACGCCCTCGCACGCCATCGTCCAGAAGGACGGCAGCGTGAAGGTGTGGGGTGAGACCACCTTCATCAGCGGCTGCCACAACTCCGAGTGGTGCTTCATGGGCGCGCCGATCGTCGAGGAGGGTCAGGAGCACACCGCCAATCCCCTCGCCGCCCGGATGTGGTTCCTGCACAAATCGCAGTACGAGATCCTCGACACCTGGGACATGGCCGGCCTGCGCGGTTCGGGAAGCCACAATGTGCGCGCCTCGGGCGGCGTGGTGCCGGCGAAGTTCGCTGAGGTGCAGCTTGTGGCCCTGCCGGCGCTACACGACAACCCGGTGTTCCGCATCCCCATTCCGCTGCGGCTGTCCTACAACAAGGTGGCCATCGCCCTTGGCGTCGCCCGCGGCGCCCTGGAGGCGTTCGTCGATCTGGCCAACAACAAGATTCCCTTCCTCTCGGCCTCGAAGCTCACCGAACGGCCGATCGCCCAGCACCGCATGGGCGAGATGGAGGCGAAATACCGCGCCGCCCGGGCCTATGTCATGGAGGCGATGAACGCCGTCGAGGACGAACTGCGCGCGGGGGCCGAGGCGCCCTCGGCGCACACGACCCAGAACGCCCGCCTCGCCTGCACCTATGGCGCCAATGCCTGCATGGAAGTGGTGGATGTCCTGCACAACACCGCCGGGACGAGCGGCATGCAGATGGCCAGTCCGCTGGAGCGGAAATTGCGCGACGCTCACGGCGCCGCCACGCACCGCTGGGTGGCTCACCCCCTGTTCACCGATCTTGGGAAGATCCTGCTGGGTCATGACGCTCCCCCGGAGTTCGCCGGCACAGGGGGGCCGGGACTCGGCGCCAAACGCTAGGGTCAGCCCAGGGGGAACGGGAGCCGGGCGCCCGCCCGGCTCCCTGACGCCATCAGTTCTTGTGAGCGTCAGCGGCGGCCTTGGTGGCGTCCTCGGAGGATTTGGCGGCGTCCGTGGCCGAGGCTGCCGCGCTCTTGGCCGAGGCGTCGGCCGAGGACGGGGGTGTGGCGGCGGCGTCAGCGGCCACGGCGGCGTTGGTGGCGTCCGCGGAGGCGGCCGACGCGTCCTTGGAGGCTGCTGCGGCGTCGCTGGCGGCCTTGTCCACGGGCTTCTGGCAGGCTGTCATGGACAGGGCGGCGACCGCGAGGCCGGTGAGCAGGACCTTGCGCAGGGTGTCGGAAGTCATGTCGGGTGGATCCTTCAGGGAGGGGTTCGCCGCTTCTATGGCCCTCCGGTAAGTCGCCCGACGGCAAAAGGTTGCCGCCCGAGGCCGTGAAATCAGAAGGAGGCCTCGACCGATAGAGTGACGGTGCGCGGCCGCAGGGGCGTCGCCTGCTGCGTGAATCGGATCGTGAAGGGGTTGCCGTAGGCGAAGGTGTTGCCCTGTTCGCCGGCGGGGTTGTCCACCGACAGCGTCCAGCGCCAGTGGTCGTCGACCAGGCTCGCGGCGAGGCGGCCGGTGGAATAATCGCCCATGTGGGGCAGGGCGGCGACGTTCAGCATCAGGTGCGAGACACCGACATAGGACCAGTGGCCGTCGAGCTGGACCGATCGGCGCCCGCCAAGTGGCCAGACGTAGTGGGCGCACAGGCCGAAGGACTTGTCGGGAATGACACCCAGGCCGGTCTCGGCCAGCACAGGGTAGGCGGCGTTGGCCCGACCCAGTTCGGGCTCGTTGAGCAGCATTTCCGCGCGAAGCTCCAGGGCCCCGGTGCGGAACGCGGCCTCCATCTCCAGGCCCAGATTGCGACCATCGCCGACGTTGGCCGTATACGGAAGACCGGAAGGCAGCAGCTGGTCGCTCTGGATTCCCTTCCAATGGGCTTCGAAGCCGGCGAGGCTCAGTCTCAGCCGCCCATCGAGGGCGGTCACCTTGGCTCCGGCCTCGAGGCTCCACAGTTCGTCCCCCTTGAACAGACGGAGGGGCTCTGCGCCGCCGGGCGGGCCGAGTCGCTCGGTTGGGGCGGCGGCGGTGTTGACGCCGGGGCCCCGGTAGCCTTCGTCGGCCTGCACGTAGAGCAGCACGCCCGGTCCGACGCGCTCGGAGATGACCAGCTTGGGCGCGAAGCCGGTCTGGCTGACGTGGCCGGCGTAGGGTGGCGACGGACGGCCGATCACGTCGGTGTTCATGCTGGTGACCTGATCCCGCGACAGGAAGAATCGGCCGCCCGCGGCCACGCTCAGCCCAGCGTAGATGGGTACGGACAGCTGCCCGTAGAGTGCGCCCTCATCAAGTTCGTCGTGGCGCACCTCCGCATAGCGAACCGTGGGCTTTGGGCTCTCCGCGGTGAGCGTGAGATGACTGGCCTGGCGGGTGTGGGCGTAGAACAGCCCCGACAGCCACTGGACGCGGGCGCCGGGATCAGACGCCAGCGTCTCCTCGGTGACGACGCTTTCGATGTGGTCCTGCTCGTCGAACGCGGCGGGCCCGGCGGGGATACGCACCGGTGGGGCCTGGGAGGCGTCGTAGCGGCTGTAGATGTCGTGGCCGATATAGGCGACCGACGCGCGCGCGGCGGCCCAGCCGAGGTCGCCGTTCAGGCCGATATGATACTCGTTGAAGTCGTTGTCGTGCGGCTCCTGCAGCAAATTGTTGCGCGCGCAGGGCCCGGCGCCCATCACCGCATATTGGGTGTCGGCGTTGCGGATGTCTTGCAGGACGCCGCCGGCCGACAGGGTCCAGTTGCGGCCGAGGTCAAGCACCGCCGACAGGCGCCCGCCGTCGCGGCGCGAGACGTTGGCGTGGTTGATGTTCAGCCGGTTGTCGCGAATGTAGCCGCCGTCGGTCTCGTGATAGGCCACAAGTCGGACCGCCCCCCGTCCGGACAGCAGGGGCAGGTTGAACACGCCGTCGGCGGACTCCGAAGGCGCCCCGCCGGCCGTGAAGCCGACCGATGCGGCGAGTCGGCCCGAGACTCGGCTGCGATCCGGCGGCGTCGAGACGAGATGCAGCACGCCGCCCAGCGAACCGGCTCCATAGAGCGCGCCCTGTGGGCCGCGCAGAACCTCGACCCGTTCCATGTCGACCAGACGCAGGTCGGGATCGGGCGCGTTGAAGGTCAGCCGCGCGTCGTCCAGATAGGCGCCGACGAGCGACTGGGTCAGACCGGTGAGCGGGCCGTCGGACAGGCCGCGCAGAAGCACCTTGTCCCGGCCCATGCCCAGGTTCGTGACCGTCATCGCCGGGCTGACCAGGGCCAGATCGCCCACGTCACGCACGCCGTCGGCGCGCAGGGTGCGGCCTGAGACCGAGGAGACCGCATAGGCCAGGCGATCGGCCGGCGTCGCCTGCCGCGTGGCCACGACCACGAGTTCCGACAGGTCGGCGTTGACCGAGGAACCGGCCGGTTGGGGGGGCGGCGTCGGTCTGGCCGGCGGTGGCAGGGGCACGATGTCGAAGGCCTGGGCGTCGATCCGGCGAAAGCCGCAACCGCTGCCCGCCAGCAGCCGATTCAGGCCCCTCTCCGGCGTGAATCGACCAACCAACCGCGGCGCCGCCTGGCCGCCGCACGCGCCGATCCGGCCCAGGCCGATGGATATTTTCGACTGCACGGCGAAGGCGATCAGGCTGTCCGCCAGGGGGCGCGCGGCAATGTTGACCGCGGCGGCGGGCGTCGAGGCGAATCCGGCGACGGGCGAAAGAACAGCCAGACACGACAGCCATCGCGCTGATCGGCCCCACGGGCCAGCCGCGCCTGACGGGGCCTTGGCCGCCCGCACCCGCTCAGCTTAGGGAGATGTCTCGATCCGAACTCCGCACGGACAGCGACAGGTAGGCGGCGAGATGCCGCACGACCTCCTTCTCGTCGCCGAGTTCCAGAACCCCGCTGAACCGTCGGCCGGCGAGATTCGGGGTGATCCGGATCTGGGTGGCGTAGCGGCGGTTCAGATAGGGCACGATCTCGGAGAGAGGCTGCTCGTCGCAGATCAATCGCCCTTGGGTCCAGGCGAAGGCGTTGTCGGGATCGACGGGGCTGCGTATCGATTGCATTGACCCGACGGTGTGTTGCAGCGCCCACCCCTTTGTCAATCGCGCGATCGGCTGATCGCCCAGCTTTTGCTGAAAGACGGCGACGATTCCGCGCCGGACGGTGACGTTCACCTCCCCGTCGTAGCTGCGGACGTTGAATTCCGTGCCGATCACGCGGATTTTCTGGTCGTTGGCCAGAATCTCGAAAGGGCGGCTCTCGTCGTGGGCCACGTCGAACGAGGCTTCGGAATTGTCCAGTTGCGCCCTGCGCGCGAACCAGCCCTGGCGGACCGCCAGGGTGGAGGCCGCGTCGAGCCGCACGTGGCTGCCGTCGGCCAGGGTGATGGCGCGGCTTTCTCCCGGACCGGTGCGATAGACCTGCAGATCGCCCTCTGAGGCGCGCCAGACGCCAAAGCCGACCATCAGCGACAACGCCGCGACGCCGGCGGCCAGGGTGGACCGCGTCCAGGTCCGCGCGGGGGCGGGGCGAAAGGTGGGCCGCGGCCGAAAGGGCAATATCTCGGCGGTGGGGCGGATCAGGCCGGCGGCGATCTCGGGCGCCAGGGCGTCCAGTTCCAGAGAGATCGCCTCGACGTCGTCGAAGGCCTCGCGATGGGCCTCGGAGGCGTCCAGCCAGTCGGTGAGGGCCGCCCAGTCGTCCGCGGTCGCCGCATCCGATTGCACGCGCACGAGCCAGGCTACAGCCGCCTCGCGCACGCCATCGTCCATGGGTGTGTCGTCAAAGCCGGTCATTGTCCCTGACGGCTCTCCGCCGTCCGTATCATGTTCCCCAAAGAGTCGACGCCACGAAGGACCAGGGTCCTCCAAACAATCTGCGCATCGTTCGCAAGAATCCGCACGGTCATCGGCCTACCCGCTTCACGATGCTTTTCAGGCCGGCCATGATGTACTTCTCGACGCTCGAGCGTGAGACGCCCATGGCCGCGGCCGTCTCGGCGTGGCTGAGGCCCTCCAGCTTGTGAAGCCGGAACGCCTCCCGCACAGGCGGGGGCAGTGTCTCCACTGTTTCGATCACCAGTCGAAGGCGCTCGCGGGCGGAGACCACCTGGTCGGCCGGGGGCTCGTCCACCGAGGCCTGGGCGGCGCCCTCGGTGTCCACGGTCGCTTCCCGCCAGGCGGAAGCCCGCCGCGCCACGCGGCGTTCCTTCTTCAGGTGGTCGAGCATCAGGTTGGCGCCCAGCCGGTAGAGATAGGCGGAGGGGTTGCCGATCACCTCGTCCTGGCCCCGACGGGTCAGTTTCAGGCCGATGTCCTGCACCACATCCTCGGCCGCGTCCGTGGAGCGCAGGCGGGCGCGGAAATACCGCAGAAGATCCTCGCGGCGCTCCAGATAGGCGACCATCAGGGGGTCGGCGTCGTCGTCCAATTGGCGACCTGCTGTGTCCACTTTTGTCAGGATAGGCCCGCACCGTGTTTCCCGCACAAAGCCGGCCTGCGCAATGCCAATCCGCTTGAGGGGTCCGGGCGGGGCCGTCGTCTAGCCTGGTAGAGGGGCGGCCACGGTCGTCAATCTGATCCAGATCAATGCAATTGCGGCCAAATCGGCGCATTTGCGGGGCGAAAATAGGAGAAGCTAGATGACTCAGTTCGGCGCTGCCGCTTCGCGCGGCGTGGCCCTGGCCGCTATCGCCTGGGCGCTCATGGCCACCGGCGCCTCCGCGGCGTCCTGCATCGGCAAGTGCGGCACATTGGGCGCCAACGGCGATGTCACGGCTCCTCCGGGCGGCGGAACCTACGGCTGGGTTTCCACCTTCGGCGGCGTCACCGGGGCCGGCCAGCTGCCGACGATCGGCGGCACCAACGGCTCGCAGTTCACCACATCGGCCTTCACGGCGACGGCCGGCCAGAATCTTCACTACGAATTCAACTTCATCACCTCGGACGGCCAGTTCGATCCGGGCGGTTTCATCTATGAGGATTACGGGTCGGTGCAGTTGATCGACGTGACCACCGGCAATTCGATCATGCTGTTCAACGCCCGCACCGAGCCGTCCGGCACGATCGCCCCCGGCACGGGCCTGCCGCCCATCGATCCGGGCGTGACCCTGACGCCGCTCGACGTGCCGATCAGCCCGGGGAGCGGCACGGGAACCAACAACTTCCCCGGCGGACCGGTCTGGTCTCCCCTCGGATCCTCCTCGGGCACCTGCTACGGCGCGGGCTGCGGCCTCACCGGCTGGATCGCCTCCGACTATACCGTGGCGACCAGCGGCACCTACCAACTGGTGTTCGGGGTCAGCAACTGGTCGGACACGGCGTTCGACACCGGCCTCGCCTACAACGGCATCACCATCGGCACGACGCCGATCGGCGAGGACGTGCCCGAGCCTGCGGCCTGGGCCCTCATGCTGGTCGGTTTCGGCGGACTGGGGGCGACCCTGCGTCGCCGCCGGGCCGTGCTCGCCGGCTGAATCCCGCGGGGGTCGTCTTCCCCCGGCCTTGATTTGGGTTGATGCTGGCGCCGACGAAAGGACGCGCCATGACCCAGCTTCCCGCCGTAACCGCCGACCCCGAACACTACCCGAGGCCGGCCGAGCGATCGGCCGATCGTTGGGTTCATATCGTCGGCCTGACTGGCGCCGGACTCGGCGGGGTGACGCTTCTGGGGCTGTCCCTGGGTTTCGGACGTCTTGGACAGGCCGCGGCGGTCGGGGTGTACGGCGTCTGTCTGGTGCTGATGTTTCTGGCCTCGACGGCCTACAACATGGCCAGCGCCCGCCGCCGGCCGATCTTGCGTCGCCTGGATCACGCGGCGATCTTTCTGATGATCGCCGGCTCCTACACCCCCTTCACCACCCAACGCCTCAGCGGCGGCTGGGCCTGGGGCATGACGGCGGCGGTGTGGGCGCTGGCCCTGGGCGCCGCGGCGGGCAAGCTGTTCGCTCCGGGGCTCGGAAAGAAGTTCTGGGTGGTGCTCTATCTGGCCCTTGGCTGGATCGTGGTGGTCGCCATCAAGCCGCTGCTGGCGGCGGTGTCAGCCGTGGCCATGGGCCTGCTGCTGGCCGGGGGCCTGGTCTATTCCCTGGGCGTCATCGTCTACCTGAAGAAGGATCTGCCGTTCCGCAGGGCGATCTGGCACGGCTTCGTCACCGTCGCGGCGGCCACGCACTTCGCGGCCATCCTCACCGGCGTGGTGCTCGCCGGGCGGGCCTGAGCCCGCCCGGAAGCGGATCCGCCTACCAGGGGCGCGTGTAGGTGGTCATGTTCGCCCAGTGAATCTTGGCGGCCATGGTGTCGAGGCGCGCCTCGAACTCGCTGTTCTGATTAGGGGTCAGCTGACCGCCGCCATCATGGCGGGTGCGGCTTTCTTCCTGGCGCAGATGGTCCATTTCCAGCCGCGCGCGGTTGAATTCGGCCCGGTCCAGCGAACCGTTGGCGAGGGACTTGTCCATCTGGGTGCTCAGCCAGTCCTCGCGCTGGCCAAGGGTCCAGTCGCCGTGGACAGCGCTGACCGCAGGGGCGGTGTCGCTCTGGGCGTTGGCCGCGCTCCAGGGGGCGAGGCCGAGCAGGATCGCCGCGCCGCAGCCGGCGAGGCAGAGTGTGAGGGTCTTCATTGTGGGATCTCCGTTGCAACCCCCAACTGGCAGACCTAACGCCGACGCGGGCGAAAGGATGCGACGGCGCCCAAGTCGGGGCGGCGGCGCACTTGCGGTTGCTCGGGCTTGCGGCCAGTCTCCGGGCGCTGCAACCACCCTCGACGGTCCGGCGGCATGGTGGCGGGGGCCGATTTGCAGAGACGAGACTCTATAGGGCTGATGGTCGCCGTCTGCCTGATCTGCGGGCCCCTGGCGGTGGCGCAGTCGCTGCAACCGCCCGTCTGGGCCTTTCCCGGGGCCGGCCCGCCAAAGGCTCCCCATGCGCCCGGACCCATCCATCTGCCGGGTTCGGACCTGACCCTGCCGGCCCAGGCTTTGAGCGATCGAACCCGCGCCGTGGACTGGCGGCCGGCCAGCCATCCCGTCCCACCGGAAATCGTCGTTCACTCCGACGCGCCGAACGCTGGCGCGTGCGGCTTCTGCCATCTCCCCGATGGACGCGGTCGACCGGAGAACGCCAGCGTCTCTGGACTGCCCGCCGGATACATCGTCGATCAGGTCGCCGCGATGCGGACAGGTGACCGCAAGGCCGCCCGCCCGGACTGGCTGCCGTCAGCGGTAATGATGAACGCCGCCGCGCTCGCGGCCCCGGAGGACATCGCCGCGGCGGCCGCCTATTTCTCGGCCCGGCCGTTCCGGACCCATGTCAGGGTCGTCGAGGCGCGCCGCGTGCGCCATCCGCAGGAGGCCGGTTACCTGTTCCGGGAGACCAGCGGTCCCCTGGAGCCCCTGGGTCTTCGTATCGTGGAAGCGCCGGACTCGGTCGAGCGGTTCGAACTTCGCGATCCCGATACGCGCTACACGGCCAGGGTCCCGCCCGGCAGCCTCGTCCTGGGGCGCCGGCTCGTCCTCACCGGCGACGGCGGCCGGACGGCGGCGTGCCAGACCTGTCACGGCGCCCGCCTCACGGGAGGGGCGCAGAGGAACGCGCCGCCGCTCGCCGGCCGGTTCCCGGGCTATCTCTACCGCCAGCTGCTGGCGTTCAGGTCGGGCGCCCGCGCCGGGGCGGCCGCCGCGCCGATGCGGGCCGTCGTCACATCGCTGGGAGACCGGGACATGATCGCCGCGGCGGCCTACGCGGCCTCGCTGAAGCCGTAGGGCGCGTGGCGCCGCCGAGGTTCCCAGCCGATTGGCTGTCAGGAACGGACACCGAGTTCCCTCGCTGCGATCCGTTACCGCTTCCCGCCCTTCCTGAACCGCGCCGCCGCCTCGGCGCGGGCATCGGCGCGGGTCTTCTTGACCACTTCGCGGTCGGCGGTCTCGCCGGCGGGGGTGAAGGCCTCGTTGGCGAACTCCAGGTCCAGCAGCTTCAGCCGCTTGATCTCGTCGCGCACCCGCGCGGCCTCCTCGAACTCCAGGTTGCCGGCGGCGGCGCGCATCTTGGCCTCCAGGTCGCGCAGGGTGGCCTGGAAGTTGGAGCCGAGGAACGGTTTGGAGTCCTCGGCCACCCCCACGTCCACGGTGACCCGGTCGGCGCGCTCGTAGGGGCTGGCGAGAATGTCCTTGATCTGGCTGCGGATGCTCTCGGGCGTAATGCCGTGCTCCAGGTTGTAGGCCGTCTGCTTCTCCCGCCGGCGGCTGGTCTCGCTCATCGCCCGTTCCATCGAGCCGGTGATGGTGTCGGCGTAGAGGATGACCCTGCCGTCGATGTTCCGCGCCGCCCGGCCGATGGTCTGGATCAGCGAGGTCTCCGAACGAAGGAAGCCTTCCTTGTCGGCGTCGAGGATGGCGACCAGGCCGCACTCGGGGATGTCGAGGCCCTCGCGCAGCAGGTTGATGCCCACCAGCACGTCGAACGCGCCCAGGCGCAGGTCGCGGATGATCTCGATGCGTTCGAGGGTGTCGACGTCGCTGTGCATGTAGCGGACCCTCAGGCCCTGCTCGTGCATATATTCGGTGAGGTCCTCGGCCATCTTCTTGGTCAGCACCGTGACCAGGCTGCGATAGCCGCGTTTGGCGAACGCGCGGCACTCGGCGATGGCGTCGTCGACCTGGGAGAAGCCGTCCCTGGCCACCGGGCGCACCTCGACGGGGGGATCGATCAGGCCGGTGGGCCGGATCACCTGCTCGACGAAGACGCCGCCGGCCTTCTCCAGCTCCCATTTGGCCGGGGTGGCCGAGACGAACAGGCTGTCGGGCCGCATGGCCTCCCATTCCTCGAACTTCAGCGGGCGGTTGTCGAGGCAGGAGGGCAGGCGGAAGCCGTACTCCGCCAGGTTGAACTTGCGACTGTAGTCGCCCTTGTACATCGCCCCGATCTGCGGAACCGTCTGGTGGCTCTCGTCGACGAACAGCAGGGCGTTGTCGGGGATGTATTCGAAGAAGGTCGGCGGCGGTTCGCCCGGGCGGCGGCCGGTGAGATAGCGGCTGTAGTTCTCGATGCCGGCGCAGCTGCCGGTGGCCTCCATCATCTCGATGTCGAAGGTGGTCCGCTGCTCCAGGCGCTGGGCCTCCAGAAGCTTGCCGTTGGCCACCAGCCAGTCCAGGCGCGTGCGCAGCTCGTCCTTGATGGCGTTGACCGCCTGGCGAAGGGTGGGCCGGGGCGTCACATAGTGGCTGTTGGCGTAGATCTTCACGCTGGGCAGGTCGGCGGTCTTGCGGCCGGTGAGGGGATCGAACTCGGCGATGGTCTCCACCTGGTCGCCGAACAGGCTGATCCGCCAGGCCCGGTCCTCGTAGTGGGCGGGAAAGATCTCGATGGTGTCGCCGCGGCGGCGGAACGTGCCGCGCTCGAAGGCCGCGTCGTTGCGCCGGTACTGCTGGGCCACCAGATCGCCCATCAGCCGCTTCTCGTCGATGAGGTCGCCGACGCTAACCGTGAAGGTCATGGCCGTATAGGTCTCCACCGAGCCGATGCCGTAGATGCACGATACCGAGGCCACCACGATCACATCGTCGCGCTCCAGGATCGCCCGGGTGGCCGAGTGCCGCATGCGGTCGATCTGCTCGTTCCGCGAGGAGTCCTTCTCGATGTAGGTGTCGGTCTTCGCGACATAGGCCTCGGGCTGGTAGTAGTCGTAATAGGAGACGAAATACTCCACGGCGTTGTTCGGAAAGAAGCTCTTGAACTCGCTGTAGAGCTGCGCCGCCAGGGTCTTGTTGTGGGCCAGGATCAGGGCCGGGCGCTGGGTGGCCTCGATGACCTTGGCCATGGTGAAGGTCTTGCCCGAGCCGGTGACCCCCAGCAGCACCTGGTCCCGCTCGCCGCTCTCGATGCCGGCGACGATCTCGGCGATGGCGGCGGGCTGGTCGCCGGCCGGCTCATAGTCGCTGACCACCTGGAACCGCCGGCCCCCCTCGCTCTTCTCCGGCCGCGCCGGTCGGTGCGGCGTCCACAGCATCGGCGAGGTCGCCAGATCGTGGATGAAGGCGCCCGAAACGTCGGAGACGCCGGGAGACGGAGCGGAACGGGACATGAACAGAAGTTAGGGCGGGACCGGCGCAAAAGCCAGCCCGCGCGCTTGCTCCCGGACGCGGTTCAGGCGACATCTTCTCGCTCGGAGCGCTCCGCCAGGGGGCGGAGAGATCAGGGAGAGGCGCGTGAAACTCGAAGGCGGATGCTATTGCGGGGCGGTGAGGTTCGTCGCCGAGGGCGAGCCGATGATGAAGGCCCAGTGCCACTGTCGCGAATGCCAGTACATCACCGGCGGCTCGCCCAATGTGTTCATCGCCATGCCGATTCCCGGCTTCGCCTACACCCGGGGCGAGGCCAGGGGCTTCGCCCGGTCGGATCTGCCCCGGCCGGTGACCCGGGAGTTCTGTCCCGACTGCGGGACCCACATGGTCACCCGACCGCAGGGGTTTCCGGCGGTCATCGTCAAGGTCGGCGCCCTGGACGACCCGGGCCTCTACGGCGGACCGGACCTGGCGATCTACACCGTCGACAAACAGTCGTTCCACTGCATCCCCGAGGGCATTCCGACCTTCGAGCGACTGCCCGGGTAGGTGGCGGAACGCCGTCCGGCGAGCGGCTGTAACCTTCCACCGCGTCGGTGCGGATAGCCCCTCGACAGCCGCTTCCGCTGCTGAGGGAGAGTTCCGATGACCCGCAGGTTCGCCGCCATCCTCGGCGCCGCCGCCGTGCTGGCGCCGCCCGCCCTGGCCGCCGACGCCGCCCATCCGGCGGTGGTTGAGCTGTTCCAGAGCCAGGGCTGCTCGTCCTGCCCACCGGCCAACGCCAGGGTCATGGCCCTGAACGCCCGTCCGGACGTGCTCACCCTCAGCTTCCAGGTCACCTACTGGGACCAGCTGGGCTGGAAGGACACCTTCGCCTCGCCGCGCTACACCGCCCGGCAGTGGGACTACGCCCGGGCCCTGCGCCACGACAACGTCTTCACCCCCCAGGTGGTGATCAACGGTCGGACCGATGTGGTGGGTATCCAGCCGGGTGAGATCGAGCAGGCGATGGGCCGGGCCGACCGGGGCGCCGGCGGTCCCCGCCTGACCCTTGCCGCCGGCCGGCTCGACGTCTCCGGGGACCGGGCCGGGCGCGCGGCCGACGTCTGGCTGGTCCGTTACGATCCGCGCATCGTGCAGGTGCCGATCCGGCGCGGTGAGAATGGCGGTCGCACCCTGCCGCACCAGAATGTCGTCCGCTCCCTCACCCGCCTGGGCGAATGGGTGGGCGGCGCGCGCAGCTACGACCTGCCGCCGCCTGATCCCGGCGGGCTCAAAAGCGCCATCCTGCTGCAGGCCGGGCCTGGCGGGCCGATCCTGGCCGCCGCCCGGGCCTGACGCCCATCCTCCACGACCGTCTCCGGCTCCGGCCGCAACGCCATCTCGCCCAGCCGAGATCAACCCGGCGCGCCTGACGCACGCCCATTTCGAAGGAAGAAACCGATGATCAAGACCTTCTCCGCGTTTGCCGCCCTGGCCGCGCTGTTCGCCGCTGGCGGCGCCATCGCCCAGCATGACACCGGGGCGATGGCCGGCGCCGCGCCCGTCCGATCCGACGCCATGAGCACGGGCGCCATGACCCCGGACCGCATGAGCACCGGCGCGATGAGTTCCGGCGGCCTGACCACGGGCGACAAGCCGACGGCCCGCAGGAAGGTGGTCAGGAAGGCCGCGCCCACGGCCCACAGGCCGCCGCCAGCCGCCGCCGGCGCAATGTCGACAGGCGCGATGGGCGACGGCGCCATGGCCTCGTCCCCTCATTGATGGAATGATGGGCGCGTCCGGTCCAGGGCGCGCCCTTTTCACCACTGCGGGATTCGCCCGTCGATGCCATCCAACGCCCTCGACGCCGCCTTTACCGCCGAGGCCTTTTCCCTGGGCCTGCCGGGCGGCACGGCGCTGGTCGTCGCCGGCGATGCGGTTCAGGCTCTCTACCGGCTGATCGCCGGGCGGCTCGCGGAGGTCGAGCCCATGGCGGCGGGCGGCGGGCGGCTGATCACCGTGCACCGGCCGGGGGCGCTGATCGGCGGCGCCCAGCTGCTGGGTGACGGGCGACACCGCACCACCATCACCGCCCTGCGCGACTCCGAGCTGCTGGCGATCCCGGCCGACCGGGCGGGCGTCCTGCTGCGCGGCAGCCCCGAGATTCTCGCGGAGGTGGCGCGCGCCGCCCTGGCCCGGATGCGGCCTGCCGAGGCGGGCGACCGCCGACGGACCTCGATCCTGGGCTTCGTGGCCGTCTGCGACAGCGTCGCCATGCGGGACTTCGCCGAACGTCTGGCGGTGGCCATGCGGGCCCTGGGCGCGGAGGTGGCGGTGGTGGGCGCCGAGACCGACGACAGCTCGCCGGCCTATCTGCACGCCCTGGAGGTGGAGCACGACTTCGTGCTGATGGCGGCTGAACGCCGGGAGAGCGATTTCGCCGCCTACTGCGGGCGCCAGATCGACCGACTCGTCCTGGTCGGCGCGGCGGACAGCGCCCAGCCGGACGCCCCGCTGCTGTTCGCCGCCACGGCCATCCGCAACCAGCGGCTGCTCGACGTGATCCTGGTGCAGCCGGCGGGGGGCGCCGCGCCACGCGACTCCGACCGCTGGCTCGACACGGTTCCCGCTTCGCGCCTGTTCCAGGTCCGCGCCGGAGACCGTGCGGACGTGGAGCGTCTGGCCCGGATCTACACCGGCAATTCGGTCGGCCTGGCGCTCTCCGGCGGCGGCGCGCGCGCCTACGCCCATGTCGGGGCGATCCGCGCCCTGACCGAGCTGGGCGTCCCCATCGACTTTCTCGCCGGAACCTCCATGGGCGCCGTGATCGCCGCCGGCCTGGCCATGGGCTGGGACGGGGCGGAGATGGACAAGCGCATCCGCCGCGCCTTCGTCGAGTCCAGTCCCCTGTCCGACGTCGCCTTTCCCCTGCTGGCCATGACCCGCGGCCGCGTCGTCGACAGCCGCCTGCGGACCCATTTCGGCGAGGTGGCGATCAGCGACCTCTGGCGGCCGTTTCTCTGCGTCTCCACCGACCTGACGGCGGGCGGAATGCATGTCCACCGGCGCGGGCTGCTGCATCGCGCCCTGCGCGCCTCCCTGTCGCTGCCCGGCGTGCTGCCGCCTGTGGTCGAGCAGGGGCACGTGCTCGTCGACGGCGCCCTGGTCC
>CAIXWN010000093.1 GCA_903923135.1 uncultured Caulobacteraceae bacterium | reverse complement strand
CGCCAAGGGCCCCGATCCGAACCACGGCCGCGCCCTGGACCGCCGATCCGCCCCTCTCGACCACGAAGCCTTCCACCACGCCCGCGGACGGCGCGCGCAGGACCACATCGCCACCGGAGCGGCCGCGCCACGTGGCCAGGACGGTATCGGCGACCTGGGCGGCGGCGGCGGCGGCCTCGACATCGGCGTCGCTGGCAAGGCCGTCGGCGCGCAGCCTGATCGCCCTCGCCCTGGCCGCGTCCGCCTGGATCGCATCCGCCCGCGCCTTGGCCAGATCGATCGCGGCGACCGGGGAGGGATGCAGTCGCGCGACCGCCTGACCGGCCGCCACGCGCGCGCCAGCCGGCGCAAGGATGTCGGCAAGGGTCCCGTCCAGCGGAGCGGTGAGCGTCCGTTCGGCCTCGGGCGAGAACTCCACCACGCCGACAGCCGCAAGGCTCTCATCGGCGTCGCCCGCGCGAACCAGGGCGGTGGACACCGAAGCGACCGGCTTGACATCGGCCTGCTCGGCCGGCCGGCCACAGGCCGCGAGCAGCAGGATTGTGACCATCGAGGCGCGTCTCATGGGGCCCTTCCTGTGCCGGCGAGATCGTCAAGGGAACCGCCCACGGCGATTTCCAGCCCCACCGATTGTTCGGCGACCGACTGGTCAAGGGCCATCAGAGCGAGTTGCCTGTCCGCCGCCCCCTGGCGAACCGCCTCCGCGGCGGCGTGGGAGATATCGCCGGCCTCCGCCGCGGCTGCGGCCTTGGCGGCCATCCGGGACCACGGCCCCACCTGAGCGGCCAGATCGTCTCGGCGGCGGCGGTCGGCCGACAGACCGCTGACGAGACCGGCGATCTCGGCCCTCGTGGCGAAGAGGCGGGCGGCGTATTCGGCGCGCAGTTGTTCGCGCGTCGCGCGGGCGAGCGCCACGCCGCCGGCGTTGCGGTTCCACAATGGCGGCGTAAAGCTCACAGCTGGGCCGATGGTCTGGTTCGCGGCCGTGTCGCGGGCCCGGGCGACCGTCAGTTGAAGGGTCGGAAAGGCGTCCCAAACCGCCTTTCGGACCACAGCCTCCTGGCTGAGGTAGCCGGCCTCGAGGGCCTTCAGGTCGAGGCGGCCGACCCGGGCGCGCAGGAAAAGCGCGTTGGCGTCGAGGGAGAGGTCGAGGACCCGGTCGGGGACGATTTTCAGCCGTGACTCCGGCGCCAGACCCAGCAAACGATTCAGGTCATGACGGGCGGCGACGAGATCGCGCTCGCCCTGCGCCGCCCGATCGGCGGCGTCCACCTCAACCAGACGACGCGCGGTGATATCGTCAGCCCGTGCGTCGCCCCGCGCCGCCGCGGCAAGAGCCCGACCCAGGGCCGCCGACGTTTCGTCATGAACGCGGGCCTGCAACGCGGCCGAGGCCTCGAGTGCGGCGATGCGCGTGGCCAGCAGGCGGGCCTGACCGGCGGTCTGCCATTCGCGCCAGGCGACGTCGTCGCGGGCCTGGGCCCTGGTCGCCCGGGCCGCCGCCCGGACCAGACCGCGATCTCGGAAGGCCATGAGATCATAGACGATCTGGGCGCTGAGCCCGTTGGCGGTGTCCGGCCCGGAAAGCAACTTGTCGAACGTCAGGTTGAAATTGGGGTCGGGCAGCAGACCGGCGTTGAACAGCTGGGCGTCGGCAACCCTGGCCTGAGCGCGGGCGGCCTTGAGCTCGGGACTGGCGACGACGGCGATGAGGCCGAGGGTCCGGGGCGTCAGGGGCGCCGCCAGATCGATGTTCGATGGCCGCGCCGGGCCGACGGAGCGCGCTCTGAGGTCAGTGGCGGCCAGAACGCTGTTGGCCGGCTCCGACAGCGGCGCCGGCGCATAGTTCGCGCAGCCCGCCAGGGTCGCGGCGGTCAGCAGGCCCGCCGTCAGGAATCGCCAGGATGAACACTGCGCCACACCCAAGCCTTATCCCACCTGTGCGATCGGTTGAACGGCCCCTGGTCAGGCGATGAAGCGGACGACGCCCCCGTCGACCCGCAAGGCCGCCCCGGACGTGGCGGCCGCCTGCGGCGAACTGACGTAGACAACCATATTGGCCACCTCCTCGGTGGTCGCGAAGCGGCCCAGCAAAGAGGTGGGCCGGAAAGCCGTGAGAAAGTCGCCCTCGGCCTCCTCCAGGCTCTTGCCGCCCGCCTGCGCCGCCGCCGTCAGGAAGGCCGAGACGCCTTCCGATCGCGTGGGGCCGGGCAAGACCGAATTGACGGTCACGCCCGTTCCCGCCACGGATTCCGCCAACCCCCGCGAGACCGCCAGCTGCGCGACCTTGGTGACGCCGTAGTGGATCATTTCCTTGGGAACATTGACCCCTGACTCGCTGCTGATGAAGACGATCCGCCCCCAGCCCCGTTCGACCATCTGCGGCAGATAGTGACGCGACAGCCGCACCCCGCTCATCAGGTTGAGATCGATCAGCGCCCGCCAATCCTCGTCGGTGATGTCCGGGAAGGCCTTGAACTCGCCGGTTCCGACATTGTTGATCAGGATGTCCGCCTCAGGCGCCGATTCGGTAAGGGCCTGCGCCCCCGCGACGGTCGCGAGGTCGGCGGCCACCGGCCGGACGTCGGCCCCGGGTGCGGCCGCCCTCACCGCCTCTGCCGCGGCCTGGACGCGCGCCTCGGTCCGGCCATTGATCACGACAGCGGCCCCGGCGCGCGCCAAACCCGTTGCGATCGCCAGGCCGATACCGGCTGTGGATCCGCTGACCACCGCGATACGTCCGGAGAGGTCAATGTGCATGACGATTGTCTCCCGCCCCCCGGCGTTCCCGAGGCCAACCAAGGGATAGCCGAATGCGGGCCGGCGTGAAGAGGCGGCAGCCGGCGTTTATCAAGCCTTCGGCGGGTCAAGGTCGATCCGGAATCGAAGGCTGTCGCCGCCGCCGTAGGCCGCACTCTTGCGGAACCGTTCGACCAGATAACCCCCGTTGTTGAGAATGACGTTCTGCGACGGAAGGTTGTCGGGATCAGTCGTCAGCTCGACCCACGGCAGGCCGAGCGCCTGGGCCGATGGCAGCAGCCGGCCCAGGGCCTCGGTGGCGTACCCCCGGCCTCGCTTCCAAGGCGTCACGGCGTACCCGATGTGGCCCAGGACATGCGCCGGCAAATGCGCCCCGCCCGGTTTCCAGCGAAAACCGATGACGCCGCAGAAGTCGCCGTCCCACAGCCAGCGATGGAATCCCGGCAAGCGCTCAACCTGGGAGCCGTCCGGCAAGCGGATCGGTCCGGCTCGCGCCTCCGGGTCATCCATCGATTCGACCAGGGCGGCGGGGTCCGCCGCGGCCTGGTCCAGCACCTCCCGGGCGGCTGCCTCGCCTCGCACATTGTCCGGCGACCACCCTCGCCGGAGGGCGTCCAGGAACGCCGGCAGGGTGGCCAAGTCAGGCTTGACGAGGGCGATGGCCATGCTGGCTCCCCGGGTGGCGCGTGTCTGGACGCTGGTCTAGAAGCAAGCCCCCGCCTGACGCAAGGAACGCGCCGTGCCCGCCAGACCGACCCTCATCCATTGCGCCGCCATTCTCGCCCTGGCCGGCGCGGCTGACGCAGCCGTCAACACCGGTCCCGCCGCCATGGGCGACTGGCGCGCGGATCAACCGGGCGTGGTGCGGCACCTCACCGTCACCGATCTGCCGGCCCCGTACGCAACCCACCCCACGGCCTTTCCGGCCGCCGTCGTGGCCCGCCCCGCCGACGCCGCCCTGAAGGCGCCGCCCGGGTTTACGGTCGGCGCGTTTGCCAAGCTGGAACATCCGCGTCAGATCCGCGTGGCCCCCAACGGCGATATCTTCGTCGCGGAGACGGACTCAGGCCGGATCACCGTGCTGCGCGCCGGCGACGGCGCGGCCGCCCCATCGGCGCGGGAAGTGTTCGCCACCGGCCTCAACCAGCCGTTCGGCATCGCCTTCTATCCGGCGGGCGCGCACCCGCGCTTTGTCTATGTCGCCAACAACAATTCGGTGGTGCGATTCGCCTATTCCAGCGGCGACCTCAAGGCCCGCGGAGAGCCCGAGACCATCGTGCCCAAACTGGCCTCGACGACCGGCGGGCACACCACTCGAGACATCGAATTCTCGGCCGACGGCCGCCGCTTGCTGGTCTCGGTGGGCTCCGGATCAAACCTGGCCGAGGGCATGCCCGCCAAGACAACAGCAGAGGCCCAGGCCTGGGAAGCCGACCACCTGCAGGGCTCCGCCTGGGGCAGGGAAGCCGACCGCGCGGACGTGTTGAGCTTCACCCCGGATGGGGGCGATGAACACATCTACGCCAGCGGCATCCGCAACTGCGTGTCGCTGCGGGTCCATCCGGCGACCGGCGATCCCTGGTGCGTGGTCAACGAACGCGACAGCCTGGGCGACGACATGCCGTTCGACTACGCGACCCGGGTCAAGGCGGGCGGGTTCTATGGCTGGCCTTGGTACTACATCGGCAATCACGAGGACCCGCGGCTCAAGGGGCAGCGGCCCGACCTCGCCGGCAAGGCGATCGTCCCGGACGTACTCATCCAGGCGCACTCGGCCGCGCTCGGCCTGACCTTCTATCCGTCCGCCAAAGGCCCGTCGGCCTTTCCCGCAAGCTATCGCGGCGACGCCTTCGTGGTCCTTCACGGGTCCTGGAACCGCAGCAAGCGGACCGGCTACAAGGTCGTTCGCCTCAAGCTGAAGAACGGCGTTCCGGACGGAACCTACGAGGACTTTCTCACAGGCTTCGTGGTCGATGATCGCGGTGTCTGGGGCCGGCCGGTGGCCGCGGCGGTCGCCCGGGACGGGGCGCTGCTGGTGACCGATGACGGCAGCGGCCAGATCTGGCGGGTGACGTTCAGCGCCGGGTCCCCCGCCCCGCGATGAGGCTCGTCGCCGCGCTCGCCGCCCTGGGGCTGGGGCTGGCTGCCGCCGCGTCGTCCGCCCAGAGCCCGGGGGATCCCGCCGCCGGCGAGGACATCTACCTCGACCGCTGCGTCATGTGCCACGCCCCCGATGGGGGCGGCCAGGGGCCAAGTCTCAACGGTCTCTTCGGTCGTAAGGCTGGATCAATGGCCGGGTTCGCCTATTCGGCGGCGTTGAAGGAGTCCGGCCTGACCTGGACTGGTCCCGAGCTGGACCGATTCCTGGCCGATCCGCGACAGGCGGCGCCCGGGACAGCGATGCCCATCACCGTTCCGGACCCGAAGCAGCGGGCCGACCTGATCAGCTACTTCGCCTCGCGGCGCTAGACGAGGTCGAGAGCGAACGGCGCCAGGTCGGAGGGTGTCCGGCCGTCCGCAGCGAGTTCGGCGACCAGATCTCCGATCGCCGATGAATGTTTGAAGCCATGGCCGGAACAGGCCGAGACCACGATCACGCGTTCCCGGCCAGGCTGGCGGCCGATCAGGAAACGGCTGTCCGGCGCCATGGCGTAAAGACAGGCGGCGGACCGACCCGGCCTGCCGGAAATCCCAGCAATCCTCCCCCGGATGTGACGCCGCCAGATGGACTCGGCGGCGCCCGCCTCGATCAGCTGGGTCTGGTCGTTGGGGCCTGCAAGCAGCGCATCGAACTTCTCATCGGCGATCTTGACGCCGGCCGAGCCCGGCAAATGCGGAAACCCGTAGAACCAGTCTTCCGGCGCGGCGCCGTGCATCCAGATGAACACCGGAAAACGCTCGGGCGAGAATAGCGTCGGATCGTCCGCCGGAAACCAGTGCATGACCTGACGGAAGGTGGAGAGGCGTCCGGCCCAGTCGCCCCCAAGCAGAGTGGCGGTCCAAGGACCGGCCGCCACGACGACCTGACCCGCCGAATAGACGGCCCGGTCCGTGACAACGCGAACGCCGGCGCCCTCGCTCTCGACAGCCAGCGCCGTCTCCCCTGCGCGGATCGCCGCGCCATGACGCGTGGCGATATCGATCTGCGCCGCCACGCAGCGCTCGGCATGCAGCAGCCCGCCGCCGGGCTCGAAATAGACCGTCTCGTCGCCGCGCAGGGTCAGCGCCTGATGCCGCCGCATGGTTTCTGCCGGCGTGAGGAGCTCATGGGGGATATCAAACCGCCGCGCCGCCGCGATGGTGTTGCGAACGAAGTCGCGTTTGCCGGTGTGAGCCGCGCCATCGTCTATGCCGCCGATCACGAGGGCCCCTACGGATTCCATCAAGGTGGCGCCGGTCTCCACCTCAAGTTCCCGCCACAACCGGTGGGCGCGCAGCGCCAGAGGCACATAGATGTCGCCTTCGCCGATCGCCTGGCGGGTGATGCGGCTTTCGCCATGGCTCGAGCCGTGGTCATGCGGCGGCTGATGCCGATCCAGCGCGATCACCCGCGCGCCTCGCTTTGCCAGACGGCATGCGACGGCCGCGCCCGCGGCCCCCAGTCCGATGACAATCACATCCGTCGTCAGCGTCATTGGGCCTGGTCCTCCAGCCCCAGCAGGCTGGCGTTGCCGCCGGCTGAGGTCGTGTCGACAGTCCAGGTGCGCTCCACGGCGAACCGCGGCAGATAGTGAGGGCCGCCGGCCTTGGGCCCGGTCCCGGAAAGGCCTTCCCCGCCGAACGGCTGGACGCCCACCACCGCGCCGGTCATCGAGCGGTTGACGTAGAGGTTGCCGACGCGGGCCTGCCGCCGCACCGCGTCCGCCACGCCAGCGATGCGGCTATGTACGCCCAGGGTCAGGCCATAGCCCGACGCCATAACCCGGCGCAGCGTGTCCTCCATGGCCCCGGACGGCCAGGTGACAACATGGAGGATCGGGCCAAACACCTCATGGTCGAGATCCTCGACCGATTCGAGGCTGATCAGCGTCGGGGGGAAGAATTCGCCGCGCTCCAGTCCGGCCGGAAGGTCGACCGCGTGCAGTATCCTGCCGCGCCAGCGCTGCCGGTGGTCCTCCAGCCCTGCCCGGGCGGTGGCGTCGATCACCGGCCCGACATCGGTCGCCGGATCGGCCGGGTCGCCGATCACCAGTTCGTCCATCGCGCCCTTGAGCATGCGCAGGACGCCCTCCGCAATATCCTCGTGAAGGCAAAGCAGCCGCAGAGCCGAACAGCGCTGGCCGGCGCTGAGGAACGCCGAGACGACGACGTCAGCGACAACCTGCTCGGGCAGGGCGGTGGAATCCACAAGCATCGCATTCAGCCCGCCGGTCTCGGCGATGAGCGGAACGAGCGGGCGGGTCTCGTCGTCCAGTAGGGTGCGGGCGATGCGCCGGGCCGTGGCGGTGGAGCCGGTGAAGGCCACGCCCGCCACCCGACGATGGGCCACCAGGGCCTGGCCGACGGCCGCCCCCCCTGGGACAAGGTTGAACACGCCGGGCGGAACGCCCGCTTCGAGAGCCAGGTTCACGGCCGCGGCGGCGACCAGAGGGGTCTGCGGGGCGGGTTTAGCCACCACGGTATTGCCGGCCGCCAGGGCGGCGGTCGCCTGACCCAGAAAGATCGCCAGCGGAAAGTTCCAGGGACTGACGCAGGCGAACACGCCACGGCCGCGAAGGGTGAGTTCGTTCAACTCGCCGGTCGGCCCGGGCAGACGGATTGGTGCGAAATATCGGCGCGCCTGAACGGCGTAGTATCGACAGAAATCCACCGCCTCGCGCACTTCGCTGACCGCATCGGCCAGGGTCTTGCCGGCCTCCCGCATAAGCAGTGAAACGAGCCGCGCGCGGTCCCGTTCCAGCAAATCGCCCAACCGCACGAGGATCGCCGCTCGAGTTTCCGCTCCGAGATCGTCCCAGCCACCCTGGCAGAGCGCGGCGGCCTGCACAGCGTCTGCCACATCCGCGAGCGAGGCCTCCACAACCTCGCCTGGAGGTCGCTGGTGATCCGTCGGGTTGCCGACCAGCCGCGGTGCGCCGATCCGCGCCTGGCCGTCGACCAGGGGCGCCGCACGGGCCCGCGTCGAGGCGGCGGCGATGGCGCCGAGCAACGGTTTCACCACCGTCGCTTCCGACAGATCGACTCCGGCGGAGTTCAAACGATCCGGCGCGTAGAGCGCCGAGGGGTTCAGGATGGCCGGGTGGGCGGTCAGGCCGGCCTGGATGGCCCGCTCAACAGGGTCAGCCAGGAGCTCCTCATCTGAGAGGTGAGCGTCGGCGACCTGGTGGACGAAGCTGGTGTTCGCGCCGTTCTCCAGCAGTCGCCGGACGAGATAGGCAAGGAGGTCCCGGTAGCCGCCAACCGGGGCGTAGACGCGGACCGCCAGGTCGCGTTCAGCCATGAGGGAGGCATAGAGGCCGTCGCCCATGCCGTGAAGTCGTTGAAACTCGAAGTCGCGGCGCGCACCCGCCCACTCCAGCACCGTCGCAACCGTCAGGGCGTTGTGGGTGGCGAACGCGGGGAACAAACCGGGCCGGGCCAGCAGCGAGCGGACGCAGGCCAGATAGCTGACGTCGGTGCCCGTCTTGCGCGTGAAGACCGGATAGTCCGAGAGGCCGCGCTCCTGGGCCCGCTTGATCTCTGTATCCCAGTAGGCCCCCTTGACCAGCCGAACCATCAGCCTTCGGCGGGTGGCCCCCGCCAGGGACGCCGCCCAATCAATCACGGCCGGCGCCCTCCGCTGATAGGCCTGGACCGCCATGCCCAGGCCGTCCCAACCGGCCAATGAAGGGTGGCGGGCCGCCCCCTCGATGATGTCGAGCGACATTTCAAGTCGCTCGCTCTCTTCGGCGTCCACAGTGAGTCCTGCCCCGCCGGCGCGGGCGACCCTGGCCAGTTCGACAAGCCGGGCCGTCAGTTCCGGCACTGCCCGCGCCGCCTGGAAGGGTTCGTAGCGCGGATGGAGCGCCGAGAGTTTCACCGAGACGCTGTCCCGGGCAAAAACGTCGCCGGCCTCGCGGCCGGACCGCCCGACGGCCTCAATGGCTTGCACGTAGGCGTGGAAATAGGCCTCCGCATCCGCCGTGGTTCGAGCGCCCTCGCCCAGCATGTCGAACGAATACCGAAACGCCCGGTTCGCGCCGCGGTCGGCCCTGCGCAGGGCCTCGTTTATATCCCGACCGAGCACAAACGCCTGACCCATGGTCTGCATCGCCCCGGCGACCGCGACACGGACGGCCGGCTCGCCAAGGCGTCCAATGAGCCCGCGCAGGCTGCCGGACGGCGCCTCGGCCAGGGACTGGGCGAGGATCAGGCCGAGGGTCGCGCTGTTGACCAGCGTCGAAGGGGCGCCGCCGATATGCGCCCGCCAGTCTCCCTTGATCAGTTTGTCCTTGATCAGCGCGTCGGCAGTGCCCGAGTCGGGTATGCGGAGATAGGCCTCGGCGAGGCCCAAAAGGGCGGCGCCCTCGTCACTGGAGAGGCTGTATTCGCGCAGGAATTGGTCGATCCAGCCCGCGCGCCCCGGAGCACGCAAATCGACGAGCAGCGCCGAGGCCATGGCGAGCACTCGCGCCCGTTCCGCCGCCGTGAGGGCTGCCGCCCCGGCAAGTGGACCGAGCGCGGCGTGTTCATTGATCCGATAGAGTGGCGCGATGGCCCTGCGCGCCGAGGCGATATCCATGAGTTCGGGCATTGCACTGACCCTTCGGTGTCGCAATTTGGCCGTGACAGAGGTCTCCTATAGCATCCACGCTCCGCAGGAGGACTCCCATGCCGCGCGCTCCCGCCTTCGCCCTCCCGATCCTGGCCCTGCTTCTCGGCTGGCTGCCACCCGCGGCGGGCGTGGCGCAGGAAGCCATCCCTACGGCCAGAGCGGCCGCCGGAGTCGCACCGGCGCCCCCGTCGAGCGATCCTCTGCGACTGAGCGATCACTTGGACTATGGTCCGGACGTTCTCCGACCGTCAGGCCCGTGCGGCGGACCGGCCAGGGCGGAAGACGGCAAGCCGGACAAGTCGCCCCACGGCGCCGTGTGGGCCGGGGTGGGCACGCGTGGCTATCGGGAGATCGGCGGCGCGGTGTGCGTGCCGGTAGGCGAGAACGCCGCCGTATCGCTGATGATCGACACCGGCCATGAGGACGGCTGGCGTCGAAGGCGATAGGCCTGCCGCGATCAGGCCAGATCCTCAAGGACCTGTGAGAGCAGCCTCAGGGCGGCCAGCGCAAAGGCGTCCATATTCGCGACCCGGTCCGACTCCCCGGTTTCAAGGGTGAAGGCCATTTCGACCGGCCCTGACACAGCCAGACAGCTATGGCCGGCGGCGTCGCCGTAGGGATTGCCCGTCGGTCCCGAGGCCCCGGTCTCCGACAGCCCCCATGTCGCCCCCAGGTTCTCGCGGGCGGTGCGGGCCAGCAGCAAGGCGTAGGGCTCGCTCGCCGAGCGCATTCCCGCCACAGCCTCCCTTGGCAAACCCATGAGACTCATGCGCGCCTTGCCAGTGTACACGATCGCTCCGCCCAGGAAGTAGGCGCTGGCGCCCGGAACCGCCAGCAACGCAGCGCTGATCAGGCCACCGGCGGACGACTCCGCGACCGCGAGGGTCTGGCGGCGGGCTTTCAAGGCCTCGGCCACGGCCATGGCGGCGTCGATCAGGGCGATTTCCATGAATGTTCCTCCTTAGTCGTGGCGCCGATGGCGCTGGACGGTTAGGCAACTAGCCCTATGTCGTCGGTCTTGTCTCGTCTGCTGGTGCTCGGCCTGATGGCAGCAGCTATGGCTGCCTCCGGATGCCAGCAGAACGCTTCGCGTCCGCCCTGTGGGGCCGGCAAGGTGTGTCTCGAATACGGCAACACGGTCGATCCCGGCACGCTCGATCCCGTGAAGGCCAGCCTGACAAGCGAAGCGGCGATCATCCGGGAGTTGATGGAGGGCCTGGCGGGCAACGCGCCGGACGGGTCGCCTATTCCCGGGATGGCGACAGCGTGGGAAACCAGCTCCGACGGACTGACCTGGACCTTCCATCTGAGACCCGCTCTGTGGTCAGATGGCAGTCCGGTGACGGCGGACGACTTCGTGTTTTCCTTCCGCCGCACACTCGATCCGAAGACCGCGGCCTCCTACGCCTATCTGCTCTATGTGATCAAAGGGGCGCAGGCCGTGAACGCCGGCAGGGCGGCCCCAGAGACGCTGGGCGCGACGGCGGTGGACAGCCACACGCTGCGCCTCGACCTGGCCCATCCGGCGCCCTATCTGCCCCAATTGCTGCAGCATCAGAGCTTCTCCCCCGTGCCCGCGCACACCGTGCGGCGTTGGGGCGAGGCCTGGACCCAGCCTGGACATTACGTGGGCAACGGCCCGTACCGGCTGGTCAGTTGGCGGCTGGGCGACATGCTCCGACTGGAAAAAAACCCCTACTATTACGCCGCCTCCCAGGTCTGCATCGATCGCATCGACTTCTATCCGACCCAGGACTCGGTCTCGGCCGAGCGGCGCGTGGGGCGCGGCGAACTCGACATCAACAACACAATCGTCTCCAGCCGGGTCGCGTTTCTACGGCAGCCCGGACACATGGCGCCCTATGTGCGGACCCATCCCTACCTCTCGAAGACCTACCTCGCCTTCAATGTCGCGGAAACCCCGGCGCTTCGCGACCGTCGAGTCCGACAGGCGGTCAGCATGGCCATTGACCGGAAATTCCTCAGCGACAAGCTGCTCCGGGCGGGTCAGATACCGACAACCGCGTTTGTCCCGTCGCCGATCGCCGGCTATCTGCCGCCGGACTCGCCCCACCCGCACGCCTACTGGTCAGAATGGAGTTTGATCCGACGCGAGACTCTGGCGCGCCAGTTGCTCGTCCAGGCCGGCTACGGCCCGAACCATCCCCTGAAGATCGAGCTGAAATCCCCCAACACTCAAGGCAGCCTGCTCATCGTCCAGGCCATCCAGGCGGACCTGCGGGCGGTGGGCATCGAGGCGACGCTGCGTCAGGAAGAGGGACAGGTCGCCTATCGGAGCTTCGAGGCTCGCGACTTCCAGATCGGCCTCCTGGCCTGGATCGCCGACTTCAGCGACCCCCTCACCTATCTGACGCTGATGAAATCCGACACCGGGGCCCAGAATTACGGTGGCTATCGCAATCCCGCCTACGACGCCCTTCTTGACCGGGCCGATCACGAGGCCGACGGGGCCCGGCGGGCGGCGCTGCTGGCGCAGGCCGAACAGATCATGCTCGATGACGCCTACATCGCACCGCTCTACGTGGGCGTGAACCTGAACCTGGTGTCGCCGCGTCTGACCGGTTGGGTCGATAACGCGGTGGACATTCACCCGGTGCGATACCTTTGCATGAAGCCTCCATCGCGCGCCGGCGCCCGGTGAACCGGACGCGCCGCCAGCAGGGAGCCCCATTGCCGGGCTTGACCTCCGTCACGAAGCCCGCGACGAAGCCGGTCATGGCCGATCAACACACCTCCCCGCCCGCCGTCCCGCCCGAACTGGCCGAACTGCGTCACTCCATCGACAATATCGACGCGGCGGTGCTGCACCTGTTGGCCGAACGGTTCAAATGCACCCAGAAAGTGGGACAACTGAAGGCCAGACTGAATCTGCCGCCGGCCGATCCGACGCGCGAGGCTCAGCAGATTGCCCGCCTGAGATCCCTGGCCGTGAACGCCGATCTGGCGCCCGAGTTTGCCGAGAAATTCCTGGGATTCCTGACCCGCGAGGTCATCCGGCACCACGAGATCATCCGCAACGCCCAGGGGTGAATGCCCCCTCAAGCGGCCTAGAACGTCACCCTCGTCTGCAGATCGACCCGGGTGCTTGAATAGGTCAGTCCGGTGAAGTTGGTCTGCCGCTCTTCATCGCCGGCGTCCAGGGTGACGGCGACATGCTTGTTCAGATTGTAGGTGAGCGAGCCTAGCGCAGAGTAGATGGTCTGCTGGGTGAGGTCGAGCGCCGGGCCTGCGCCTGGCGCGAGCCGGTAGTCCTTGCTCTCGCTCTTGCCTGTGAGGCTGAGGGTCAGGCGGGTGCCGAACTTATAGGACACATCGCCTTCATAGGTTTCGTCGACGGAGAAATTGGCCTGAATGCGGTTGGACGGCACCGTCGCGCGGGCGAGAGCCCCATGCAGGCTGATCCGACTGGACACGGCGTAGGTCGCATCAGCCGAATAGGTCAGGCCATTGAAGGCTGGAGAGTTGGAGGCGTTCGGCCTCAAAGCGGTGTAGGAAACCGACGCTGACAGGTCCAGCCGGCCTCCCAGATGGCGCTCATAGCGAAAACCACCGACATAGAGATTGTAGCCGTATGTGAAAATCGTCAGCTGAGGTGAGATCAGCAAGCGATTCGGAAAGGTCGTCTCCGCGAACTCGCCGAACACCGAGACAGCGCCGAAGGTTGGACGTTGGTAGACAAGCGCCGGGGTCACTTTGAAGGTGCGCGAGTCCACGACTCTCAATTGCGTGGCGCTGCTGTTCAACCACGCCTCGCCTACCGTGACGCTGGGCGCGAAACCAATTGGGCGCCCGCAGGACGCCGTAAGATTGACGGCCGCATGCTCATGCGTGTTGGTGTTGATTCCCACCGCCAGGTCGGTGAGATCGGATTCCGCCTGATCGTAGGCGCCCCAGACCGTCTCCTGACATGGACCCAGATGGGTCGCGACCGCCGGTTCGATGTCGAAATGGTCGCGATTTCTGACCGTGTTCGTCGCGTAGAAGCTATAGCCGCCGCTGGCCTTCAAGAAATAGGTGGTCCGTCCAATCGGACGCGCCAGGATCAAGGACGCGCTGGGCGAACCGATCTCATCGGCGAGGGCCAATCCCCGTTTGGCGGCGGTAGCCCTGTCGGATCTGGACACATTGCTGTCGTACATGATCTGCGCGTCGAGATTGAGCTCGGTGGACCTTGTGGTCGGGATCGCCGGCGGATCATCGGCCTGGGCGGCGTGCACGGCCGACCCGGAAGCAAGCGCCAGGGTGGCCGCCAAGGCCGAAATCGCCGTAAGCCTGATGCAATCCACCGAACATTCCCCAATCGTTGTTGATCGCTAGCGAGAGAATCCTATCACTAGTCGCCCGTGGTAAGGGAATCCTAAAGGTCGGCTGAGATAGGCGCCAAACCTCTTTTTCGTCGCAGGCCGAGGGATCAGACACAGGGGCGCGAACCAGCGCGGTTTCCTCATCTCATGTGCGGATGCGGACACAGGCAGCGACCTAGCCAAGTGGCCGGCGCCGGACAGGTATCGCATTGCTCTCACGTTCTACGGGCCTCCGATCCGTCAACGCCGAGTGCCCACGGCGACACTCTGCAGATGACGGGCGGTGGGCAGGGTTCACACCCGTGTGTCCCGTTGCCTCATCGGGCTAGAAGTTGAAATAGAGGAAAACGGCCTGACCTCTCTGGATAAAGATCACGCCAAAAAACAAGGTGGCTCCGGCAAACATCCATCCCGCTAGATCAGGTTTCCATGTCCAGGTGAGCGGCGCCGGCGCCACATCGCGCCACTCCCGCCAGTTGAACGCCGGATCGAAGCGACCCATGATCTGCTGACTGTTCGGCATGAGGAAGACCATGACGACGCTGGTGACGAGCGTCGCCGCCACCCCCCAACCGACACCCGAGAAACCCGTCTGTGTCGCCCCGTGCAGACCGATCATTCCTGACCACATCCCCTTCGCCGCCGCCACGCTGGACGACTTGAAAAGTACGTTGGCGAAAATCACCGCCAACAGCGTCGCGACATGCCCCGCGACGGCTTGAACGGTTCCAGGTTCGCGCGCCGCGAGGCCCCCTCGTTTGCGTTGACGCCGACGTTGTTTCGTCCATTCGCGCCACACCTCATTCAGGCAAATGTAAATGGCATGCATCAGGCCGAACAACACAAACGTCCAACCCGCCCCGTGCCAGATTCCGACGGCGATAAACGTCACAAGAATGGGCACGCCGCTGCTGACGGCGAACGCTGTCCATCCCTGCAATCGGCGCGCGGCGGCGAGACGATTCAGAGGCAACGACAAGGGTTGGAAAATATAGGCGACGATGAATCGCTGCAGCGTCATGTGCCAGCGACGCCAGTATTCGATAATATTCCCCGCCCGTAGGGGTGAATGGAAATTCAGCGGAAGCTTGACACCGAACATCCGGCCCAGGCCGATCGCCATGTCAGAATAACCAGAAAAATCGAAATAGAGTTGGAACGTGAAGCTGACCGCGGCCAGCCAGGCAGGAACTAGTGCCATGGGATGTCCTGTTTCGCATGCGCGAAAAAGCGGTCCGGCGTAATCGGACAACGTGTCCGCGATGACGGTTTTCTTGAATAGCCCGATCGAAAAAAGAACCAGACCCACCAGCAGATTTCGCGTTATCAAATGGCCAAATCGCCGACTCTGGAGCTGGGGGATGATTTCCTTGAAATGAACAATGGGCCCGGCGATCAGTTGCGGGAAGAACGCCGCGAAAAGCGAAAAGTCGACAAGACTTATGCGGCGAGTTTCACCGCGTGCGGAATCGACAAGAAAGGCCAGTTTCTGGAACGTAAAGAAGGAAATAGCCAAAGGCAGGGCGATAGTATTAAGATGAATATGATATCCAAATACATAGTTTATATTATTTGCGACGAAATTAGCGTATTTGAACCAACCCAAGATCGATAGATCAATTATTATTCCGAAAGCCAAATAAATTGAAGCGCGGGCATCGTTTCCATACTCTTTATTTATTCTTATGGAACGGCCTATGAAATAGTTCACGACAATCGAAAAAAGTAAAATTGGCAATTGCTGGATTCGCCAATAAGCGTAAAATCCAAGCGATATCAATAGAAGGGTGATCTTCGCGGCCGTCCGGCTCAAGTGTCCGCCGCAATAGGTCACAAGCAGGGCGACAGGCAGGAAAGCGAAGATGAAGACGACAGAACTGAAGAGCATCTAGTCGATTTGCGAGGCGCGCCTCGCCCCACCCGCGAAGTCTTGCACAGGCATCGCCTCAGGTCCCGACCGTCAGAATCATGCCGACAGACACGCTGACCCTGTTGGCAAGCGCCCGGTCGATCCGGGCGCCCTGCGTGGCGAACAACTCCATGGTCTCGATCCTAAATCCTGCCGCCTCGGCCAGGCCGCGCGCCTGCTCAGGCGACTCGAGCAGAAAAATATGATCCGGCGACGGGCTGTTGAGCGGAACGTTGACGAAAATCCTGCCGCACGGCCTGAGCGCCAGCCGCAGAAAGCTCAGCGCGGCGCCCGGGTCCTCAAGATGCTCCAGAACTTCGGAAATAACGATCAGATCGAAGCGGCGTTCGGGCTCGCCCGCGTTGAGAATGTCAATTTGCCTGAGCGCCACCGGCCTCTTGATCGCCAACTGGTCGAGCGCCGAAGCCGTATCGCGCAGCGACACTTCACTGACATCCCACGCCTCAAGAGTCCTGGCCCGAAAAGCCTGGGCTGCGAAATAGACCATGAGGCCGTGCCCAGGGCCAACTTCAAGATAATCGAAGTCCTCTGATGCGACAGCGATCACCCTGTTAAGGAACATCTCGAAGGTGGCCGCGTGATTGTACCATAGGAACTGGGACAGCAGCAATCCGTTCACGTACCTCGCCATGTACTGGTGGTCGGAATAGACTTCTCGCCAGGCCTCGGAGAAGCTCCCGAGTCGATACCGCCCTTCCCGATGGAAGAATAACTCCTCATCGCGCAGTCGATCGCACGTCCACCGATAGTCGGCCGCAAAGCGGGGCTCCTCCCCGGCCATAAGCCGCCTTGAGGCGGCTGCGGCGACCTCGGTGGCGCGCAGTATGGCGTCGGATCGCGCCTGCATGCCCTTCAGCAGATAGGAAGCATGCCCGGGCCAGACGTCGAGGACTGCCTCAGCGATAGCAAGGGTCTCAGGCATCCCCTGCAGGAAACTCCTCAGTTCCAACGCCTTGTCGACACTCACCGTCGACAACCTCAGCCGGTCTTTGAATCGACTGTCCGGACCAGATCCCCGACGTTCATCAGGGCCTCGATCTCGGCATTCTTGAACCGGATACCAAACTTTCGCTCTATGGCGACGATCAGTCTCACGTGGCTCAGGCTGTCCCACTCCTCGACCTGATCGGCGGTCGTCGAGGCGTCGACGCGAAGGTCATCGACGTCGAACACGTCTTCCATGATCTGGCGAATGGCTTCGAGAGTCTCCGACGAGGACATGGACGTCGCCTGTGTTGAATTTGACTGTGATGTCGGACGCGTCTCGCGGCCGCATGGGCAGGGGGCTTATCGCCGATAGCCCGGCGGTTTTCCAGACCCCAATCCGGGGATCCCGCGTGCGTCGAACCGGGGAGTTTACCCGGCCTGCGGCGCAACCCCCGCAGCACTTGCGGAACCCAAGAAAGATTGAAGCCGGCCAGCGTCCCGCGGCGCCTCGTCGCGCTGGACGCCGACGTCAGCCGCGCGCTGCCCGCGATCCGCCCCCCAAGCCTTGACCAGCGCAGCCCCGTCATCCGAAACGAAATCCTGAAGCCGATTGCCAGAGTCTTTGACATCAGTCGACAGCAGATTCACGAATTGGGACGATCGGTTATTCTTTACTACCGCTCCGTGAACGACGCGAATGCCTAGCCAGGATTTCTGATCGCCATATCTCGCAACGACATTATCTTCGATGTCGACATTCGTGGCTCCAAAAACTAGAATTCCATTGTACAGGGCCCCTACAATAAGATTGTGCTTTATTGTCACCTTGTCGAATGGTAGGGTCGTCAATTCATCCCGGAAGAATATTCCCTGCACCGGATGACCGTGACCACGGGTGTAGATGTTGTCGATGACGGTGATGTCGTGCGCGATGGCCGTCGTGTTGCTCGTCCAAAACTGAATACAGTCGGGATGGTCGTCATCGCTGGCGTCCATATGATTGCTGCTGAACCGGTTTCCCGAAATGACGACGAAGGATGACCCACCCCCTCGAATGCTGTCATCCCAGAGATCATGAAACCGGTTCCTGGACACAGTCAGATAATCGACCCTTGAATGGTCGAAGGCGTTGTGAAGATGCTCAAACTCGCTGTCCGCCAGGGTGATATGGTGGCTGTCGGTGACGATAAGGCCGGATATGTCCGTCTGAAGCGTGCCTTTGGGATCACCGTAAACGTGCAGATGGGAGAACGTCAGATGGTGACTCTGCTTGACCTGGAAGTTGTAGGTGACCTTTGCCCTGTCCTGTGGCCGCAGGCCATGACTCGATAGCGCGGCGCCGACAGTTGAAAAATCCAGATGGCTGAAGACGAGCCCCGAACTTCGTGTGACGGTCAGATCCTGCAACACCGCAGGCCGGGCGAGGTCCTGAGACGCAATGGTCACCGGAACTTCGAAACTCAGGCCGTGAAGCTCCACGCCCGAGTAGACTCCCGGGGCCAGGACGACCGTGTCTCCGGGCCGGGCCGACGCCAAGGCCGCAAGCAAGCCTGGAGTGTCTCTGATCGAACGAGGGCCCGGCGCCGACACAGTCCGAAAGAGCTCTGAACGCGCCGAATTCGCAATGCGCCTCACCGCCGATGGCGTGTGCAGCCGCGACGCTCGCCACGCCCCACGCAATCCGCCTCCGTCCACGACGACAAACCCGATGGCCGTCGCGACGAGAGCCATGAACACCCCGAGCGGCGCCCTGCGCCAAAGTGGAGAAGGAACCGCGTGAGTCTTCGACCTGAATGTGCCCACGGTCATCCCTTGCAACTTCGTCGAACCGCGGTTGAATCATCACATTGCGACAATCGTGTGCCGTGATGCCCGGGACGGTCGGCGACGATTGAAATATCCCGGGCGGCCATTCCGACCATATCGCTTTCGGGATCGTCCTGTAAAAAGCCGACCGCCGGATTCCTCCGCGGCGAAAGGTCCAGTTGTCCCAATCTACGAACCCAGCGCCGAGCCCTCGCCGCCGCGGAGCCAACCTCTATCTGGTGGCCTCCGCCGTCGCCCAGATGTCCGCTCTGCTGCGCTACGTGGTCCTCGCCCGACTGCTGGGGCCGGAACAGCTCGGGATCGCGGCGACCCTGGTGCTGACCTCAGCCTTCTTTGATTTCATCAGCGACACAGGCAGCGATCGCTTTCTGATCCAAGACCGTCACGGTGACGAGCCGGCCGTTCAGTCGCTCGTTCAACTGGTGTTTGTAGGTCGCGGCGCGGCTGTCGCCCTGGCTCTGGCGCTCTCCTCCTGGCCGATTGCGCTCTTTTACAAGACGCCCCCCTTGGCCGTCGGACTTTGTGTTCTGGCCCTTTCGCCGCTCATTCTGGGCTTCACACATCTGGATAACCGACGTTCCCAGCGTGATCTGAATTTCAGGCCTGAAGCCCTCTGTTCCATGGTGGCGGAAGGCACCGGTCTGGTCGCTACCGTGATCGCCGCCTACCTGACCCGCAATTTCACGGCGATTCTCTACGGGCTGATCAGCCGCGCGGTGATCGTGGCCGTTCTCTCCCATGTCATGGCGCACAGGCCCTACAGGCTCGCCTTCGCCAGAGAGCACGCGGCCAGGCTTTCGCGTTTCGCCGGGCCGCTTATGGTCAACGGCTTCCTGCTGTTCTTCGCGACCCAGGGCGATCGAGCCCTCGTCGGACGGCAGCTCGGCTTCGCCACCCTGGGGCGGTACTCAGCCGTGCTCCTGCTGATCTATTACCCGGCCGCCATGCTCATGCGGTACATGCACGCCATGTACCTGCCGTTGTTGGCCCGCAGTCGGGACGACCCGGCCGAACGAAGTCGTGTCGGCGCCATCGTAGGTGGCCAGGTTCTTATGCTCGCACTGGTGATGTCCGCCGGTTTCGCGCTGGTAGCCCCTTTTGCCGTGAGACTCCTCTACGGGGCCCGCTTCAGAGAGTCGGCGCTAGTGGTCGCGCTGATCGGAATCCTGCAATGCAGCCGCTTCCTGCTCACCTTCCCGACGGTGATGGCGTTGAGCGTCGGGCGGAGCGGCGCAGCCCTGGCCGTCAACGTGGTGCGCCTCGCCGCCTACCCCTCCGCCATCGTCGCGGGCCAAGTTCTGGCGGGTTTGCCCGGCGTGATCCTGGGTTTTGTCTTTGGTGAGCTTCTCGCTCACGGGGCCGGCCTCACGCTGCTGAATCGCGGGTTCGCTAGGCCGGTGTTCAGCGGCTTCCATCGTCTATTTGTGTTCCTCCTGGCCTCCGCGACGATTGAAGGTTGGGTATGGATGATTCAAAATCGAGCGTTCAGCCTGAGTCTGGTGTTGATCCCCTTCACCGGCCTACTGCTCATCTGGGTCACCCGCCGCGAGAAAATCGCCATCGAGGAGACGTTCGCCATAGCGAGGCGCTTGTTTGGCGGTTTATCGGCACGCATTCGAACGGGCGGATCCCGATGATCAGGGACTCTTCGGGTGACGATAGACCACCATTGCCTGTAGATGACCTCAGTGATCGCTGCGTTTCCCGCAGATCGATCCGGAGCCTTAGTCGATGACAGCCTCAGGCGAACCCTTCGCCACCCAGCAGGAGATTCTCAAGCCGTTCGCCCGCGATCCGGACGGCGTCGACCGCCGCCGCACGCGACGGACGATCCTGATCATCGTGTCCATCTTCTGCTTCCTTTATGGCTTCGCTTTCGCGCTGTTCGCGCCGATGCTGCTGCTTCCGCTGATCAGCCCGATTCCCGTGCTGTTCCTGGTCGTCATCTGGGCCTTGCCCGAAAGTCGCACCGCCCCCATCAGGTCCCTTTCAACACTGACGTTCGTTTTCGTGGCCGGCCTGGTGCTATGGCCAAACTATATCGCCGTCGCGCCGCCCGGCCTGCCGTGGATCACCATGGCGCGAATTACAGGCTTCCCACTCGTCCTGAGCTTGCTACTTTGCACCTCGATTTCGGCGGATTTCCGCAGTCAGGTGGCGACGGCCGTTAGCGCCAATCCCATAGTCTGGAAACTGCTGCTGGCGTTTGTCGTCCTCCAGACGCTTTCGATCGGCTTTTCGCGGCACCCCTTCCAGTCGTTCGACAAACTTATCGTCGCCCAGGTTAGCTGGACCGCCATGTTCTTCATCGCCGCCTATGTCTTTATGACGCCGGGCCGTATCGAAAAGATGGCGAAGCTTCTCTGGTCGATGGCGATGGTTGTTGGCGTTATCGGCGTCTTCGAGTGGCGAAAAGCGGGCATCCTGTGGATCGGCCATATCCCGCACATACTTCAGATACCCGATCCAGCCGTCCAGTACGCGCTTGCCACACACGTCAGATCCGGGGACGGCACCTATCGCACCCAGAGCACCTTCAGCACCAGTCTTGGATTTGGAGAATATCTGGCTCTCACGTTCCCCTTTATCCTGCACTTCCTATTTGGGAAATATAAACCTTTTACAAAGACTGTTGCGTTTTTGTCAATTCCACCAATGATGCTATTCATATACATCACTGGATCGCGACTGGCGGTTGTTGGCGCGCTCATGTCGTACATTCTATACTATACGATATGGGCGGTTTTGCGCTGGCGATCCAACCGGCAAAGCCTCGTGGCGCCGGCCATGCTTTTGGCCCTGCCCGGCGGCGCCGGGATTCTGGGCGCGTTGATCCTGTTCTGGCCGCGCCTGCACAACGCCGTGATCGGCAGCGGTGCGGCCCAGTACAGCACGGACGCCCGAAAGGCGCAGGTGGCGCTCGCCATCCCCAAAGCAATCTCCCACCCTTGGGGTTACGGTATGGGCATGAGCGCCGATACGGTTGGCTTCACGAATCCAAGCGGATTTCTGACCTTGGATAGCTATTATCTGACAGTGCTCATAGAGTATGGCATCATTGGATTCATCGTATATTTCGGACTACTAGCCGCCTCGATATTCTATGCCGCTAGATTTTCTTCAATCTCTCAAAGAATGAACAGCGAATACAGCTATCTTATCCCCTTGGCGATCGCCATGTCGAATTTTTTCGTCATCAAGTCCGTTTTCAGCCAACAAGACAATCATCCGATTATTTTCATGTTCCTCGGAATGATTGCCGCACTCTGTTCGAGAATTGATTCAGACCGACGCTCGGCCGAGCTGGGGACACACGCGATATCGACCGCGGCGCCCCCAGCAACACCGTCCCGCCGGTCGACGCGCGGCTAGTGGATCGAATCTAACGTTTGGTGCCCACGCCTGACGGCGGCGATGATTTTGTCTGGATCGGCGGTCCAGGTAAAGGGCCTTGGATCGTCGTTGGTCTCGGCGACGAAGCGGTTGATGGCGGAAAGCCTATTGAGAGCTTACAGCTTGCAGCGGCTGAGCTGAGCGTCGCCCCGATGGGAGCGGGCATTGAGGACTGCGATATCGGCGCGATACAGATCAGGGTTGGTCGGCGGAACGCAACCGGCCGAACGGGCCCACCTCGATATTGCTTTTCAGGATGCGCGCGGGATTGCCACCGACGATCGACCGGGATGGCACATCGTCACTGACCACGGCCCCGGCGCCGACGATGCAATCGTCGCCGATGGAGACGCCCGGCAGGATCATGCTGCCACCACCGATGAAGCAGCGGGCGCCGATGCGAACCGGTCGAAATTCGCCGGTCAGATGGTCGCGGTCATAGATCAGGGTCTTGAACGCGATGAGTGTCTGAGAACCGACGGTGACACCCCCTTTTCGGGACGCAACGATCCGACTGGAGAACGAGGGTTCAATGTCAAGAGGCGCAACGACCCCACGGAATCGAAGCCAGTGAGTACGCAATCGCATGAGACGCTGGCGCAGACGTCGAAATTGATTAAGCGATCTGAGAGGCATCCGGCGCGCTCCGCACCCGTTCCATGCTAGACGCCGCCGCGCGGGTTCGGGAGAATAGGGGTTGAAAGCTAGCATGCAGACGCCGATGGCGGCCAGAGTGAAGGCGGCGCTGAAAAGGCTCTTTCAGACCGTCGTCTGGGGAATGGATATCGACCGCACGGCATGGATTGAACCGAGCGCGCTCATCGATCGAACCTACCCCCGCGGGGTCCACATCGGTCCGGACGTTCGCATATGTGAGCAGGCTGTGGTTCTGACCCACGATTTCTCGCGCGGGCTCTATCTCCATACCCGGATCGGCGCGCGTTGCGTGCTTGGGCCCCGGTCGATCATCATGCCCGGCCTCACCCTTGGCGAAGGCTGCTTGGTCGCGCCAGGCGCTTTGGTGACCCGCGACATGCCGGCGAACTCTTTGGCGGTAGGCAATCCTGCGACAATCACCCAACGGGTCGCCTGAGCCCTGCGGGAAGACGCGACCGCCAGGGGCCGGGCGAACCGGGCCATAGCAGGTCAGCTTGCATCATATGGCTTCGACGGCGTTTGCAGAGTTCGACCGGCTCCACTGAGGATCCCGACTAACCGAATGAGACGATGACGGCCGCGCGGACTTCGTCGGGTGTTGCCCACTCAGGGACGACGTCCTATCCCCATGCGCATATGAAATCTCCCGGCGGAGTGGCTGATATGGCGGAAGTTCGGCGCGGGAAGGTGACGCCCGTCGGCGGCGACGCTGCGCAGCATCGCGATCTCGAAGCGGGTTTCCTCGACGGCGCGAGGTCAAGCCGTTCCGAACTGGGGGCGACGGGCGGATGAGCAAGCCCTGCGATTCTCCGACCCATAGGGTTTGCATCCTGGTTTTGGGCATGCACCGGTCCGGAACCTCGGCAGTCACTCGGACGATCAGCGGCATGGGCGCGGCTCTTCCAGGCAACCTTATCCCTCCGTTGAAGGATAATCCCGAGGGCTTCTGGGAATCGGCGGATATCGTCGCCGTCCACAACCGTTTTCTGGAGGCCGTCGGCTCGGCGTGGAATGATCCGCGGATCCTCGCACCAGAAGTGTTCGAAACAAACGCCGCGGCTGTATGCCGCGAAGAGCTTCTATCGATCCTTCAGCGCGATTTTTCAGACCAGAGGCTGTTCGTCATCAAGGATCCGCGAATTTGCGTTCTGATGCCGCTGTGGCTCCGGGTCCTGGCGGATTTCGAAGCCCTGCCCCTAGCTGTGTTCGCCTATCGCCACCCTGCAGAGGTCGCCCTGTCCCTGACAAGGCGCAACGAGGCGATCCGCGAGCACGGCCTCGCGCTGTGGCTTACCTGCAACCTCATGGCCGAACGCCAGACGAGAGGCCTACGGCGCCTGTTCGTCTCTTACGACGGCTTTCTGGCTGATCCGATCGCCGCCGCGCGGCGGTTGGCGGATGGTCTCGGCTGCTTCGACGCCGCCAAGGTGGCCGTCGGGCTGGAACTGGCGCGGACCCAGTGGCGCCCGGAGATGCGCAACCACGCGACGGCGGACGATTCGAGCCTCCCTGCCTGGGTGCGGACCATTTACGATTGGCTCCGGGCCGCCACCCGGCCAGGCGCAGCCGAACCCTCCGTCGCCGACCTTGAGACCCTGGCCCTGGCCATTGCCGACGCCCATGCTCTCTACGGTCCGATGATCGGCGCCGCCCTGCCACGGCCCCAGAGGCGGCCAGCCCTGAGCGAGCGCGTGGCCCGACGGTTGTCGTCGCTCGGCCGGCCGGTCTGACCCATAAGGAGTTCACCCACCCGAAAGAGCTTCCCCAAGGCGAAACGATTTTGGGTCGATCGGCTACGGCTCCAGCCAAATTGGCGGCCCGCGTTCATCGCGCAGACCCGCCCACCAACCGGCAATGCCGTACCCCCATTGCCGCCAGGCCCCGCGCCGCAAATAGCGGATGCTGAGAAGGGCGAGCGCTGCCATTGCGGCGACGGGCAGGCGCGCCGGGAAGAAGTCCCGGGTCAGGAGCATCTTGTTGCGTTCCCCAAGATAGACCGGGAGGCGCGGGCGGGCCGCCTCAGCCTGCCCGGCCCCAGTGGTCGCACCCTGTCTGTGCAGAATCCTGGAGCCCGGGGCGAAGCCAAGACGCAACCCCATTCTTGCCGCCCGCAGGCACCATGCGACCTCCTCGCAATAGAGGAAATAGTCTTCGCGCATGGGCCCGACCGACGACAGGAAACGCCGGCTGATGAGCATTGATGCGCCGTTCAGGTAGGATTGTGTGCGTTCAACCGCGGCCGCGTCCACGGCGTCGGCGACCGCCGTTCCCAGTCCGATGGACTCCGCCCGGGCCAGCCAGGGCCGCCACCGACCCCCGTGGGATTGCACGCGACCGCCGGGCAGCTCGAGGGTCGATCCGACGGCGTCGCAGTCGCCCGCCACCAGACGCGTCACGAGCGCCTCCAGGGCAAACGCACAAGGCTCTGTATCCGGATTGAGCACCCACCACGCATCGGAGGTCGCGGTCTCGGCGAGACACCGGTTCACCCCCGCGGCGAAGCCCAGGTTGCCCTCGGATTGAACCGTCCGGACGGCCTGGCCAGCACGCAAGGCCTTCGGGATGGTCGCCACAAGATCGTCATACGCAGCCGCCCCGCCATTCTCGCAGATCATCACGGCGAAATCGGCATACGTCGACGCTGCGAGTGCCTCCAGACAACGCGCGATGTCCGACGCGCTGCGAAAGCCGACGATAGCCACCGTGACATGCAGGCTCATGCGTCGGGCCAACCGTCGAGGAACAGGCTGAGCGCATCCCCCATACGCCATAGGCGAAGGCGGAAAAGCATTCCCATCGCCGCGAACCTTTGGGAGGGTCCGGCCAGCGACCGGCTCGTCAGCACGCGAGGTGCATGCGCGAGGGCAGACAGCGGCAACCCGAGACTTCTTATCAGCCAGAGCCATCGGCCCGCCGGGCGCCTTGCCCACAGTGCATAGGTTTCGGCGTTCATCCGGCGCCACTTGTTCTTGAGGTCGTGCCAAGTTTTACGCGCGGGATGGCTGACCACCGCGCCGGGCGCGTAGCCGATCTCGAAGCCGGCCGCAGAGGCGCGTTGGCACCAGTCCACGTCTTCCGACAGGCCGACGCGGAACCCACCTACCGTTTCGAAGGTCGCCTTTGCGCAGAACAGGTTTGCGCTTACTGAAAAGCCCTTTCGCCGTACATAGGTGTCGTTGGCGAACGCGAAGACACACTCAAAGGCTTCGGCCGCTGTCGGACGAGCGACGTCGTCGACGATCACCACCATGCGTCCCCCGACAAAATCGCTTTGCAAAAGAGCCTCAACGCCGGCCGCAAGCCAGCCCGGTTCCGGCCGGCAGTCCGAGTCGGTGAAGGCCAGGATTTCGCCTGTTGCAACCGCGACGCCGCCGTTGCGCGCGGGGCCGGCCCCTCGTTCGTCCACAACCACCAGCCGGGCGCGACCATCGATGACCGCAGCGACCGCCGCTTCGCCTTCAGGTGAGCCATTGTCGGAGACAATGACTTCAAAGCCATCGCGATCAAACGTCTGCCGGGCCAGCGCGTCCAGACATAGACCAAGGCCTTCGAGATCGCTGTAGTGGGGGATCACCACGCTCACCAGTGGCCGCCGCCCGGCCGCCGAGATGCAATCATCGATCACGGACGAAGACCCGCATAGGCGAGGCCGCTGCCGGCGCCGTTCGCCAGACTGAGGCTCGAGGCCCGGTAGGGGGCTGGAAACCCGCGGCGCCGTAAGCTATGTACACGCGTCGGAATGAGTATGTCGTTCAAGGCGCTTCAACCAACACATGGACCTCGACGATCTGACGAGCGGCGACAACCGGAACACCACGACAGATCCAGCCCGGAAAAGCACCTTTCCCCCGACCCGGCAAGGATGAGATGCTAGAACGCGCCGAAGAGTGAGTGTTATATTTCTGAATTCTCCGTCGAGCCGGTCAGGCGGGTGGGTGTGCGGCACAGAAATCGATGATTTTCCCAGTCGGCGCCGCCTGGGGGTGATTTATACCTAAGCGCTGCGCCTTTTCACGGCGCTCGCCAAATCCGTCATTGAGATCGACGTTTGAGTTATCGGCTCGTCGGGTGACGCGTTACATGGCGCGAGGATCGGATCGGCAGTCAGGCGAACAGTACGATGTTTAGCAATTTGGAGTGGCTGCCCCCACCGCCTGAGGATTTCAGGAGCCAGATCGCCGGGCTGAAGGCGGAAGTTCGGAACGGTGTCGGCGCGGAGTTCGCCGGGCGGCTGCTCAGCCTGGCGACGACGGCGCTTGATGAGACCCAGCTCAACCGGCTGGCCGCCGTCAGCAGGCAGATTCGATCTTCTGACCTCCGGATCGACGGCTTCGCTACCGCGAAGGTCGGCCTGGTGGGCGACGGAACGCTATCGCTTTGCGCCATGCCGATCCTCGGATCCGGCTTGCGCCACGGACTGTGCCTGGAGGTGATCGAGGGACGGTACAACAGCGCTGTCCAGGAAGCGGTGGACGAAAACAGCGTGATCCGTACGGCCGGGCTGGACTTTGTTCTTGTGGCCGGCGACGCTCGCATGCTCGGCCTGGATCAGGCGGCCGTCTCCCATGAGCAGGCCGAAGGCAATGTCTCATCCGCCTTCGCTAGGTTGAAGATGATCGTCGACGGCCTGCGCCCTTCGATCGCCTCAGCGATCATCGTGCAGACGCTTCCTCCACCGGTGGAATGGCTCTTCGGCAGCTTCGACCGGCTGCACCCCGGGTCACCGTTCGCTATGGTGGAAGCGCTGAACAGCCGAATCGTCGATTGGGCAGCGGCCGGCGGCATTGTTCTGCTGGACATCGCCCGGCTGGCGACAACGGTGGGCCTGGAGGCCTGGCACGATCCGGGGCACTGGCACGCGTCGAAGCTCCCCTTCTCGCCACGGATGACACCACTTTATGCGGAGATCGTGGCCAGGACCATCGCTGCGATACGCGGCAGGACCCGAAAATGTCTGGTTCTCGACCTCGACAACACCCTGTGGGGTGGCGTTATCGGCGATGATGGTTTGGCCGGGATCAGGATTGGCCAGGGTTCCGCCTCCGCAGAGGCTTTCATTGCCATTCAGCAGATGGCCCTTGATCTGCGGGGCCGCGGTGTCGTCCTGGCGGTGTGTTCGAAGAACGAGGAGGACGCGGCTCGCCTGCCTTTCCGCGAACACCCGGACATGCTGCTGCGTGAACAGCACATCGCCGTGTTCCAGGCGAACTGGACGGACAAGGCCGCCAATCTGCGCGTCATCGCCGAAACCCTGAACATCGGCGTCGACGCTCTCGTGCTCCTCGATGACAATCCGGCGGAGCGTCTACAGGTTCGCAGGGCCCTGCCCCAGGTCGGCGTGCCCGAGCTTCCCGACGATCCGGCCCTGTTCCCACGCGCACTTATGGCGGCGGGTTACTTCGAGACCGTCACCTTCTCGGCCGAAGACCGCGCGCGCGCGGACATGTATCAGGCTAACGCGCTTCGCACGCAGGCGCTGTCGGAGAGCGGCGATCTGGAGGCGTACCTCACGTCGCTCAACATGGTGTGCATCATCAGCCTCGTCGACTCCATCTCGCGGGCCCGTGTGTCGCAACTCATCAACAAGTCAAACCAGTTCAATCTGACCACCCGGCGGTATTCGGAAGCCGAGGTCGAGTCGGCAGCGCACGATCCGACGCGACATGTCGTGCAGGTCCGACTGGCGGACCGCTTCGGCGACAACGGCATCATCAGCGTGGTCATCGCCGACAAAGGCACGGAGGACTGGGAAATCGATACGTGGCTGATGAGCTGCCGCGTCCTGGGCCGTCGCGTTCAGGAAGCCGTTCTGGCCCATCTGGCCGCAGCCGCCGCAGCTCACGGCGCCCGCAGCCTGACGGGGCGCTATATCCCGTCGGCGAAGAACCGAATGGTGTCCGGTCACTACCAGTCGCTCGGTTTCGAGCCGGCCAGAGAACCGGCGGATGGGGAAACCCTGTGGCGGCTGGATCTTGCGGCCTATCGTCCGCCGCAACTGCCGATGGTCGTCAAAGACAGCGCTCTGGCTATACCGCAGGCGGCCCCATGACGACCTCCCTCACGAAGCCTTGAGACCGCCATGACCCGGCTCCGCCCTTTGCGCGCCATGCTCATCATCGGAGCCATCGCTGTCGGCATGGCGATGATGGCCAGCCTGGCGCCAGACAACGAATACCAGCGCTGGCAACTCCTCGATGGCACCATCCACGCCAGGGCCCGCTGGATCTACGAGCGCACACACTTCGATCCGACACCCATCGACGTCGCCATTGTCGGGCCATCCCGCACAGGGCAGGGGGTTGACGCGCCCAGGCTTGCCCGCGATCTAGCGGCCCGGGGCGTCCCAGCCAACGTCGTCAATTTCTCGCTCCCAGAATCCGGGCGCAATATCAACTGGCTGGTGGTCGATCAGCTGCTGCGCGAGAAATCGCCCCGCTTGATCATCGTCGGAGTGACCGAGAAGCCCAGCCGGCTCGGCCATTCGGCGTTCAAGTTCCTCGCCCCTGCACGGGATATTCTCGCGCCGGGCTACCCTACTGATCTCAACTATTTTTCCGATCTGCTCTACCTACCCTACAGACAACTGGAGTTGTTCACTGCCAACCTGTTTCCGGGCTTCATGGGCCTGACCAAGACCTTTCAGATGACGCGCTACGGCGGACAATCTCTCAACACCACAGGAAGCATCGTCCTGCCGGATGGCTCGATCAAGGAGGGGGAGCGCCCCGCATCGACGAGAGAACTAGCGCGCGGCGTCCGCAAGCTTGAGCAGGGCTCGCATGCCCCCCTCCTTCCGGCTGCCTACGCGGACGCCGAATTCGGCGACGAGCGACACTACATCCGTGAGATCGCCAGCGTCGCCCACGCTCACGGCGCGCGCGTGGCGTTTCTGTTCCTGCCTTACTATTCCGGGCCCTCCGGTCTTCAGGAACAGCACTTCTATGAGCAGATTGGCCCGGTCTGGAACGCTGGATTCCTGTCAACCCATGCAGAATGGTTCGCCGACTACGGGCACCTGACCCGCACCGGCGCGCAGGGCCTGACGGACTGGCTGGCCGACCAAGTGACCGACACCCTTCGAAAAAGGACCACCGGATGAGCCACGTAAGTCCACCACTGCATCATGTCGGCATTGTGCAGCCCACCGAGGCCGAGGCCACGGCGATGATGGCTCTGCTAGGCCTGGAGGAGGATTTCAGAGGTTTTGTGCCCCAGTGGTCGGCGCTGTGCATCTTCACGAAAAGGCTTGCGGGCTCCCCGGTCGAATTCGTCATTCCAGACGGCGGCCCCCTGGCAAAGTTCAACAACGGCTTCGGCGGGCTCCATCACATCGCCCTAGAAGTAGCCGACCTCGACGAGGAGGCCAGAAAGCTGGCCGACGCCGACATGAAGTTCCTCGAACCTCAACACGTAAAGGGGGCGGGGAATTTCCTCTGCAACTTTCTCAGCCCTGTATACACGCGCGGCCTCACCGTCGAATACGTCCAGATGCTATAGGTGCCGCTGAAACCGTCCGGCGCCCGCGTTTCCTCCAGAGCCGTTCAGGTTCAGTCCACATCGTATCCACGGGTGGCGAGGAAGTCGCCGAAACGCGAAGCCGTTGCTGATCCCGGCCCCCTCGCTTGGCGACACCGACAACCTCGGCAGTCACGAGGCCAGAGCGGTTCGCGGCCCCTTTGGACGGGAAGGCTCCCGCCTGATCTTCCGGCCACCCCATAGCCCTGACCTCAACCCCATCGAACCGTTCCTCGTGAGGCTCAAAACTCTCCTGGGAAAGGCCGCAGAAAGGTCCGCTGGCCGTCCCGGATAAATGCGCGCGGAGAAGGCGCGCGCGCAGCTCGCGGAGGTTGCGCTCGACGGGCTTCCCGTTGCGCCGAAGGGGACTGCAAAGGGAAAACGCCCCGGTGGCATACTGTTCGCCGACTACGCCCCGCGTTTCTGGGCGGACTATTCTCGGCACTGGAAACAGTCGACCCGCAAGGGCAACCGCTCTCGCATCTTCAAGGACCTGCCTGACATCTTCCGGCAGGGCCGAAGCCAATCTGCCCGGTGTCCGGCTCCACGATTTGCGGCACAGCTTCGCCAGCCACGCGGCGGCGCGATCAGAAACCTTGCCGATGATCGGCAAGCTGCTCGGCCATGCCAAGTTGCAGACCACTTCGCGCTACGCCCACCTCGATGACGGTCACGTGCTCGACGCAGCCAATCGGATCGGCGACCTGATCGCCGATGTAATGGGCGAAGCCCCTTTATTGAACTCTAACACTATGTGTGATATCAGGATGCCTATCCATGACCGGTAAGCCCCGAACCCGCATCTACAAGAACCGCTGGTTCGCGAAGTTTGCGATCCGGGAAGGGATCAGCGACGCGACGCTTGCTGCCGCCATCGACCAAGCCAATCGCGGCTTGATCGACGCCGATCTCGGCGGCGGCCTGATCAAGCAGCGCGTCGCGCGCGAAGGTGGAGGCAAGTCTGGCGGCTATCGCACGCTGGTTTTCTTCCGCCATGAGGACCGGGCCATATTCGCCTTTGGCTTCGCCAAGAGTGACAAGGCCAACCTCAGCGCGGATGAATTGAGGGCCTACAAGCGGGCCGCCAAGATCGTGCTCGCGCTGACGCAGGCGCAGATCGATAACGAAGTGCGCGAGGAAAGACTGTTCGAGGTGATTGCCGATGCCCAGGACCTATAAGAGCGAGGCGCTCGCCGCCGTCCACGAGATGATGGAAGGCCTTCGCGAAGGCGGTGCTATCGACAAGCGCACCCTGCGCGAGTTCGACGAGGCATGTCTGGCGCCAGCGACGCCGCTTCTACCTGACGAGATCAAGGCAATCCGCGAGGCACAGCACGTCTCACAGCCCGTGTTCGCGCGCTACCTCAACGTGTCAAAGAACCTGGTTTCCGATTGGGAGCGAGGCAAGAAGAGGCCTGGTGGGCCGGCGCTCAGGTTGCTTTCGATCATTCAGCGCAAAGGCTTGAATGCGGTGGCGTAGGGCGGCTTGTGGGGACGATCCGGAACGACGGCTTCAAGGCGGTGAAACCGGGATATCGGCCATTCGGATGTTCAGCGCCGACGGTGGCTGCCGACCACAATACGCCGTTTCGATCCAGCGCTCGGCCTGTCGGATCACGCCGAAAGCTGCCGGTTATCCGAGGCGATTATACGCCGCGATGTAAGCGTCGTCTGCCGGCCACGGGCCCTGCTCAGGCGGCGTAGGCCCAGGGCAGAAGTTCATCGATCCGGCTTTGCGGATGGCCCTGGACAACGCGCGTGATCGTCGCTGCGAGGTAGGCCTCGGGGTCGATGCTGTTCAGCTTGCAGGTCTCGATGAGCGAGCCGACGACGGCCCAGTGTTCGGCGCCGCCGTCCGATCCGGCGAAGAGGGCGTTCTTGCGGGTCAGGGTGATCGGCCGGATCGAGCGTTCGACGGTGTTGGAATCGATCTCGATGGTCCCATCGTCGACGAAGCGGGTGAGACCCTCCCAGCGGGCCAGAGCGTAGCGGATGGCCTCGGCCAGCTTGAGCTTCTGGCTGATGGTCTGAAGGGTCGTTCTGAGCCAGGTTTCCATGGCCGCCAGAAGAGGACGGGTTTGTTCCAGTCGTGCAACGCGGCGGTGTTCGGCCGGGAGCCCTCTCAGTTGGGCCTCGATCGCGTAGAGCGCCTTGATCCGCTCCAGCATCTCGCTGGCGAGAGGAGCGGGCCCCGCGACGGCCAGTTCGTAGAACGCGCGGCGGACATGGGCCCAGCAGAAGGCGAGCTTGACGTCGCCCTTCTCGGCCAGCGGGCGATAACCGCTATAGCCGTCCACCTGCAGCACGCCCTTGAACCCGGCGAGGTGTTCGATCGGCCGTTTGCCCGTTCGGTCGGTGGCGTAGACATAGACCGCCGCGGGGGGATCGGGTCCGCCCCAGGGCCTGTCGTCCCGCGCATAGGCCCAAAGCTGTCCGGTCTTGGTACGCCCCCGTCCGGGATCGAGCACCGGCAGGGTGGTCTCGTCGGCGAACAGCCTGGACGAGGCCTTGAGGTTTTCCAGCAGCCGGTCGCGCACCGGCCGCAGCAGGAACGCCGCCCGCCCGACCCAGTCGGCGAGCGTCGAGCGATCCAACAGAACACCCTGCCGGGCGTAGATCTGGGCCTGTCGATAGAGCGGACAATGGTCTGCGAACTTGGCGACGAGCACATGGGCGACCAGGGCCTCGGTGGGCAGGCCGCCCTCGATCAGCCTGGCCGGCGCGGGGGCCTGGACCACGCCCTCCTCGCAGGTCCGGCAGGCGTACTTCGGCCGGCGGGTGACCAGGACGCGGAACTGGGCCGGGATCACATCCAGCCGCTCGCTGACGTCCTCGCCGATCCTGTGAAGTTGGCCCTGGCAGCAGGGGCAGGTGGTGTCGTCGAGATCGACGATGGTCTCGATCCGCGGCAGATGCGCCGGCAGCGCGCCCCGGTTGGCCCGGCGCGCCTTGGCGCGTTCGGTCCTCTTCTCTGGCTTCGTCGCCTCGACCTGCGCTTCGCCTTCGGCCTTGAGTTGTTCGACGTCTTCGAGCGCCAGCTCCAGCTGGTCGGCGGGCAGCGTCTCGGCGCGTCGTCCGAACCGGTGGCGCTGGAGCGCCTTGATGATCTGGCGAAGCCGTTCCAGCTCGGCCGCGTGGGCCGCGCGTTCGGCGATCAGCGTCGCCTTGAGGGCTTCGACATCGTCGGGAACGGCGCTGACCGGAGCTGTCATCGGCCGGGATTACAGCACATTTACAACGGCTTGAGGCGCCCCCGCGAACGCCCTGAGTCACCGTGCCGCAGGTCAGTTCACCGCCACGGGAACCCGCGTTCGCCGGCTCTGGTGAACCCGCCGCCAGTCCAGACCTTCCAGCAGGGCGGACAGCTGGGCCGCGCTCAAACGCATCGTCGCATCTTCCGCCTTGGGCCAGCGGAACTGACCGTCCTCCAACCGCTTGGCCAGCAGGCACACGCCCGTGCCGTCCCACCACAGCAGCTTGATCCGGTCGGCTCGCTTGGCGCGGAACACGAACACCACGCCCGAGAACGGCTCCAGCCGCATCTGATCCTTCACCAGCGCCGCCAGACCTTCGGCGCCCTTCCTGAAGTCCACCGGTCTGGTCGCCACCAGAACCCGCGCCCCAGGCGTGATCACCGCCGGCCCCGCAGCGCCCCGATCACCGCCAGCGCCATGCCAACCTCGGCGCACCGACCGATGCGAACCCGCGCCGCTCCAAGCTCAACCTCGATGACCCCGTCCTCGCCGGCGCCCTGACCCTCCAGCACCACCGGCGTGAACGTCACGCCGCCCTCAGCCGGCCGACGAGCGTCCCGCCGCCACGTGAACAGCTGCGTCTTGCAGACCCCATAGCGATCCGAGGCCTCGCCCACCGACGTCGCGTAGCTCTCCGCCACAATCCGCGCCTTGTCCTCAGCGCTCCAGCGTCGACGCCGGCCCTTCCCCGTGAACACCTCGACACGGCGGGCGCCGGGCATCATCAGCAAATCGTCACCAGGCATCATCACCTCACCAAGCCAACCGACCGGTCAGACTCGGCGATCACGGCGCAGCGAGAAAGGTGGGGGTGAAGCGACGCTTACGCCGCGATGGCATCTTCGCTAGGACGGAGCAGCGGTGTCAGGTCGATACCGGTCACTACGCCTTCTCGGTAGCGGGTGACGGCTATGGTCCGTTGGCCAGATCGGGCGAACGTGAGCGCCCGGTCAGGCGGCGCGATAGCAATCGTCGCGCGCAAGGGTGAGGTCGAGGCGGGTTGCGGCGGAACGCGCACCGGTTGCGGTCTAGACCCGACGAAGCCCGCTGCCGAGACAACCGCTATCAACCCGATGGTCGCCATGGAAAGATGCGCATGTCTGGGCCTATTGGGTCGCAAAGGCGTTGCTGCTGCCAGCAAACTCGGCATGCAGCGCGGGCAGAAACCCTGCTAGGTGCGGCATTTCTTCGGCACAGTGGACCAGCAACGCTCTTGCGTCGCCCTCGCCGAGGCGCTGCACCAACTTTGCAATCGGTGCCGCTAGGCTGCCAATGAGATTGCGCCCGCCGACGTGCCGACCACCCATCCAGAAGCGAGAGCGCATTTCGCTGCCCCCCGCTACTGCGCGGACATGATGGACCAGATAGCCGATGTCGATCGGCGCATCCCCAAGCCCGATGCGGGCGCAGACGATGGTGGCCCGGGAATCGTCATCCAGACTGCGGTCAGTAAAACCCAGCGACGCGGGCGGCACAAAGCGGATCGCGCCGCGGATCAGAGTGCTGCCGATGTATTCGTCAACGATCGAGGTCTGGCCGATGTAGAGCGCGCGGCCGCTAGTGCCTGCCGGCGGCGTCTCGCGCCACCCGACATGGACATGCGCCTGCGGATGCCAGAGCTTGTATTTGGCCGGGGTATCGCCGTGCCACCCAAACCACCAGTCGACCATGGCGGGGGTAACGCCGGGCATTTCTGTACGCACGCTGACGCGCATTCCGCCGTCCTGCGTGAGGACAAAGCCATCCTCCAGCACCGCTGTACCGCCGAACAGATTTTCCGATGCATCCTCAAACCCCGGCAGGAGCGGTGCCGGCACGCCGCCCCGGTCGAGCGCCGCACCGACATGAGGTGCCACCGGAGCCATCCGGGGATTAAAGAAGCGCGCAAACGGCTGGGCCGCATCGGCGGCGTGATATCCCAGATAGCGCCCGGCAATGGCTTTGCTGCTCTTCATGCCACGCGCCCCATGTAAGGATTGAACAGGCCGTCCGGGTCGTATCGCAAGCGCAGTGCGTCGAGCCGGGCGAGATTGGCGGGCGCCATGAACGGTGCCGGTCGGCGCCCAAGGTTTTCATCGGCCAACTGGATGCCGACACTGTGCTCCTGCAGCGCGCGCATGTGGTCCGTCGCCCAGCTTTCATCAGCGGGGTTGGCCAAGGTACTTCCGCGCAGCCCGCCATACAGCGCGAGATAGGTCCGCGCCTCGAGCGAAAATGCCATGTCGGGCCGCGTCGCCGGGCCGTTCCAGTTGAGCCACAGCGCATGGCTGGGAGCGGTCGGCTGGGTGTCGGCGATACGCCGCAAGGCCGGCAGCAGTGGATCGATCGGCGCGTTCATCCACATGCTGTCTGCCGTCCAGCGGGTGTTCGGCAGGAAAAGGGTGCGTTCACCGCCTTTCATCATCATGCCCAGCGAGACCGGCAGCAGCGGAAGGGTAAAGCTCGCAAGCTTGCGGATCGGGCTCTTGTCAATGAACGCGACGGCCGCGCGCGCCTCGCGCCAGCTAGCAGCGAGCACCGGTGTCAACACCTGGATGCCGTGCGCGAAAATCCCCATGGCCTTGCGATCGAAGACGAGCTGGAATTCAGCAAAGGGGGCGACTGAAGGGCCGACCTGATCCGCCCATGCCATGACGGCTTCGAGGTGGCGGATGCGGAAGACCTGGATCTTCATGCCGACAAATTTGGGCCGCGGCTGAAGTCTGAGGTGAAAGCGCACGACCACGCCAAAAAAGCCGGGGCCGGAACCGCGCGCCGCCCAGAGCAGTTCGGGGTTTTCGGTTTCACTGGCATGGACCAGAGTGCCATCGGCCAGTACGACATCGATCCCGATCACGCTCTGGCATGCCAGCCCCGAGGCTCGGCTGTTCCAGCCAAAGCCGCCCTGCAGCAGGAACCCGCCCATGCCGACTGTATAGGCGTGCGCCACCGGGAAGAAGAGTTTGTGCTTCACCAGCGCGGCATTAAGATCGCCGGCCAGACAGCCGGGGCCGATTGTTGCCGTGCGCTGCGCAGGATCGATCACAATGCTGTCGAGCCGCGAGAGATCGATCAGCATGCCGCCGTCGCGAATGTGATTCTGCGCCCAGCTGTGTCCGCCCGAACAGATGCCGATGGTCAGGCCCTGAT
>CAIXWN010000092.1 GCA_903923135.1 uncultured Caulobacteraceae bacterium | reverse complement strand
GGCGCGGACCTCGTCGCGGAATCGCGCGTCGTCGGCGCTCCAGGTCATCTGCAAGGGTGGCTCTCCATCTGGATATCCGCTCCGGGTCCGGTCGCGCGCCTCATCCGGACGCCGGCCCCGGGTTTCGCAACGCGCTCTAGTTCAGCGCGCAGATCGCGCCCGCGGCGGCGTCGGTGTACGCGCCCTGGCTCCAGGCGATCTGGCCGTTGACCACCACGGTGTCGATGCCCACCGCGTCGCGCACATAGCGCATGCCGTCGCCGGGCATGTCGAACACCGGCCGCTCCTCTCCCCGGCCGATGGTGTCGGGATCGAAGACCACCACATCGGCGGCGAAACCCTCGCGCAGCCGGCCGCGGTCCTTCAGGCCCCAGATGTCGGCGGTGTCGGCGGTGATCTTGCGAACGGCCGCCTCCAGGGTCAGCGCGCCGGAGCGGCGGACGAACTCGCTGAACAGATAGCCGGTGTCGCCATAGGTGGCGAAGGAGGCCAGGTGGGCCCCACCGTCACTGGCGCCGATGTGCACCTGGGGATTGGCCAGCATCGGGCCGATCCGGGCGGTGTCGTCGTGGCCGCGATTGGCGGCGAGGAAGGCCACGTCAAGCCCGTGTTCCAGCGACAGGCCGATGAGGGCGCGGGCGGGCGCCTCGCCGCGCCCGGCGGCGATGTCGGCCAGGGTGCGGCCCACCCAGGCGGCCGGCGCGCGGTCGCCGCCGCGCACGGTCAGATCGCCCATGTAGCGCAGGCCGCCGTCGGGACCGGCGTCGGCGACCAGCTTGTCCACGGTGTCAGGGTCGGTCAGCGCCGCCAGGCGTTCGGCCAGCGGCAGGCGTAGGACCCGCACCCAGCGGGGCAGGCGGGCGAAGAACAGGCTGGGGCGCAGCAGGGAGAAGCTGATGTCGATGGGTCGGGTCTGCATCTGCGGCCACACCCGGGCGCCGCGGGCGACCTGCTCGGCGATCCGCGCCAGGGTGCGGGGGGCGTTCTGCGGCGTGGCCAGGCTGTCGAACACCGGCGAGAGGGTGGTGGGGATGCCATGCTTCAGCGACAGGTCCGCCAGCTGATCGATGCGGGCGATGGTGATGTCGATGTCGTAGAACTCCGGCACGATCTGCAGCATCCGCCCGAATTCACCGAGGACGGCGCAAAGTCCGTCCAATTCGTCGAACGCGGCGTAGCGGCTGGGCACCGGGCGGCCGTTCTCGTCGACATCGACGAAGCTGGTGGACAGGCCCACGGCGCCGGCCTCCAGGCACTGGCGCAGCAGGTCGCCCATGGCGGTGATTTCGGACGGCGACGCCGGCCGCTGCGTGGCCTCGGGCCCCATCACCCACAGCCGGATGACGCTGTGGCCGACCAGCGGGGCGACATTGATCGCCAGGGTTTTCTCGAGGGCGGCGCGGTATCCGGGGAAGTCCTCCCAGGTCCAGTCGAACGCCTCGGTGAAGGCTTCCGGTGGCATCTCCTCGATCTGCTGGAACATGCCCACCACCGCGGCCCGGTCGCCCGCCCGCAGCGGCGCCAGGGAGAGCGAGCAGTTGCCTGGCACGATGGAGGTGATCCCGTGCTCCAGCGCCGGCTTCGCCGCCCCGTCCCACAGCAATTGCACGTCGAAGTGGGTGTGCGGATCGATGAAGCCGGGCGCGACCACGAGGCCGGCCGCGTCGACGATCCGCCGGGCGGGCCCGGACAGCTGCGGACCGATGGCGGCAATGCGGCCCTCCGCCAGGGCGACGTCGGCCAGGAAGCCAGGCCCGCCGGAACCATCGACCACATGGCCGCCTTTGATCAGGATGTCGTACATGTCAGAAGCCCTCCCCGGGAATTTCGGCCAGCACCGTTTCGGCCAGGATCTTGCGCCAGGGCTGGCCCACCAGGCCGGCCAGGGCGTCGCCGCCTCGGCCGCCCATCAGGCGGAACCCCGTATCGGCGTCGAGCGCCACGGCGGCGATCACACCGTTCTCATGTCGCACCCGCACCACCAGTTCGGCGTCACCGTCATGACCGGCGGCGATTTCCGCGCCGACGATGATCGCCTCGCCACCGGTGGTCATGCCAGCGGCGGTTCGACGAACACCACATCGCTGCCGAGCAGCAGGCCCCGCGGACGGCGCATGGCGAAGATGTGCAGGTTCCAGCCCTTGATGCGCTCCACGACGTCATCCCGCGGCTCATCGGGCATGGCGCGGGCAGCGATCTCCTCGACCGTCTCGTCGGCGCGGGGCGTCACGAATCGCCGTTGTCTGCTCAAGGTCATGTCAGCGCGCCGCCCCGGGAAAGCCCTCACCCCCGGACTTGTCAGGAAACGGTCGGTCGATCAACCGTGTGGGTGCGGGACCGTATGGGGCCCGCCGGATTGGTTGAGCGTGCGGCCGGCTCCTGATAAGGCTGGCGGGGTACGCAGGCCGGCCAACCACCGGGCGGACGGCTTGATGCAGGTCAATGCTTCCAGGTCCGATCCGTCCGATTTGGACGGCAGGCGCCATGGCGCAAGGGATCAGGATGCGTCGTGGCGTTCAGTACGCGATCGGACCCGAGACAGGCCGGGTCCCGTCGGACTGCGACGCGGGCGATATCGGTTCGGACAACAACACTGCCAGGATGCTCCTATGAATCGTCTTCTGAACCGTCTGACCGGCCCCTCCGCCGCCCTCGTGCTGGCGGCCGGCCTGCTGGCGGCCATGCCGGCCACGGCCGCGGGCGATGCCGCCAAGGGCAAGGGCGTCTTCGCCGCACAGTGCGCCATGTGCCACACCGCCACCAAGGGCGGGCCGGCCATTCTCGGACCCAACCTCTACGGGGTCGTGGGCCGTAAGGCCGGGAGCGTGGGCGGCTACAACTATTCACCGGGCATGAAGGCGGCCGGCTGGATCTGGACCCTCGACAAGCTCGAAGCCTATCTGCCGGGACCCCGGGCCATGGTCACCGGCACGAAGATGACCTACGGCGGCCTGCACGATCCGGCGAAACTGGCTGATCTGCTCGCCTACCTCGACAGCCAGAAGTAGCCACGCCACCCGGCGCCGCGGGGCGCCGCGAGGCCTGACCGTCAGACGTAATCGAACAGGGCCATCAGGCCGAAATCCATGTGCAGCTGCTGGTGGCAGTGGAACAGGGTGCGTCCCGGATTGTCGGCGACGACGTCGACCTCGACCTGCTGATAGCCCCCCAGCATCACCACGTCCTTGAACACCCCCGCGGTCTGCCGGCCGGCGAAGCGGGTCAGCTCGAAGCTGTGCCGGTGCAGGTGGATCGGATGAATGTCGTCGCTGGCGTTGCGCAGGCGCAGGCGATAGCGGCGGCCGCGGCGCAGCCTGAACATCGGCTCCATCCGCGCATCCGAGAAGGCGACCCCGTTGATCGTCCACTGGTTGAAGCCGTCCAGCGCCGCGTTGGCCTTGGCGATGGTCATCTCGATGACCTCGTCGGGCGCGGGCGCAACGGCGCCGGACCGCCCGAAGGCGGCGTAGTCCCAGCGCGACTTCGCCGGAGCCGTCCAGACCGGCTTGCCGGCGGCTCCGGCGTATTCCACCACCACGCCCATGCCATGGCCGCGGTCATCGTCACCCAGATCACCCATGACCCAGACCCCCGGGCGGTCCATCGTCACAACCGCCGACACCCGTTCGGCCGTGCCCAGCCAGAGCACCTCCGTGCGAACCGGCGTCGGCGCCGGATTGCCGTCGAGCGCCACCACCTCGAAGCTGTGGCCCGGCAGGGCGAGGCTGCGGATCTCGGTGGCGCTGGCGTTGAGCACGTGGAACAGCACCCGCTCGCCGGCCTTGACCCGCACCGGCTCGCCCTGTCCCAGCATCCGGCCGTTGATCGAGAACAGCCCGTAGCCGACCTCGAACCCGTGCGGCTTGCCGCAGATGAGCGACGCCGCCATGGCCTTCTCGCCCTGGGCCTTCAGGACCGGGTCCGCCTCGGACGGGGTCAGGAAATCCTGCTCCATGTCGCCGCCGCGGCTGAGGGTGGGTTCGAATTCCTTCAGGGTGAGAAACACCTCCCGGTCATAGCGGCCGGGATCGTCGCGTGGCTCGATATAGACGGGGCCGACCTGGCCGCCGTACTGACCCGTCGACAGGTCCGCGCCGGCCCTCCGGTGGGTGTGATAGAAGCGCAGCCCCGGCTGGGTGGGTGTGAAGGCGATGCGCCGCGAGCCGTGGGCGGGGATGAACGGGGTGCCCTCCTCGGCGGATCCGTCCACCTCCACGGGCAGCCTGAGCCCGTGCCAGTGCAGCTGTTCTGGCGTGTCGGTGTCATTGTGGATGTCAACCACCACCCGGCGGCCCTGTTTCAGTCGCACCAGGGGGCCCGGAAACTGACCGTTATAGGTGGTGGTGCTGACGATCCTGTCCGGCGCGAGTTCCACCAGACCCGGGGCGATGCGCAGATCATAGTCGGGCTTGCCCGACGGCGGGGCGATGGGGCGCGCGCAACCCGGCGGCAGGGCGCCCGCCAGCGCCGCCGCGGCTCCGGCCTGAAGGAGGTGTCGACGATGGACCAGCGTCATAGCCTCATCCAAAAGACCCGCAGCGACTCCGCGGGTCTCTCAGAAGGGGCGTGATGCGCCCGGATGTCAAAGGCCGGAGCCGCTACGGGCGCCGTGCCCCAATCCTAGTGGGCGGGGGAGCCGAGCTTGGCGCGCAGGATGTCGCCGATGACCACGGCCATGGGTTCGAGGATCTCCACGTCGTTGAGGGCGTCGACCGCGGCGCTCTTGGCGAAGTCGACGGCCTCTTCGTCATGGGCCTTCTGGCCGGCGAACTGCAGTTCGTTCAGCACCTCGATCATCTTCGTGTGTTCGGTGAAGATCAGTTCGCGATCGGCCTTGACGCGGTCGGCCATGACCACCGCCCATTGCATGTCGGGGGTGATCTTGCCGTCGGCCAGATAGGGCAGCAGGCTCAGCGGCGGCATGATGTATTCAGCCTCGCGGGCGTCGTGCTGTTTGAACAGGGCGACGGCCCGGGCCGCGATGGCGCCGACCTCGCCGGGATGCTTGGCGAGCGCGGCCAGATGGACGAGGTTGTCGGCGTGCTCTGCGGTCTGGGACTGCGGAATCTCGTGTGCCTCGGACGCCGTCTGCGCCAGGGCCAGTCCGGACACGCCCATCCAGGCCGCGGTGGTGAGCGCCAGGAGCGCCGCCCTCGACGATGACTTTGGACGCATGCCTAATTCTCCAAGCCGACCATTCCCGAATGGACAGTCCATACAGCGGAGTCGAGTTGAAGAGTAGATGTCACAGGCCGACGCGAAAAGGGTTGACCTGGATCAACGGGGTTCCCGCGCTGTCGCGCCCGGGGCCGGGCCTTACTGGAGACCGGCTGACGCACCCGCCCGTATCTCGGGATGACCGGATTGCGCGGCTCTCCGCGGCGCATCATCCGACCGTTAGGGCCAATCCGGAATTCTACTTAAGGACTTCGTCTGGCTGACCCCGAGGCCCAATCGGCGTATGGAGTGGCCACACAAATTCAATGGAGGCATGAACAATGTCCACGGGGTCCGACAGGCTTATCAACGCGGTGCGCCGCTCAGGGTCGAAGGTCGTTCTCGCCCTGGCCCTGCAGGGCATGGCGGTCACCGCCGCGCACGCCGTGCCGGCCTTCGCAGTCCAGACCGGCCAGCAATGCCAGGCCTGCCACGTCGGCGGCTTCGGGCCGCAGCTGACGCCCTTCGGACGCAACTTCAAGATGAACGGCTACACCAGTCGCGCCGGGGGCTTCACCCTGCCGGTCTCGGCCATGGTGGTGTCGTCCTACAACCATACGGGCAAGGGCCAGCCGGGCGGCGCGGCCCCCGGCTATGGCGAGAATGACAATTTCGGCCTGGATCAGGCGAGCATCTTCCTCGCCGGCGGCGCCGGCCATTTCGGCGGCTTCATCCAGACCACCTACGACGGCGTCGCCAAGGCGTTCAGCTGGGACAACCTCGATTTGCGCGCCGTGGCCAAGGCCTCGATCAAGGGCATGGACGCGGTCTTCGGCCTGAGCTTCAACAATAGTCCGACGGTCCAGGACGTGTTCAACACCCTGCCGGCCTGGGGCTATCCCTACACCTCCTCCGGCCTGGCCCCGACGCCGAGCGCCTCGCCGATGCTGGGCAACCTCGCCCAGACCACCCTTGGCGTCACCGGCTACGCCTGGCTGGACAACCAGTTCTATATCGAGGTGGGCGGCTACCAGTCGCCCGGCGCCGGCTTCCTGATTCACGCCGGGGCGGACCCCACGGCGCCCGGCTCGATCAAGGGCACCGCCCCCTATGCGCGGATCGCCTGGCAGAAGACCTTCCCCGATCACAACTTCGAGGTCGGCGCCTTCATCCTGGACGCTGACATCTATCCCGGACTCGACCAGACCACGGGCTATACCGATCACTATACCGATGTCGGACTCGACGCCTCGTACCAGCTCTACGCCGCTCACGATAACGTCTTCACCGTCAACGCCCGCTACATCCACGAGCATCAGGACCTGAAGGCCTCCCAGGCGCTCGAGTTGGCCACCAACGCCAAGCAGACTCTGGAGGACCTGCGGGTGGACGCCTCGTACTATTGGCACGACAAGATCGGCGTGACCGTGGGCGCGTTCGACACCTGGGGTTCCAACGATCCGACCCTGTACGGTTCGAACGGCATAACCCAGCCGGACAGCGCCGGGCTGCTGTTCCAGGTGGACGGCACACCCTGGGGCGCCGGCGGTTCGCCGCTGGGGCCGCGGTTCAACATCCGGGTGGGCGTGCAGTACACCGACTACTTCAGCTTCAACGGGTCCAGCCGCAACTATGACGGCATGGGCGGCAGCGCCTCGGACAACAACACTTTCCGGGTGTTCACCTGGATCGCCTACTAGGCGGGTCGCTGCAGGACGGCTCGCAGGCCTGATTGACGCTTCGAATCCGCGTCGTCAGGCCTTAAGGCTGGCGGCGGGCTCACCGGTCGGACGCCCTGGACAGCGAGGCGATCGTCCGGTGCAGGATCACATGACAGCCGGCGGAGGCGCCGCGGGCCTCGATCCCGACATCGAGGCCTGGCTGCGCGCCGGCGCGGGCGAGCCGACGCCCTGCGAGCGGGTGATCGAGACCTCGATCTCCTGGATATTCCTCTTCCCGGAGCGGGCGTTGAAGCTGAAGAAGCCCGTCGACCTGGGGTTTCTCGATTTCACCTCCGCGGACAAACGCGGCTGGGCCAGCCGTCGCGAACTGGCGTTCAACCGGTCGGCGGCGCCGGACATCTATCGCGCGGTCCACGCCATCACCCGCGCTGCCGACGGCCGGCTCGCCTTCGACGGGGCGGGGACGGTGGTCGAATGGGCCGTGGACATGCGCCGGTTCGACGAGGACGCGGTGCTGGTCAATCGCCTCGCCGCCGTCGACGGCGCCTTCGCCGATAGCCTGGGTCGCGGAATCGCCCGCTTCCACGCCCTCGCGGCGCCCGGAATCGCCGGCGGCGGGGCCGCCGGCCTGAGGTTCGTGCTCAACTCCAACGCCCATCTTCTGCGTGGCGAGGCCGCCGACCTGGGGTCCGAGGCGGTGGAGCGCCTGCTGGCCGTCACCGAGGCGGCCTTCGCCGCGGCCGCGACCCTGCTCGACCGGCGCCAGGCGCAGGGCTTCGTCCGCTGCTGCCATGGGGATCTCCACCTGGGCAACATCCTGCTTGAGGCCGGCTCGCCGATCCTGTTCGACTGCATCGAGTTCAACGACCGCCTTCGCGAGATCGACGTCCTCTACGACATCGCCTTCCTGCTGATGGATCTGGCCTTTCGCGGGGTCCCGGAGGCGGCCAACCGGGTTCTCAACGGCTGGCTGGACGAGGCTGCGCGGGTCTCCGGCCCGGCGGTCTGGGACGGCCTTGCCGCCTTGCCGCTGTTCCAGGCGGTCCGCGCCACCGTGCGGGCCCATGTCAACGCCCTGGAGGGGCGCAGCGAGGTATCCCGCCGCTACATGGCGGCGGCGGAAGGCGCACTCGCACCGTCGCCGGCGCGCCTGATCGCCATCGGCGGCCTGTCCGGGTCGGGCAAGTCCACCCTGGCCCGGTCGGTGGCGCCGCGGGTGGCGGCGGCGCCGGGCGCCGTCATCCTGCGCAGCGACGAGATCCGAAAACGGCTGGCCGGCCGGTCGCCAACCGAGCGCCTGCCGGAGGAAGCCTATTCGCCCCAGGCCAGCGTCGCGGTCTATGGCGAGATGTTCGCCGTCGCCCGACGGTGTCTCGCCGCCGGACGGGCTGTGGTGGCCGACGCGGTGTTCCTGCGGGCCGAGGAGCGGCGCGGGATCGAGGATGTCGCTCGCGAAGCCGGCGCGCCGTTCCACGGCCTCTGGCTGGAGGCGCCGGTGGAAACCCTGCTGGACCGCATTGCCGGACGTCGTCACGACGCCTCCGACGCCGACGCCCGGGTGCTGGCCTTGCAGAGCCGCCAGGAGCCGGGGCCGATGGACTGGCTGCGTCGCAGCGACGCCAACACCCCGGACGGAATCGGCGACCTTGAGCGCCCCCTGGGGCTGTCGCCGCGGTCCGGCGCGAACCAGTCGGGCGGCTGATCGGCCGGTCAAGGCTTAACTACGTATTAATACAACCTTGGCCGCTTCACACCGGCGGATAAGGTGTGAGCATCGGTTTAACAGGGAGGGGTCGACATGCCCGTCGCCATCCGCAGCCATCGTGACGTTGCCTGGTCAGCCCAGGTCTTTCAGGCTGGTGAACTCCAGTCGAAACCGCGCGCCGCGGTCCAGAAGCCTGGCGCGAGCCTGGAACAACTGGCCGGAACCCTGCTGCTCGGTTGGCTGGTCATCGCTGACCTTCTCGTTGCTGACTTCACCAGCAAGCCCCTTCTGTCGGCGCCGTCTCTCGTCTTTTGCGGCGTGGTCGGGTTTCAGTTCATCGCCAGGATGATCCGCGCCGAGCGATAGGGCCCGATGCGTCGTTGCAGCAAGGACGCGGGACGCCTGGTCAGGTCCCACATGTCCGCCCCGGTGATCGACGCGGGCCGCGCCCGCGCCGCCTGATCACGGTGAGATATCCTTCGTGAACGGGTGAAAACGATCGTGGCGCGCCAAAGGGGCGCCGATGCGCCCGCGACGACAATCCCCCCGACATCCCGGCCGGAGATCAGGCCGTTGTTACCTCAGCGGTGACTGAGACGGCCATGGTGTCGCAGGCCCAGTTGGGCATGGCGGTCGCGGCAGTCGCTCAGCAGGGTCCAGACGGCCGCGGCCAGTCCGCCGATCGCCCACAGGGCGGTGGCCACCACGATGGCCAGACCGACGATCATCAGCCAGTGTGCGGCGACGGGATCGGCGGCGTTGGGCAAGATCGAGGCCACCGGCACGTGGTGAGTCACAAACAGGGGACGGAGCGGGTCGATCATGGGGCCGCCGTGGGCTGGGGTTGGTCCTCGACGGGCCGCAGGGCGACCCGCCGTGAGAATCCTTATCAAGCCCCCGTGTGGGCCGCCTCTCAGGAATAGTCCTTAGGGGGTGCGACTGTCTTGGCGAACCGGCGAGGCCGACCTAGGTTGGCGGGGTGCAACTGGCGATCCCGTCGCCGTCGGACCGCGTGTGACTCCCATGACCTACGCCAGCCTCATGACCCACGTGCAGCCGGAACCGGAGGCGGGACCGAGGCTGGCCTGCGCGATCGACCTGGCCGGGCGCTTCGGAGCGCGCCTGATCGGTGTCGGCGCGGAAATGATTCCGCCCCTGGCCTTCGACAACGGCTTCTATTCGGTTGACGCCGAATGGGTCGTGGCCATGCGCCAGAGCATCGAGGAACAACTCCAGGTCGCCCATGACCTGTTCAAACGCGAGACCGCGACGTTCGCGGCCGACGACCGGGTCTGGCTCTCCGGCATCGACTCGCCGACGCCGGCCATCGCCGCCGCCTCGCGCGGCGCCGACCTGATCATCGCCGGCGGCGCGCCTCGCCGACACGAAAGCCCCTATCGCGATGTCGCGGCCGCCGAGCTGGCGCTGCAGGCCGGTCGCCCGGTTCTGGTGGCGCCGCCCAAGGCGCCGACCCTGTCCGCCGCGAAGGTTGTCGTCGCCTGGAAGGACACCCGCGAAGCCCGCCGCGCCCTTTCCGACGCCCTGCCGTTTCTCGAGCGCGCCGACTCGGTTCTGGTTCTCGAGGTCTGCGAGGCCTCCGCCACCGAGGATGCCCGGATCCGCACCGCCGACGTTGTCTCCGCCCTGACCCGCCGGAACATCAAGGCCGAGGCGAGGGTGGCGACGGCGGCGCACGCGGCGCCGGGCCTGTTGATCCTCGACGAGGCCCTGGCCTTCGGCGCCGACCTGATCGTGCTCGGCTGTTACGGCCACTCCCGTCTCGGCGAGTGGGTCTTCGGCGGGGTGACGCGCGACCTGCTGGCCCAGGACGATGTCTATCTGTTGCTCAGCCACTAGGCCGGCCCCGGCCGACCTAGGTCCGAGAGTGTGTTCAAACGGGAGAGCCCATGACCGCTGCCGACGTCCAGACCCTGCAGGCGCGCCGTAAGGCGCTGCTCGACACCTACGGCGTGCGGGCGCCTCGCTACACCAGCTACCCGACCGCCGTGCAGTTCACGCCGGCCGTCAATGCCGAGGTCTATGGCCAGTGGCTGGCCGAGCTGCCGCCCGGGGAGGCGGTGTCGCTCTATGTGCACATCCCGTTCTGCCGCCGGCTGTGCTGGTATTGCGGATGCAACACCCGGGTGGTCAACGGCGGCGCCGCGATCAGCCGCTATGTCAGCCGACTGGGCGAGGAACTCGCCCTGGCGCAGGCCCGGCTACCCGGGCGGATGCAGGCCAGCCAGATTCACCTGGGCGGGGGGACGCCCAACACCCTGTCCGTCGACGATCTGGCCGTGCTGTTCGGTTCGCTGCGCAGGGTGTTCGAGGTGTCGGACGCGGCGGAAATCTCCGCAGAGATCGACCCGGTGGTGTTCAATGAATCGTGGGCGCGCGCGGCGGTGGGTCACGGGCTGACCCGCGTCAGCCTCGGCGTTCAGGATCTGACCCCGGCGGTGCAGCGGGCGGTGAACCGCAACGAGCCGTTCTCGGTGATCGTCGACGCCGTGCGGGTGCTTCGCGGCCTCGGCGTGCCGTCAGTCAATTTCGATGTCATGTACGGTCTTCCCCGTCAGGGGGTGGCGGATGTCCTCAACACCCTGGACCAACTGCTGACGTTGCGCCCCGACCGCCTGGCCCTGTTCGGCTACGCCCACGTTCCGTGGATGAAGTCGCATCAGAAGCTGATCAACGACGACGAGCTGCCCGACGCCGTGGAGAGGCTCGACCAGAGCGAGGCCTCCGCCGAACGTCTGGTCGCAGAGGGCTATGTCCGCATCGGCCTCGATCATTTCGCCCTGCCCGGCGACAGCCTCGCCGTGGCCGCGGAAGGCGGTCGGGTCATGCGCAATTTCCAGGGCTACGGCGCCTCGGGCCCGGAAACCCTGCTGGGGTTCGGTGCTTCGGCGATCAGCCAGATGCGCCAGGGCATGGTGCAGAACCAGACGGCCGAACTCGCCTGGGGTCACGCGCTCGACAAGGGCGTGCTGCCCACCGCGCGCGGCGTGGCGCTCACGGCGGAGGATCGCCTGCGCGGCGAGGTGATCTAACGGCTGATGTGCGAATTCCGCGTGGATCTGGCCGAAGTCACCGCCGCCCACGGCTTCCCGGCGGGGTTCCTGTCCGGCGCCGATGCGACGCTGGCGGTTCTCGAGGCGGACGGCCTGGTCGCGCGCTCGGGCTCCGAGATCACCGTCTCTCTGCTGGGAAGGCCCTATGTGCGCGCGGTCTGCGCCGCGTTCGACGCCTATCTGGAGCCGTCAGCCCGGCGCCACGCGCTCGCCGTCTGACATCATCCACGATCGAACACAACTGAGGCCGGGCGATTCCTCGCCCGGCCTCAGTGGTTTCAGAACCCGCCCTTGTCCGATGGAACGGGGCCGACCCTCTCCGCCCGGACGATTTCGCCCGGGCGGAGAGAGGCTGAGCCTCAGAACTTCAGGGTCATCGCCGCCCTGATCGAGTGGACATTGTATTTCGGCGGGATATCGCCGGTCAGGACCTGGCCGACGGAGGCGCCGACCAGCGCCCAGTCGGTGGTGTCGAGGCTGTCGAACCGATAGCCCAGATAGACCGACATCCGGTTCGAGCAGGTGTAGGCGGCGTGGATGTTCACCTGATGGTCCGCGGACTTGGTGTTCAGGTAGGGATCGCCGCCGTAGACCTGGCCGGCCTCGTTGTTCGCCCAGGTGCCGCTCTGGGTGAAGCCGACGTTGCCGTAGGAGTAGGTATAGTCGCCGCCCACCTTCAGCTTGGCGTTCACCCTGTGGGTGGCGCTGATGCCGGCGGTGTGGATCTCGTACTTCGTGGCTTCCGAGTAGTAGTTGCCGCCGCCGACGACGCTCTGGTTGTTCAGCGCGCGCATGGCCCGGTACGTCTGGAAGTAGGTGTAGAAGACGTGCACCGAGTTGTCTTCGTTGAACTGATAGTTGAAGTCCGGAGCGATCTGCAGGCTGGAGTCGTGGTTGATGCCCACGCCCGGATTGGTGGCGCCGTTATAGACGGCGTCCGGCAGGTGGTACTGGTCGGTGTAGTATTTGGCGTAGAGGCTGAGCGTCGCCTTGGGGTTGAACGCTGCCGTGAAGTTGCCGCTCACCGCGTCCTGGGTCCGCGCCGCCTCGTAGAAGGGCACCTGCTGGCAGCCCAGCTGCGAGAGGGTCGAGCCGCAGTCGGAGACGATCTGCACCAGCCACAGGCTCCAGTCCGGCGCAGAGGCTGTCCGGTCGGAGTGGGTGTAGCCCACCGAGGCCGTCAGCACCTGGTTGATCGTGGAGTGCAACCGGACGGATTCCTCGTTGTCCGTGGCGTGGTGGGTGATCGCATTGCCGCGCCTGTCGTCCCGCAGGGTGTAGCCGATGGTCAGAGTGGTTTCCGGAAGAATCCGGTACCCCGCCGAGACGCTCACCTTCTGCTTGGTCCAGGATTCCGGCACGGCCTGACGATACTTGATGGAGGCGTAGGTCCCGTCCGCCTTCAGGGCGCCGTTCTGCACGGCGTCGGTCGGGTCGCCGAATATCCACATCGCCTGCTGGTGCGGGTCACGCACGTCGACGCTGTAGCTGGCCTTGAAGTCGATCTTCTTGGTCGGCCGCGAATAGAGCGAGGCGCTGCCGAACCAGGTTTCGACGAAGCCGTTCAGCGACAGGGGGTTGAGCCCCAGAGGCGCCGCGCCGGCGCCCAGTGTATTGTGAGTCGGTCCCGCCACGCCGCCCAGGTTGAGCGTGTAGGCGTTGTTGGTCGGCGTCACGAACGGGTCGTTCTGGAACTGCAGGCCGTAGACCAGGGTGGCGTTCAGGCGGGTCGCAGAGGACGGGTTGTAGCCGACCTGGGCGGTGAAGGTGTGCGCCTGGTTGCTGGGCGGCAGGCTGTAGTTCCCGGAGAGTTGATAGGCGTTGTAGAGCTTCGAGACCGGGTCTTTCACATTGGTGAAGTTCCAGCCCTGGAAGTTGTAGCCGCCGGCGTTGTTGTCGGTGAAGCTCGACAGCTCGTAGGAGAACGCCGCCTGGAACCGCCGCGTGTTGTAGGCGGCCGACACCGAGTAGATGTCGGTGTCGTAGTTGACCGGCATCGGGAAGCTGACCATGCCCGTGTTGCTGCCGCCGGTGGTCATCGCCTGTTCCAGCGAGCCTTCCTTGTGCTCGTGGCTGAGGCCCATGGTCACCAGCCAGGAACCCAGCTGCAGCCCGCCGTTCACGGCGCCCTTGTCCCGGCGGGTGCTGATGCGGTCGACCAGTTCATTGGCCTGGCCGTACAGGGCGACGTGCGATCCGCCGGACGAGGCGATGCCGGTGGTGCCGCTGGCCTTGTAGGTGGTGCCGTAATAGGTGTTCGCGCCGATGTTGGGCGTCGCCGAGTTGCTGACGAACGCCCCCGCCGCGGTGATCGCCGACAGATAGCCGGGCGAGAGGCTGCCGTCCGGCTGCAGGATGGTCGTGAAGTGGTCGCTGGCGGTGTAGAGCATCGAGCTGTACGCGCCCGACAGCCACCAGTGGCCCTGTTCGCCGACCTTCAGGGTGATGGTGGTCTCCGGCAGGATCTCGCCGAAGCCCGCGTTCACCCCTTCGCCGGTGAAGCTGAGGAAGTGGGTCTTGCCGCTGTCCCAGGCCGAACGGCGCTCCACGTCCCAGCCGGCGAGCAGGCCGGCTCCGGCGCGTGGCATGCCGTTGTACCGGCCGTAGACGTCCGAGGTCTCCGTGACGCCACCCACCCCGATGGTCAGCTCCGCCGAGTTCGGGGAGGGGATCAGGGAGGTGGTGGGCTGGGACGCGGTAACCGGCGCGTCGGCGACATCGAACCCGGAGCTATCCTTGTCCTGGGCCGCCGCGCAGAGCGGGAAGGCCATAACGGTCGCCATCAGGGCGAGGCGGAATGAGAATCTGGTCATGGTCTGGCCCTTTCAACGGAAGAACGTTGAGCCGCTGGGGCTGTTCGATCCGTGGATCTGCGAGTGGCAGTTCAGGCAGCTGCGATCGCCGTAGAGATAGAGGCTGCCGCTGCCGGGTTGGACAGAGTGTACGGACACGCCGACCGCGCCCATGTCGTTGGTGGCG
>CAIXWN010000091.1 GCA_903923135.1 uncultured Caulobacteraceae bacterium | reverse complement strand
GGCGATGACGAAGGCGTGCTCCTGGTTCATCGGCGCCACATAGTCGAGGCGGTCGAAATAGGGCGTGTTCTGGGTGTAGGGACGCGCCTCCATCAGCTTCTCTGTGCCGCGATGCAGCAGCCCGATGTGCGGATCGACGCGTTCGACCAGTTCGCCGTCGAGCTCGAGGATCAGGCGCAGCACGCCGTGGGCGGCGGGATGCTGGGGCCCGAAGTTGATGTTGAACTTCCGGGCCGGGGTCTCCACCGAGGCCGGCGCATCGCCGCCCGCCAGATCCACCCTTTCGGCGTCGTGCTCCATGGTCATGCGCCCGTCTCCGCCTTCTCGTCCCCCGGCAGCTCGCGTCCGGGCCTGGCGTATTCCGCGCCCTCCCATGGCGACAGGAAGTCCCAGTTGCGGAACTCCACCGAGTTCACCGGCTGATACACCACCCGCTTCAGCTCATCGTCGTAACGGACCTCGACATAGCCCGTCATCGGGAAGTCCTTGCGCAGCGGATAGCCGTGGAAGCCGTAGTCGGTAAGCAGTCGCCGCAGGTCCGGGTGACCGGCGAAGAACACGCCGAACATGTCGAACGCCTCGCGCTCGAACCAGTCCGCGCCGGGGAACACCCCGACCACGGACGGCACGGCGGTGTCCTCGTCGGTCTGCACCTTCACCCGGATGCGCCGGTTCCGGGTCATCGACAGCAGGTGGTAGACCACATCGAAGCGCAGCGGGCGTTGCGGGTAGTCGGCGGCGCAAACATCCATCAACTGGTGAAACTGCAGGGCCGGATCGTCGCGCAGATAGGTGAGCAGTTCGACGATGCGGTCGGCCGAGGCCGTAAGCGTCAGTTCGCCGAAGGCCACGGACCAGCCGCCGACCAGGCCGTTCGAGCCCGCCGCCACCGCTTCGCCGAGACCGGTCAGGACCTCGTCAGACACTCGCCAGGTCATCGCGTCTTCCTCACCGCTCGATCGTGCCGGTGCGGCGGATCTTTTTCTGCAGCTGCAGGATTCCGTAGAGCAGGGATTCGGCGGTGGGCGGACAGCCGGGCACATAGACGTCCACCGGCACGATGCGGTCGCAGCCGCGCACCACCGAATAGCTGAAATAGTAATAGCCGCCGCCGTTGGCGCAGCTGCCCATGGAGATGACGTACCGCGGCTCGGGCATCTGGTCGTAGACCTTGCGCATGGCCGGGGCCATCTTGTTGGTCAGGGTGCCGGCGACGATCATCAGGTCCGACTGCCGCGGGCTGCCGCGCGGCGCGACGCCGAAACGCTCCAGGTCGAACCGCGGGTTGGCGGCCTGCATCATCTCGACGGCGCAACAGGCCAGGCCGAAGCTCATGAACATCAGCGAGCCGGTCCGCGCCCAGGTGATCAGATCATCGGCGGCGGCCAGGACAAACCCCTTGTCGGCCAGCTGGCCGGTGATGCCGTCGAAGTAGGGATCGTGCAGGGCGGGGTTGTAGCCCTCCACCCCGGCCCGCGCGCCCATCAGGGCCGCCGGCTTCCCGGGAACGACTACTCCCATTCCAGGGCTCCCTTTTTCCATTCGTAGATGAAGCCGACGGTGAGCACGCCCAGGAAGCTCATCATGCTCCAGAAGGCGAACTGGCCGGCCGCGTGGGGCAGCTTCATCAGCGCCACCGCCCAGGGGAAGAGGAACGCCACCTCAAGGTCGAAGATGATGAACAGGATCGACACCAGATAGAATCGCACGTCGAACTTCATCCGGGCGTCGTCGAAGGCGTTGAAGCCGCACTCATAGGAGGACAGCTTCTCCGGATCCGGCGCCTTTGGCGCCACGATCGCGGCGGCGAGGATGAAGCCCAGGCCAAGGACGAGGGCGATCCCCAGGAAGATCACGATGGGGAGGTACTGCAGCAGGAACGCGTTCATCGGCCGCTTTCTCGGGAGGACGTGCGCGCGCTTCTAGCCCAAGGACGTGCGCCGTTCAAACGATGTCGCACGTTGTCGCAGATCGGACCCGGACCAATATCAATCACCTCCGCGGTTGACGAAGCGGGGCGCCGGCCCTATCAGGCACCTTCTTCATCGCAGCGGCTGTTTCGCCGCGCGGATGCGGGTGTAGCTCAGTTGGTTAGAGCGCCGGCCTGTCACGCCGGAGGTCGCCGGTTCAAGTCCGGTCACTCGCGCCATTCCCCCCCCCCGGACCGTCTCTGAAATCGTCGCCGGCGCCTATTTGACGGGCGCGGGACGCACCGGCAGGGGCAGATTGCACACATCGATTCGCCCGGCGGCCCTGTGGTACCAGGCGTCCCGCCGGAACCGCCGGTTCTGCACCACCGCGGCGAAGGTGGCGCTGTCGGTCCTGAGGGCCTGCAGCGGCGTGCGCGCCGACTCCGGCAGGTCCGCCGCGACGCCGAGACCGAGAATCGGTATGCGCTCCGCCGCGGTCTGATAGAATCCGATATCGCCGTGACCGCGCGGCAGGGCCGCCAGCAGATCGATTCCCTGCAGCACCCGTCCGACGAGGGTGACGTTGCGGTCGAGCTGGCGCGGCGCCTGGCCGATGACCGCGTAGAGTTCAGGTCCGCCGCCCGAATCGACGTCGACGTCCCGGCCGGCCCCGACCATGCCGTAGCAGTGAGTCAGCCAGGTCAGGTGCGACACGGGATCACGGGCGGCGGGAAAGCCGCCGGCGAAACCAGTGGTCGGGGCGTAGGTGTCCGGATCCGGCAGGGGAACAAAGCGATCAGCGGCCCGGTAGGGATGATCGAACTCCGCCTTCAGACGCAGCTGACCGCCGCCGGTCGGGTGGCTGGAGTTCGCGTCGCCCCACTGCACCACATAGTTGTCCTGCACCCGGACCACCGACAGGCCCTGATAGAAGCCGGCGCGGGCCAGGCGTTTGATATTGGCGATGTGGTCGGGCGCGAACTCCGGCGCCAGCTCGATGATCACCCGCCCCTGCGGCAGGGTCAGATAGAGGGTGTTTTCCGGATCGACCGCTCGCCAGTCGCCCACCGGCGCGGCTTCCAGGATCTGGGCCAGGGTGGGGGGCGCGGCCGCTTCCCCCTTTGTTGCGCAGGGCGCGGGACCAACCACTCCAAGGGCCAGGAGCAGTCCCAGTCCCGCTAACCAGCCGCCTGTCATGCGCATCCTTGCCTCTCCGAAAATTCGGGGCGGGGCGGACTGAGACCAGACGGACCCTGCCGGTCGGAGACAGTTTGCCCTGGATCCAAAGCCCTAGAACCCGGTTCCCCACCCGTGTCTGTTCCGTGCGAACGGATCGGGCTCTAGAATGGGTGATGGGCGGCGTGACGTCCACCGCCAGACCAAGGGAAACGGCCGATGATCAAACTCACTTTCGCCCTGGTGCGCCGGCCGGACTTCACCCGCGAGTCGTTCCAGACCTACTGGTTCGAGCGTCACGCGCCGCTGGTGGCCAGCGTCCGCGAGGTGCTGCGGATCCGCCGGTACGTGCAGCTGCACAGCGCCGCCCCCGAGGTTTCGGCCGACATCCGCCGCTCCCGGGGCGGCCCGGAACAGTTCGACGGCGTCGCCCAGCTGTGGTGGGACAGCTTCGAGGATCTGGCCGCCAACGCCGGGAATCCGGAGGCGGCGAAGGCCGGGCGACTGCTTCTGGAAGACGAGCGCCGGTTCATCGATCTCGAGAAGTCGCCCCTGTGGTGGGGCGAGGAGAAGGTCATCTTCTGAAACCGGAGGCGCTGGTGAAGACGTCGATCCTGGCTGGCCTGGCCGTTGCGGTGACCCTGGCCGGCGCATCGCGCGCGGCGCAGGCCGTCGGCCCCCTGCCCGCGCCGCCGGCCGCCCGAAGCTTCAGGGTGGGAACCCTGACCCTCGTGGCGCTGCGGGACGCCCGGTTCGTCGCCCGCAACGACGGCAAGACCTTCGGGATCGGGGTTGATCCGGCGCAGGTCGCCCTGGTTCTGCGCCGCGCCGGCGCCCCAGCCGACGAGATCTACCTGGATGTCGGCGGCCTTCTGGTGAAGGAACCGGGACGACTGATCCTCATCGACACGGGCCTGGGGCCCGCCTTCCGGGGCGCCCTGGCGGCCAGCCTGGCCCAGGCTGGCGTGACGCCGGCCGAGATCACCGACGTGCTGATCACCCACACCCACGCCGACCATGTCGGGGGTCTGGTGACGGCGACCGGAAGCCTGGCGTTTCCCCACGCGACCATCCGTCTTTCGGGCGCCGAGTGGGGTTGGATGCGCGCCCACGGCGACGCCGCCCTGGTCCGGTTGATCGCCCCGCAGGTCCGCACCTTCGTTCCCGGTGAGTCCGTCGCGCCGGGCGTCACGGCCGTGGGACTGACGGGGCACACGCCCGGACACGCAGGCTATGAGATCGTCTCCGGCTCCGACCGGCTTCTGGACATCGGCGACACGGCGCACAGCGCCATCATCTCCCTGGCCCGACCGGCCTGGACGATCGAGTTCGACCAGGACGCGGCGGCCGGCAGGGCCAGTCGCATCGCCACACTCACCCGGCTGGCCCGAAGCCATGAGCGGGTGTACGCGCCGCATTTCCCCTTCCCCGGCGTCGGCCGCATCGAGGCGGACGGCGAGGGTTTCGCCTGGAAGCCGGATCCGAACTGAACGCCGTCGCGGCCGGCCGGAAGGGCGAGGTGGTGGGCGGCGAGGGGTTCGAACCCCCGACCTTCTCGGTGTAAACGAGACGCTCTAACCAGCTGAGCTAGCCGCCCTTGCCTTCCGCTGCGCCGGAATCGGTGAACCGGACAGGCCGACAAACGAAAACGGCGCGGATCGCTCCGCGCCGCCGTCGTGTCGATAGCCGAAAACGGTCTAGTGAGTCACCAGCCCGCCGACCGCATCGTCGCCGCCCGTCGCCTGCGTGCGCGGGGCCTCGTCCTCCTCCGACCATTCGATCGGCGTCACCGGCCCGGTCAGGGCCAGGGCGAGAACCTGATCGACGGTGGACACCGGAATGATCTCCAGGCCGGACTTGACGTTCTCCGGCACCTCGGCGAGGTCCTTGGCGTTCTCCTGCGGGATCAGCACGGTCTTGATGCCAGAGCGCAGGGCGGCCAGGAGCTTCTCCTTCAGTCCGCCGATCGGCAGGACCCGGCCGCGCAGGGTGATCTCGCCGGTCATGGCGAGGTCCTTGCGGATGGGGATTCCGGTGAGCACCGAGATGATCGCCACAGACATGGCAACGCCCGCCGACGGACCGTCCTTCGGAGTCGCCCCTTCCGGAACGTGCAGGTGGACGTCGGTCTTGTCGAACGAACTGGGCTTGATGCCGTAGGTCGTGGCGCGGGACCGCACATAGGACGCCGCCGCGGCGATGGACTCCTTCATCACCTCCTTGAGGTTGCCGGTGATCGACATGCGCCCCTTGCCCGGCATCTTGACCGCCTCAATGGTCAGGATATCGCCGCCAAACTCGGTCCAGGCCAGACCGGTGACGATGCCGACCTGATCCTCCTCGTCCGTTGCGCCGTAGTGGAACTTGCGCACCCCGGCGTATTTGCCCAAACGATCCTCGTCGATGGTCACCGAGATCAGATGTTCGCGGGCCATATCGCGGACGGACTTGCGGGCGAGGTTGCCCAGTTCCCGCTCCAGCGAACGGACCCCGGCCTCGCGGGTGTAGTAGCGGATCAGATCGCGGATGCGGTCGTCAGGAACGATCCACTCGCCGTCCTTCAGGCCGTGGTCCTTGGCCAGCTTGGGCAGCAGGTGGCGCCTGGCGATCTCCACCTTCTCGTCCTCGGTGTAGCCGGGGATGCGGATGATCTCCATGCGGTCCAGCAGGGGCTGGGGCATGTTCAGGGAGTTGGCCGTGGTGACGAACATCACGTTCGACAGGTCGTAGTCCACCTCGAGGTAGTGATCGTTGAAGGTGGAGTTCTGTTCCGGATCCAGCACCTCGAGCAGGGCGCTGGAGGGATCCCCGCGCCAGTCCGCGCCCATCTTCTCGATCTCGTCGAGCAGGAAGAAGGTGTTGGTGGTCTTGGCCTTCTTCATCGACTGGATGATCTTGCCGGGCATCGAACCGATATAGGTGCGGCGGTGGCCGCGGATCTCGGCCTCGTCACGCACGCCGCCCAGGCTGAGCCGCACGAATTCGCGACCCGTGGCCTTGGCGATGGACCGGCCCAGCGAGGTCTTGCCGACGCCCGGAGGGCCGACAAGGCAGAGGATCGGCCCCTTGAGCGTGCCCGTCCGGGCCTGCACGGCCAGGTATTCGAGGATGCGCTCCTTGACCTTCTCGAGGCCGTAGTGGTCCTCCTCGAGGATCTGCTCGGCGCGGTCGATGTCGATGGGCTTGGATTTGGACTTGCCCCACGGAATGGACAGGATCCAGTCCAGATAGTTGCGAACCACGGTGGATTCCGCCGACATCGGGCTCATGTTGCGCAGCTTCTTCAGCTCGCCCTCGGCCTTGGTCCGGGCCTCCTTGGAAAGGCGCGTCTTCTTGATGCGCTTTTCCAGTTCGATCAGCTCGTCGCGTGCGTCGTCCTGCTCGCCCAGTTCGCGCTGGATCGCCTTCATCTGCTCGTTGAGATAGTATTCGCGCTGGGTCTTTTCCATCTGGCGCTTCACGCGCCCGCGAATCTTCTTCTCGACCTGCAGGACGCTGATCTCGCCTTCCATCAAGGCGAAGACCTTCTCCAGACGCTTGGAAACATTGAAGATCTCGAGGAGCTGCTGGCGATCGGGAATCTTTACCGCCAGATGAGCGGCGATCGTGTCGGCCAGCTTTCCCGGCTCGGTGATCTGCGGGATCGCCGCGGTCGCCTCGGGCGGGATTTTCTTGTTGAGCTTCACGTAGTTCTCGAACTGGTCGATCACCGCGCGGGACAGCGCCTCGGCTTCGTGAACGTCACCGCCCGCCTCGTCGATGGCGGCCACCTCGGCTTCGTAGAAATCGTCACGCCCGGTGAATTTCAGCACCGCGGCGCGAGACAGGCCCTCGACGAGCACCTTGACGGTGCCGTCGGGCAACTTGAGCAGCTGCAGGACGGTGGCCAGGACGCCGACCTCGTAGATATCCGCCGGCGTCGGGTCATCCTGATCGCGATCCTTCTGGGTGACCAGCAGGATCTGCTTGTCGGACTTCATGACCTCCTCGAGCGCGCGAACCGATTTCTCCCGGCCGACGAAGAGCGGCACCACCATGTGCGGGAACACGACGATGTCGCGCAGGGGCAGGACGGGCAATGTGTTGATCGTGGGCATAGGTACTTTCACTCCTGGCCGGCGCGGGACTCTATACGCGCCAGGCGGTCTGATGGACTTGGGGTGGCTCGCCGGCCCGTCTCGGTCAGATTGCCCCGAGTCGCCGTGTCCGCCCGCCATCCGGGCGGCCTTGTTCCACACCTATGTGGAGGCTCGTTCGCCCAGTTCAAGCGAGAGGCGCGCGAGACCGCCCCAACCCCACCCGCTCAGGCGTAGAGGGCCCGGTGCGTCTCCCGCAGAAGCGCCTTCTGCACCTTGCCCATGGCGTTGCGCGGCAGGTCCTCGACGAAGAGCACCCGCTTGGGCTGCTTGAACCGCGCCAGTCGCGGCGCCAGGGCCTCCAGCACAGACGCTTCTGTCAGGTCGGTCCGGGCGCCGACGGCGACGACCGCCGTCACCGCCTCGCCGAAGTCGGCGTGCGGCAGGCCGACGACCGCCGATTCAACGACCCCGGGAAGCGCGTCGATCTCGCCCTCCACCTCCTTCGGGTAGACGTTCAGGCCGCCGGTGATGATAAGGTCCTTGCCCCGGCCGACGATGGAGACGTAGCCGCGCTCATCCCGCACGCCCAGATCCCCGGTGATGAAGAACCCGTCGGGCCGGAACGCCTCGTCGGTCTTTTCCCGGTTGCGCCAGTAGCCGGCGCAGACGTTGGGGCCCCTGACCTCGATGACGCCGATCTGGCCGTCGGGAACCTCTGCTCCGCCTTGCTCGTCGACGATGCGCAGATCGACGTCAGGCAGGGGGAGCCCGACCGACCCGGCGACCCGGTCGCCCTCATAGGGATTGGAGGTGTTCATGCCGGTCTCGGTCATGCCGTAACGCTCGAGGATCGGTTTGCCGGTCCGTTCGGTCCAGTCCCGGTGGGTCTGGGCCAGGAGGGGAGCCGAGCCGCTGATGAACAGCCGCATGGGCGCCACCGCCTCGTCGCTGAGGCCCTCGTGGGCGAGGAGGCGGGTGTAGAAGGTGGGAATGCCCATCAGGGCCGTGGCGCGGGGCATGGCGGCGATCACCGACGCCGGATCGAACTTGGGCTGCAGGATGATCGAGCCGCCGGCCATCAGCAGGACGTTGGTGGCCACGAACAGGCCGTGCACGTGATAGGTCGGCAGGGCGTGGATGAGCACGTCGGCGGCGGTGAACCCCCACAGGTCCACCAGGGTCGCGGCGTTTGACGCCAGCGCCCGGTGCGTCAGCATGGCGCCCTTTGAGCGACCGGTGGTGCCCGAGGTGTAGCAGATGGCGGCCAGGTCGTCGGCGGAGCGTTCCACCGTCTCGAAGCGGGTGGGCTGGATCTCGGCGAACGCCGCAAGGGACCCCTGCCCGGCCCGGTCCAGGGTTTCCACCGGCACGTCTCCCGCCAGGGGGCCGAGCGCCTTGCGCGCCGCCGGATCGCAGACGATCAGCGCGGGCTCGGCGTCGTTGATGAAATAGGCCAGCTCGTTGAGGGTATAGGCGGTGTTGAGCGGCAGGAAGATCGCCCCGGCGCGGACCGTCGCCAGATAGAGCATGAGATTGGCCGCCGACTTCTCCACCTGGACGGCCACCCGGTCCCCGGGCCGGACCCCAAGGGTGACGAGGGCGTTGGCGTAGCGGCCGGTCTCCCGCTCGAGATCCGCATAGCTGAGCCGGCGGCCCTCGGTCTCGATAGCCGTCGACACCGGATCCCCGGCCCCAAGCAGACGGTCGAACAGATGGTTTTCGCTCATGGTCACGCGCACCCCACGCCCTGGCTGCCAGTCGTCGCGCCCGGCGCCGGCCGGGCCTGTGACGTCCGGGATAGACGATGCCCCGGCAAAGGGTAAGATTTTGTCGACGTTTCGCCGTCACATCGATGAGAGCGGCCGCCACGGCCATAATCACGGAAGGGCCCGGCTCTGGCCAGAAGCACCCCCGCGACGCTGGCCGTGAACCGCGCCGGCGTCGTCCACACCCTGCACACCTATGTCTATGACCCCTCGGCGGACCGCGTCGGCCTGCAGGCAGCCCTGGCCCTCGGAGAACACCCCCAAAGGGTTCTCAAGACGCTGATGGCCCTGGTCGACGACAGGCCGGTATGTGTCGCCGTTCCTTCCGACCGCGAGGTCAGCATGAAGGCCCTCGCGGCGCTGTTCGGCGGCAAGTCCGCGCGAATGGCGCCGCCGGCGGACGCCGAACGGCTGACCGGCTATCGGGTCGGCGGGATCAGCCCGTTCGGGCAGAAGAAGCCTGCGCCGACCGTCGTTGAAGCCTCAGCCCTCGGCGAGGACCTGGTGTTCGTCAACGGAGGCCAGCGCGGCCTGCAGATCCGGCTGGCGCCCGCAGACCTGGTCAGCGCCCTGAAGGCTCAGACCGCCAGGATCGTCGCCTAGACTCCTTTTCGATCTGATTGAAACTATCCGATCGGATCAGAATGGCTCTAACCCTATGTTTCTAGGCTCAATTATCGCCGAGCAGCTGTTTCCATCTGGTCGGCGTCAACCCTTGGCCCCGTCCCCATCAGGCCTGCGACCCCCGTCCTGAAACGACAAAGACCCAGGGCGTCGCCGCCCTGGGTCCGGGTCTCTGTGTGGTCCCGGCGACCTCTCTGGGAAGCCGCCGGATCCGCGTTGCGCAGGTCTACCAGGCGTAGGTGACGCCCAGAGTGGCCTGACCCTCGGTGTAGGACTTGTTGAACTTCACACCACCGTTCCAGAAGGCCGACAGCTTGTCGCCCATCGTGAACAGGGTCATCTGGCCCGACACTTCGCCGAACACCCCTCTGAGGTTGTCATTGTTGGTGAACGTCGAGAGCGACGGCGCCGTGGTGGTAAGGGTCGTGCGGGTGTTGGCCTCGAACTCATCCCACACCCTGGCCGTCAGGGCGAACTTCAGACGGTAGGACTGGAAGTCGGCGCTGTTGCCGACCCGCAGGCCCACGCTGCCGCGGAAGCTGTTGTCGTTGGTGATCTGCGTCGTGGCGTTCTGGAACGGCACGTTGCTGAAGGCGGTGTTGACGTAGGACAGCGAACCGACGGGCTCGATGAACACCTTGCCGCCGACCGGCACCTCGTACCCCGCCTCGACCTGGCCACCGACCGAGTTGACGCCGGTGGAGGACGTCCACGGGGTGGGCGTGGTGCCCAGACCGGGTTGATCCACCGACAGGGTCAGCAGGTTGGCGTTGACCGCGCCATCCACGAACAGGCCGCCGTGCAGGTAGGTGGCGTAGGCCCCGATCACTCCGCCATCCAGCTTGTAGCTGCTGGACGACTTGTTGAAGTGCACGTGCGAGGTCACGCCGCCCCCTTCAAGACCGACGGTCCAGGCCGAGTCGCTGTTCTGGACATTCAGCAGATCGACGCCGCCGATGAGGCCGCCGGTGCTCTGATTGTAGCTGACGTCGTAGCTGAGCGTCTGGCTGAACGGCTTGAAGCTGACGGTACGGTCCCGGCGGGTCCAGTCGCCGACGACCTTCAGCCACACGCCGGCCTTCTGGCCCGTCGCCCGGCCATTGAAGTCGTCCCGGATATCCGCGCCGCGATCGAACCAGGTCTGGGTCGTCGTGTACCAGATGCCCGTCGCCGCCCCGCCGAGGCGGGCCAGTTGCAGCGCTTCAACCTTGGGCTCGCTGACCAGCAGGGCATGGGTGCCGTCGTAGTCGAGATAGGTGAAGAACAGCCCGGGCTTGTCGATGACGTTGGTCGCGCCGCCGAACTTATTGGTCCCGCCGACATTGTAATAGGTCGAGGTCTGGTCGATCTGGAATGTCCCGACCGGCACGCCGCCCGGTCCGGACACCACCACGATCCCGGCGGGATTGTAGACGCCCGTCTGGCCGACGGTGGTGTCGTTGACCTGGATGTAGGTCTTGGTCGCCTGATCCGTATAGGTGCTGAGCGGCGCCACGGACGAAGCGATGGTCACCGTTCCGCCGACCGCCGTCACCGAACCGACCGTCAGGACGTCGGCCCTGAGCGCCGGGATCGAGATTGACGCGTCCAGTTGCAGGAACGGATGGGCGCCGAGGCCGGAGTAGACCGCGCCGGTGTTCAGGAAGCGGTCGTTCGGCACGCCGTTCATCAGGTTGATCGTGCCGCTGTTGTTGAGCGTCGCCAGGTGGGTGAGGTTGAGCGTGGCGCCCGCACCCACCGCACCGGATCCGCCGACCCGGATCAGGCCGAAGTTGTCGACCTGGTCCGCCGCGGCGTGCGCCGCGCCGGCCGCCGCGCCATCGACACCGAAGTCGATGGACGTGGTCCCCACCGTGGAGATGAGGTTGTCGTTGACCAGCAGGACAGGCGTCGTTCCGAAGCCATCCTGGCCGCCGGCGTAGTTGGCGCCGGTGACCTGCCAGGTCCCGGTGTTGATGAACGTCGCCGAACTGCCCTCGCCGCCCGCCAGACCGGAGAAGTCGATCCGGCCGTTGAGCACGTTGTTGTTGGTCACGTTCACCGAGCCGTTGACCGCCTGGATCGCCAGATCGTTCAGCTCGCCCGGCGCCGCGCGGTTCGACTGCACCACACCGTTGTTGGTGAGCACGGTGGTCGAGCCGAGCGCCGTGGTGATGTCCACCACGGCCCCGCCGGTGTTGTTCTTGGAGAACACCGAGTTCTGGTTGGCGTTTCCGGCGCCCAGAACCGTGGAGTTGTTGCTGATGGTGATCGAGGCCGGGCCGCCGCTGTCGGTGCGGATGCCTTCTCCGGTGACCGGGGCCGGCGGCGTGTCGGTGTTGACGTTGCCGTTGACGACCACGGTGAGGTTACCGGACCCGGAGACCGCCACGATGCCGGCGTCAGTGCCGCCGTCAACGTTGCTGTTGGAGGTCACGGTGGTCGAGGCCGCACCGCCGGAGCTGGCGAAGATGCCTTCGGCCGCCCCGTAAACGACGTTCCGGACGCCGGTCTGGTTGTTGGTCGTCACGGTGACGTTGCCCGTGGAGGACTCCGCCGTGATACCGGTCGCGGTTCCGCCGAAGACATTGCCCTGGGTGGTGACCGCGACGGCGCCGGAGTTGGCGCTGGCGAACACGCCGTTGTCGCCGCCGTGGACGTTGCCGGCCGTGATGGTGATCGGACCCGAGCCGCTGGAGAGCGACTGGATGCCGTCGCCGCTCCCGCCGATCACGCCAATACCCGTCGTAGAAGCGCCGGTGAGGGTGTTAACCACCGTCGCGCCCGTTCCGCCGGTGACCGACGTCGCGATGCCGATGTTAGAACCGGAGATCGTTCCGCCAGCCGAGGTGTCAACGGTGACGTTGCCGCCACCCGTACCGTAGGCCTCGATGCCGTTTCCGGCTGCGCCCGTAACCGGAGCCGGGACGCCGTAAAGCGAGTAGACATCCACCGTGGTGGTCGAGGCCGCGCCGGAGCTGTCGGCATGAATGCCGGTGGCGCCGACGACTGAGGCGTTGTCATTGACCGTCACATTGCCGGCGCCCGAAGCGTAGAGGCCGTAGGCTCCCGACTGCACTGCGCCGGAGTTGTTGACGAGCACCGCCCCGGTCCCGGCATTGAGCGCCACGACACCCGAAGAGATGTAGGGAGCCGTCGGTACGCCCTGCACATAGATGGCGCCGGTGTTGGTGACCGTGACGCCGGTGGTGTTGGCGCCGATGGACTGGGCTCCGATGCCGAAGGTCTTGACCCCGTTGCCGGCGCCCGCCGCCCCGATCTGGGCGGAGTTGGAGATGCTGATCGCGCCGGTCGCGTCCTTGGCGCCGATCCCGTAGATGGCCGTCTTGAGCGTCGACATGTCGCCGCTGTTGCTGACCGTGATCGGACCGGAGGTCGAGGCGCCGCCCACGCCGATACCACCGATGGTGGGGCCGGTGATGGTGTCGGAGTTGGTCACCGAGATCGAACCCAGACCGTCGGACGCGATGCCGTAGGATCCGGCCGTGATGACGCCGCCGCTGGTGTTGACCACCTCGGAGCCGCCCGCCCCGGCGTGGCTGTAGACGCCCACGGCGCCGGCGTTGACCGTGGTGTTGGTCAGGGTGACCCCGACCGAGCCGCCGCCGTCAGCGATGGCGTCGACCCCGTCGCCGAGGGACGCGGTCAGCACCGAGCCGTTGTCGCTGGTCACGGTCACCACACCGGCCGCCGTGGATTCGGCGTGCAGGGCGCTGAAGATGGCGCTGACATTGGCGTGGTTGGCGATCGACGCGTTGCCGGCGCCGTAGGCCAGGATGCCCACGCCCGGGTTGGCGATCGCTCCGGAGTTGCTGACGCTGACCGCGCCGGTTCCGCCGTTGACCGCATAGACGCCGTAGCTGGTGCCTTCGATACCCAGAGACGTGACCGGATCGACGAAGATCGCGCCGGTGTTGGTGACGGCGATGCCCGTGGTGTTGGCGCCGGTGGAGTTGGCCCAGACACCCGCGCCATTGACGCCGCCCGAGCCCGAACCGATGGCGCTGGCGGTGTTGATGGTGATCGCTCCGGAGGTCGAGTTGGCCTCGATCCCGTAGAGGGCGTTCGGATCGTTGATCGTCGCCGAAGCGGCGGTGTTGATGATCGTCGCGCCGGTCGTGTTGCTGGTTTCGATCCCGGCGTGGCTGGTCGAGGCGTCGCCCAGCACGCTGGTGATCGGAGCCGCCACCGTACCGACCGTGACCACACCGCCCAGAGAGGTGGCGAGAATGTCGTCGAAGCCGCCGGTAACCGTGCCGCCGAGAGAGGCGACCGTGACATCGCCGGCGCCCGCGGACACCGCCTGGATGCCGTTGCCCGCGATGCCGTGGACGCTGGGGGCGGTGTTGCTGACCGTCACCGCGGCGCCGCCGAAGGAGTTGGCGAAGATGCCGCTTCCCAGGGCGAGGATCGAGCCGCTGTTGACCACATTCACCTGGCCCAGGCCGCTGGCGAAGATGCCGACCGCAGGCGGATCGATCGATCCGCTGTTGGTGACGTTGATCGCGCCGGCGCCGGCGTTGAAGGCCAGGATGCCGGCCGTGAAGCCGAAGCCGTCAACACCCTGGACGTTGTCGACGTAGATGTTGCCCGAGTTGGTGAGGTTGATGCCGCCGAGGGTTCCGGTCTGCACCGCATCGATGCCCGCCGAGTTCACCCCTCCGCCGGTGGCGCCGTTGGTGGAGCCGATCTGGGCGGCGTTGCCGATGGTGATCGGCGCCGCGGCGCCGACGTCATAGGCGACGATGCCGTAGCGGGCGTTGCCGTCGGCCGCCATGCTGGCCGAGGCGGCGGTGAACACGTTGATCGCGCCGGTGGTGTTGGTGGCGACGATCGCACCGAAGGTGGTGTTCTGATCGCCGACCGCGCCGGTGATCGGCTTCAGGGCCGTGCCGATATTGACCGTACCGCCGATCGTGGCCGGATTGTCGCCGCCCTGGGTGAACGCCGACCCACCGAAGATGCCGATGTAGCCGCCGGTCACGAAGCCGGTCGAGGCGATGTTGACGTCGCCATTGGCCGTGGCCACGCCGGCGATGCCGTCGGACTGCTGACCGATGCCGATGACCGTGTCGGTGCTGGTGATGTTCACCGCGTTCGGTCCGGCCGCATTGGTCAGGCCGAGGATGCCGCCGCCGTTGAGGGCGGCCACCGAGGTGCCCTGCACCACGCCGCCGACCACGTCGATGTTCACCGAGGAGGCGGTGCTCTGGGCGGTGATGCCCCAGCCCGCCGCGCCGGTGACATTGGCGCCGTCATAGACGTTCATCAGGCCCGCGCCGGAGATGTCGACGCCGTTGGTGGCCCCGAACACCGCCGCCTGGATGCGCGATCCCGTCCCGGCTCCGAAGTTGACCGTGCCCGTTCCCGCGCCGTTGACCGACTGAACGCCGTCGCCGACCGTGCCGGTGATGGTGTTGGCCGCCACGCCATCGACGATGTTGGTCACGCCTGTGCCGGTCTGGGCGGTGTAGACACCCACCGCTCCGCTCACCGGGCCCTGGACATTGACCTGGATGGCGCCCGCGCCGCCGGTGACCGCGCCGATGCCGTCACCCGTGGCGCCGTTGACCGCGCCGTTGTTGGTGATGGTGATCGGCGAGGTGACGCCGTGGGCGAAGATGCCGTTGACGCTGGCGTTGACGCCGTTGGTGGTGATGGTGATCTGACCCGCGCCACCCGAGGCGTTGACCCCGTCGCCGGCTGTCGCCGTGACCTGGCCCACCGTGGTGATCAGGGTGGTTCCGGCGCCGCCGGTGCTGCTGGTCACACCGTTGGTGCCGGCAACCGTGGAGTTGGCCAGGACCTGGATGTTCCCCGTGCCCGAAGCGGCGTGGATGCCGGTTCCGGCGACCCCGTCGACCGCGGCGTTCGCCGCCACCTGCACCGATCCGGCGCCCGCCGCGGTGGCGTTGATGCCGCCGCCGGGGCCCGAACCGCCGGTGACCGTGCCGTCGGTGGTGACGATGACGCCGCCCGTGCCGGCCGTGGCCGTAATGCCCACGCCCGTCGTGGCCGAGACCGCCGAGACCGAGTGGACATTGATCGACCCGGCGCCGGCGCTGTTGTCGGCGTTGACGCCGCTCGCGGCGCCCTGGATCACGCCTTCAGTGGTGATGCCGATATTGGCCGCGCCGGTCGTGCTCTGGGCGAAGACGCCGTTGGCGCCCGCCGCCGTGGCCGTGACCGCGCCGGTGGTGATCGAGATCGCCCCGGAACCGCCCGTGGTGGAGTGGATGCCGTCGCCGGTGACGCCAGTGACGAGGCCCGCCGTGGTGGTGACGCCGGTCGTGCCCGAACCCGTCGACACCGCCGTGACGACGCCTTCGCTGCCGATGACCGTCGAGCCGGTGGTGACCAGGATGGATCCCGAGGCCGTGCCGGCGTTGATGCCCACACCCGCGCCGCCGTTGACGGCGCCGTTGGCCGCCACCGTGACCGGTCCGGCGCCCGTCGCGGTGGCGTTGATGCCGCCGCCGGGGCCAGAACCGCCGTTAACGACACCGTCGGTGACAACCGTCGCCCCGCCCGTGCCCGCCGTGGCCGAGACACCGACGCCGGTGAGCGCCGAAACCGCGCCGAGCGTGTGGACGTTGATCGCGCCCGTGCCCAGGTGGTTATCGGCCGTGATTCCGGAGACGTCGCCCTGGATCTGACCGTTGGTGGTGATGCGGATGTCTCCGGCGCCGCCGGAGGTGTTCTGGGCGAAGATGCCGTTGGCGCCGTCGTTGGTCGCCGTCACCGCGCCGGTGGCGATGGTGATGCCGCCGGTTCCCGTGGTGAGCGCGTCAATGCCGTCGAACGACGAACCGGTCACGAGACCCAGGGTGGTGATGCTGGTCACCCCGGTTCCGCCCGTTGAGGTGTAGACACCCGTCGAACCGGTTGTGGTGCTGTTGGCAAGGACAGTGACGTTGCCCGTGTCGGAGGTGGCGAGAATACCGACGTCGCTCGAGCCGACGACGGAGCTGTTGGCGGTGACCGAGGTCGCGCCCGCGCCCGCCGAGGTGGCGAAGATGCCGCCGACGCCGCTGACCGCGCCATCGGTGGTGACCGTCGCCCCGCCCGTGCCGGCCGTTACGTCAATCGCCGTGGCGCCCGTGGAGGTCACGGTGCTGTCGGCGGTGACGACGATCGATCCGGCGCCCGTGTGGTTGTCGGCGCCGATGCCGACGCCCGCGGCGTTCACAGCGCCGGTCGTCTCGATGACGATGTTGCCGCCGCCGCCCGTGCTCTGGGCGATGACGCCCCTCGCCGTGCCGTTCACGGCCGAAACCGCGCCGGTGGTCAGGGTGATCGCGCCGTTGACGGTGCTCGCGCCAACGCCGACGCCCGTTCCGGAGGTGGCCGTGACCAGGCCGCCCGTGGTGTCCGCATTGACCCCGCCGGCGCCGCCGACGGTGGCCACGACGCCGCTGCCGGCCGTGACCGCGCCGCCCGTGGTGATCTTCACCGAACCCGAGCCGCCCGTGCTGGCGGCCAGAACGCCCGTCGACGCCCCTCCGCCGTTGACGTCGCCGCTCGTGGCGATGGTGATCGGCGCGCCGCCGCCGGCGGCGTCGGCGAAGATGCCGTCAAGGGCGCCCGTAACCGCGCCGGTGGTGATATTGATCGCACCGGCTCCGCCGGCGTTGGTCGCGTCGACGCCGTCACCGGCCGAGCCGGTCACAAGACCAACCGTGGTGATGTTCGTGACACCCGAGCCGCCGGTGGCGGTGGCGACGCCCGTCGTACCCGTCGTCGTGCTGTTCGCCAGAACCGTCACATTGCCGGTGTCGGATGTGGCGAGAATTCCGACGGCGCCCGACCCCAGGACCGAGCTGTTGGCGGTGACCGAGGTCGCGCCCGCGCCTGTTGAGGTGGCGAAGATGCCGCCGACGCCGCTGACCGCGCCGTCTGTCGTCACCGTGGCGCCACCCGTGCCGGCCGAGACGTCGACCGCGATGGAACTCGCCGACGTCACCGTGCTGTCGGCGGTAACGATGATCGAGCCCGCGCCCGTGTGGTTGTCGGCGACGATGCCGGCGCCGCCGGCGTCCACCGCACCCGTGGTCTCGATGTTGATGTTGCCGCCGCCGCCGCTGCTGAGGGCGTAGACGCCCACATTGGCCGCCGTGACCGCACCGGTGGTTTCATTGATCTTGCCGTTGACCGTGGAGGCCCCGACGCCGACGCCGCCGGCCCAGGTCGAGGTGACCAGGCCGCCTGTGGTGTCGATGTTGACGCCGCCCGCGCCGCCGACGTTGGCGACCACGCCCGTGCCGCCCGTCACCGTGCTGCCGGTGGTGATCAGGACATTGCCCGAGCCGCCGGTGCTGTTGACGACGATGCCGCCCGAGGTTCCGCCGCCGGCATTGATCGCGCCGTTGGCGGCCACCGTGATCGGCGCGCCGCCGCCGATGGCCTGGACCAGGATGCCGTCAAGCGCGCCGGTGACGTCGCCCGTGGTGACGCCGATCGCTCCGGCGCCGCCGAAGTTCGTCGCGTCGACGCCATCGCCCGTCGTGCCGGTGACCAGTCCAAGTGTGGTGATGGCTGTGACACCCGATCCGCTCGTGGTCGTGCTGACGCCGGTCGTGCCGCTGGTCGTGCTGTTGGCCAGAACGGTCACATTGCCCGAGCCGGAGGTGGCGTTGATGCCCGTTCCGCCCGCGCCGGTGGTTCCATCGACCGAGCCGTTGGCCGTGACCGAGGTCGCGCCGGAACCCGACGAGCTGGCGTTTATGCCGCCGACGCCGCTGACCGCGCCGTCGGTGCGGACCGTCGATCCGCCCGTCCCGGCCTGGGCGTTGACACCGAGGCCGTTGCTGGCGGTGACCGTCGAGAGGGTGTGCACGGTGACCGAGCCGGCGTTGGCGCCGCCCGTGGTGACCGCACTTACCCCGACCTGACCGGTCAGCGGGCCATTGGCCGTGACCTGGATGCTGGAGCCGCCACCGCTATGGGTGTTGATGGCGACATTGGCCGCGTCGACCTCGGCCGTTGAAACGGTGATCGAGCCGGAACCCGTGGTCGTGGCGTTGACGCCGTCGCCGGAGAATCCGGTGACCGTTCCCAGCGCTGTCACATTGGTGACGCCGGAGCCGTGGGTGGAGGTGGCGATGCCGGTGAAGCCGACGACCGTGTCATTGGCGTCGACAGTGACGTTGCTGGCGCCCGCCGCGAAAGCCCCGATGCCAACTCCGGCAGCGCCGACACCGGCGTTGGTGGTGATCAGGATCGATCCGGTGGAACCGGCGCTGCTGGTGCTGCCCAGAACGCCGATGCCGTTGGAGCTCACCTGGCCATTCGTCTGGATGGCGACGTTGCCCGTGCTGCTGAGGCCGCCGACGGCTGCCAGGGGAGCGCCGTCAGCCGTGACCGCCCCCGTGGTGACCTGCACGTTGCCGCTCTGCGCCAGGCCGAGGACGCCCCAGGCGTTGTGACCGCCGCCGGAGGAGCCGTGGGCGGTGACCAGCCCGCCTGTGGTGTCGATGGTCGCGTTACCCCCGCCCGACACAACGATGGCGCCGGCGCCATCGTAGGCGCCCTCGACTGTCGAGTGGGTGGTGACCGTGGCGCTGCCGCTGCCGCCGTTGGTGAGGGCAAGAACACCCCAGGTGTCCGGGGCCGCCCCGGTGGCCACGACCGCCCCGTTGGTGGTCACCTGGACCGTGCCGCCGCCGGTGCTGTCGGCGATGACGCCGCCGCCGCCGCTTGTCACCTTGCCGGACGTGACCTGGATCAGCCCGTTGCCGGTGGAGAAGCCAAGCACGCCGTCAGTAGAGGCCGCGGTGACGTCGCCGCTGGAGTTGATGGTGACCGTGCCGGACCCGCTGGTCGCGCCGATAACGCCGAAGGAGCTGTTCGGCGTGGTCCCGCTGGCCTGCACCGTGCCGGTGGTGGTGATGTTGACATTGCCGCCGCCGCTGACGCCCGCCACGCCCGCATCGCCGGAAACCGGTCCGCTGGCCGTGATGGTGACGGGGGAGTTGTTCAGCGCCACCGCGTAGATACCGGCGGTGTGCGCCGTCGCCGAGCCGGTGATCGTTCCGTAGGTGTTGACCTGGACCGGGCCGCCGCCGCCGTCGGTGGTGCTGGCGAAGACGCCGCTGCCCGAGGTGGTGGAGGTCACGTCCTTGGCGGTGACGGTGACGATGCCGCCGGCGCCCGAGGACACGGCGTGGATGCCGTCGCCGGAGGCGGTGACCGTCTTCGCCGTCACCTGGTCGACGCCGCTTTCCACCAGGGCGTCAATGCCGTCGCCGGCGGTGTTGGTGACCGAACCCAGGGTCTGGACGGTGACGTTGCCGAAGTTGTTGGTGGCGGCGCGGATCCCGCCATCGAGCACGCTGCCGCTCGAGGTGACCTGAACAGAGACGTTGCCGCCCAGGGCGTCAGCGCTGATGCCGAAGCCGGACGCCGGCGTGTTGGTGGTGGCCGTGCCGCCGAGGCTGACGTTGATGGAGGCGACGGAGGTGCCTGTGCTGGCGAAGATACCGTCGCCGCCCGCGCCGCTGCCCGAAGCCGAACTGCCGGCCAGGGTAGTGACCGTGATGTCGCCAAAGCCGCTGGTGGTGGCGTGGACGCCGTCGCCGACACCCGTGCTCGTCGCCGAGCCCGTGCCGGTGAGGATGACGGTGTTCGTGCCGTCCGCCGAGGACGTGGTGATGCCATTGGCCGAACCGGAATCCGCCCCGCGGGCGATCACGCGCACCGTGCCGTCGTTGATCGCGGTGGCGTTGACGCCGTCGCCGGCCGCGCCGCTGACCGAGCCGGCCGTGTCGACGGTGACGTCGCCGCTGCCGCCCGTGGAGCTGAGCACGATACCGCTGGCGCCGCCGGCCACGTCGACCGTGGCCACAGTGGTGACCTTGGCGTTGCCGCCGCCGTCGGTGGAGGCAGTGATGCCGTTACTGGTCGCGCCGGCGCCGGTGATGGCGCCGACACCCTTGTCGCTGATCACCAGATCGCCCGTACCGCCGCCGGTGATGGTGGCGTTGATGCCGTCACCGAACAGGCCGGTGACCGATCCGTTGGTGGTGACCGTGAGCGTGCCCGCCCCGCCGTTGATGTTGGCGACGATGCCCGGATCGCCGGTGATGGCGCCGGTTCCGGTGATGATCGTCAGGGCGCCGCCCTGGGTCGAGGCGTTGATGCCGTCGCCCGAGCCCACGCCGCCGCCGAAGCCGCCGGTGATGGCGCCGGCGCCGGTGGTGACATTGACCGCGCCCTGGCCCGCCGTCGTGGCGAGAATGCCGTCGCCGCCGGCCGTGACCGTCCCGGTCTGGGTGACCGAGACCACGCCGGCGTTGGCCGCCTGGGTGATCTGCGCGTCGATGCCGGCGCCGCCGGAGGTGATCGAGCCGGCCCCGACAACGGTCACGTCACTGGAGTTCACGACCGTGCCGCCGAGGGCGTAGGCGTGGATGCCCTCGCCCGTGGCGACGATCGAGCTGGTGGCGCCCGCCTGGACGCCGACATTGCCGTTGCTGACGCTGGTGACGAAGATGCCGTCACCGCCCGCCGCCGTGATGGCGCCATCGTGCGTGACCAGCACGTCCTGACCGTTGACGCTGGTGATCGTGGCGCGGATGCCATCGAGACCGGCGGCGATCGTGGTGTTCGCCCCCGTCGTTACCGAGACGTTGTCGTTGGAGTTGCTGGTGGCGAAGATGCCATAGCCGGTGGCGTTGATGCCTGCCACCCCATCGGTGATCACGGTCACGTCGCCGTTGGAGCCGCCGGTGTTGGTGGCGCGAACGCCGTCCGCCAGGGCGCCCTGGGTGGTGATCTGGTCGCCCGTCACATGGACCAGGACATTGCCGTCGCCGTTGGTGGTGGCGAAGATGCCATCAGCGCCGGCGCCGGTGGTGGTGGTGCTGTCGCCGTTGTCGAGCACGGTGACATTGCCGAAGCCGGATCCCGCCGTGTTCTGCGCAAGGATGCCGAAGCCGCCGGACTGGGTGACCAGGGTGTTGGTGGAGACGACAATGTTGCCGTGGCCGTCGGTCGTGGCGCTGATGCCGTCGCCCGAGGCGGTGATGAAGCCGTTGATGGTGCCGTTGGCCCCGCCGCCGACGAAGATGTTGCCACTCCCCCCGCCGACGACGCTGGCCCGGATGCCGTCGCCGCCCGTGGAGTTGATGTGGGCGTCTTCATCATTCTGCGAAATGTCGATCGAGGTGTTACCGGCCCCGGCGTTTCCGGTGATGTTGGCCTGGATGCCGTCGCCATTGGTCGTCGTGATCGTGCTGGCGCCGAGTTGCCGGATCGAGATCTCGCCGTTGACGGCGTCGGCCTCGATGCCGTTGCCGTTGTTCGAGGTGATGTTCGCCGTACCGACGTGATCGATGCTGATGTCGCCCGCGCCATTGGTCACGCCGAGGATGCCGACCGTCAGGCCGCCGCCCCCGTTGGAGACACTGATCGCCGCGACGTTGCTCACCGTGACGTCGCCGCCGTTGGTGGTGGCCAGGATGCCGGCGCTGCCGCCGTAATTGCCCGTGGGCGCCTGGGGCGCGGCGCCGGCGTTGATGGTGATCGATCCGGCGCCCGTGTTGACGGTGACATTGCCCGAACCCGTGGCGCCGTAGTTGGTCGCCGCGTGGATGCCGACGGCGTTGTCGCCATTGACCGTGAGGCTCAGGCCGGCGTCGCCGGTCGTGTCGACCAGGACGCCGCCCGTGCCGTTGCCGGTGTTCAGCGCCGCGATGCCCGTGCCGCCCTCGGCGTTGCCGTCCGCGCCGTCGGTGACGAGGATGGTGTTGGCCCCGGCCAGGGTGACGACGGTGTTCAGGCCGCTGGCCGCGCCGGAATGGGCGTAGAGGGCGATGTTGTTGGCGTCGTTACCGGCGACGATGTTGTCGTCGACCGTGTAGCTGTCGTTCGCGCCCGTCGTGATGGACGCCAGGCCCGTCGCCGACTGCATCTCGACCGCGTAGTTGTCGGGATCGATGGTGACATTGCCGCCCGAGAGATAGGTCGCCGCGCCGGAGCCGGCGTTGGCGCCTTCGACGCCGATATTGCTGGCGTGCACGACGGTGCCCGTGGCGGCGTTGCCAAGGGTGACGGTGACGTTGCTGGTGGCCGCCGGGTTGGTTTCGGTGGCGTTGACGCCGATGGCGCCCGAGGTGATCGTCTCCGTGCCGACCCCGGCCGTGCCGTAATTGACGTTGACCGGGCCGTTGCCGTTGGTCGTGGCGTCGATGCCGTCGCCCGCGGCATTGATGTTGGCGTCGCCGGTGACGGTGACCGTCCCGACGCCGGCGGCGTTGTTGATCGCCGCATTGATGCCGACGCCGGAGACCTGGCCGCCGACGCCGATGGCGCCGTCCTGCAGGACGATGACATCGCTGGCGCCGCCCGTCGTCACCGCGTTGATGCCGATGGAGGCGCCGCCACTGATCGTGCCGCCGGCGGTGGTGGCGACGCTGACATTGCCCGAGGTGGTGGCGTTGACGCCGATGCCGCCGCCCTGCGGATCGATGGCGCCCGAATAGCCGAAGCCGGAATCACCGACGAGGACATTGCCCGAGGTCGAGGTCGCGTTGATGCCGTTACCGGCGCCGGAGGCGACCGTGACGGACCCGGATCCGTTCACGTGGACTTCGCCCGTGGTGGAGGTCGCATTGATGCCATCGCCGCCGTAGCCGCCGGCGTTGCCGGTCACCGCGCCTGTGTTGACGACATTGACGACGCCCGCGCCGCCGGAGGCGAGGAGGCCGGACCCTTGACCCGACACCACCGTGCCGGAGGAGGTGAGATTGATGTCGCCCGAGGTGAACGCCGCAACGCCGGCCGTCTGAAGGGCGCCGCCGTTGGCGACGTTGATATCGAGGCCGGTGTTGATCGTCACCGTACCGCCGCCAACCGACTGGCCGACAATGCCGAACGTATTGGAAAGATTGCCGGCGACGTCGACGCCGTTGCCACCGGTGATGGTGATCGATCCCGTCCCGGTGTGGATGTTCACGTCGCCGGCGGCGAGGCCGACGATTCCGCCCGCATTGTCGGCCTGGGTGATGGTGAGGCTGAGGCCGTCGGCCACGCCGATGTCGACCCCGCCCGTCCCGCCGGACAGATTCCGGGCGTCGATGCCGATCGCGCCGTCCACATTCGGCCCGGCCGTGTTGCTGATGAGGATCGTGTTGTTGGCGCCGACCACCACCTGGGCGGACTGCGCGCCCGAGGCGGCGGTGCTGTAGGACTGGATGCCGGTGTTCAGGCTGTCCACGCCGGGGACGATGTTGTCGTCGATGGTGATCGAGTTGTTGGCGCCGGTGGTGACGATGGCGTGGCCGGCTGAAGCGGCCTGCAGGCCGATGTTGTCCGGATCGATGGTGACATTGTCGCCGGTGGTGATGCTGGCCGCGCCGGTTCCGGCGTTCGAGGCCGAGACGCCGACAGTCGACGCGCTGATCAGGGTCGCACCGCTGGCGTTACCGACCTGGACGGTGACATCAGCCGTGCTGGCGCCATTGGTCTGGGTGGCGTTGACGCCGATGGCGCCCGACGTGAGAGTCAGGGCGGCGCCGTCGGCCGCGCCGTAGTTCACATTGACGGCGCCCAGGCCATTGGTGGTGGCGTCGACGCCATCCCCGACGGCGCCGATGTTGGCGTTGCCGTTGACCGTGACGACGCCAGCGCCGCCGGCGTTGTTGATCGAGGCGACGATGCCGACGCCAGAGACCTGGCCGCCGCCGACGCCGATCGCACCGCCCTGGGTGACGGTCACATCGCCGCCCGTCGAGGCGGCCTTGATACCGGTGGACGCGCCGCTGCTGATCGTGCCGCCGGCCGCCGTGACGACGCTGACGTTGCCCGCAGACGAGGCGTCTATGCCGATGCCGCCGTTCTGCGGATCGATGGCGCCCGAATAGCCGCCGCCCGAGTCACCGACGAAGATGTTCCCCGAACCCGAGGTCGCACTGATGCCCGCGCCGGCGCCGGTGGCGACGGTGATCGAGCCGCTTCCGTTCACATGGACATCGCCGGTTCCGGAGGACGCGATGATGCCATCCCCGCCGGTGCCCGCATTGGCCGTCACCGAGCCGGTGTTGGTGACGTTCACCACGCCGACCGCGCTGAATGCATAGAGACCGACGCCATGAGCCGACACGACCGTTCCGCCGGACGTGACATTGACATCGCCCGCGGCCTGGGCGCGGATTCCGACAGTGCCGAGGCTGCCGCCGTTCGACACATTGATGTCGAGCGCCGTGTCGATGGTCACCCCGCCGCCGCCGAGGCCATCACCGAAGATGCCGACTGTGGGACTGACGTTGCCGGCGACGTCCACCCCGTTGCCCCCGGTGATGGTGATCGACCCTGTGCCGGTGTGGATGTTCACATCGCCGTTGCTGAAATCGGCGCCAAGGATGCCAACGGTATTGTCACCCTGGGTGATGGTGAGATTCAGACCGTCGGCGACGCCGATATCGACCCCGCCCGTTCCGGCTCCGCTGTTCCGTGCGTCGATGCCGAAGGCGCCGTCCACGTCATGGCCGGCCGTGTTGCTGATCGAAATGGTGTTGTTGGCCCCGACCACCACCTGGGCGGACTGCGCGCCCGAGGCGGCGGTGCTGTAGGACTGGATGCCGGTGTTGGTGCTGTCCACCACGCCGTCGATGTTGTCGTCGATGGTGATGGTGTTGTTGGCGCCGGTGGTGACGATAGCCTGGCCCGCGGAAGACGCCTGCAGGCCGATATTGTCCGGATCGATGGAGACGCCGGAGCCCGTGGTGATGCTGGCCGTACCGGCGCCCGCGGTCGAGGACGAAACGCCCACCGTGCCGGCCGCAACGGCCACGCCGTCGCTGATGCTGACCGTGCTGGCGCCGCCGCCGGCGTTGGAGGCGTTCACGCCCGCGCCGGTGGCGTAGAGATTGGCGCCGACCGTCACATTGACGTCGCTGGTCGCCGCGCCGCTGGTCACGGCGGCATGGATACCGTCGCCGCCAACCGCCGCACCGCTGGTTCCCACCGTATCGCCGGTGAGGACAGTAATCGCGCCGCTGGCCGTCGAGGCGTCAATGCCGTTCGACTTCGACTGAATGACGCCGCCCGTATGAGTGGTGATGCCGATGTCGCCCGTCGTACTGGCGGACGATACGCCATAGCCGTCGCCCGTGGCCGTGACCGCGCCGCTGATATCCACCGTGGTCACGCCGTCCACCGCAGACGTGCCGATCGCCGCGTCAGCGACACCGCCGCCGCCGGTAAGCGCGGAGACGGCCGTGCCATCGACACCGATCGTGACGTTCACATCGCCCGCGCCGCCGGTGCCGGCCGAAATACCCCCATGGGTGGAGGCGCCGTCGTTGTTGATGGTGATCGAGCCGGTCGTGGACCGGGAAAGGATGTCATAGGATCCACCGGAACTGTTGAGCACCCCGCCCTTGGCGATCGTGACGGTTGTCGCGCCGTCGCCGGCCAGGGTCTGCACCGCCGCATAGGAGACGTTGGCGCCGGTCGAGGTGATCGTGTCGGCGCCGATGGTGACGGTGTTCGTGCCCGTACCGACCGTGGCCGACCGGATGCCGTTGGCGCCGGTGATGGTGTTATGGACGTCAGCCGGGACGTAGAAGGAGTTCAGGTCGAAGGTGTTGACCGCCACATCACCGCCAGTCGAGTGGACGGAGATGCCGTTGCCCAGGGGCTTGCCGGTGCCGTCGACCGTCGTCGGCGGGAGCGGCACGCCAAGGTTGGACAGGTCGAAGAACTGGACGGTCAGATTCTGGCCCGAGCCGTTGTCGAACAGGGTGACGCCGTTCGCGCCCGCCCCCGCGGCGGTGTTGGTGATGGTGTCGTTCTGCAGCTGGAAGCTGGTGGGCGCGCTGGCGCCGGTGATCAGAATGCCCGAGGTGTAGGTTCCCGCCGGGCAGGCGATCAGCCCGTGGGTCGCGCCGCAGTTGGTGGGCGCGCCGAGCACGACACTGGGCGAGAAGGAACCGACGGCCAAAGCGCCCGCGCCGGCCAGCAGGCTCGCGGCAAAGTGGGCGGACGTGCCGAGCAGAGACGCACGACGGTGAGTCGGTTTGGCAGCGATAGAAGACATTTTTGGCGGTCCCTCGTTGATCGTCCACGCATTGTCGCGCGAGAACGCCGGCCCACCCTGGCGGCGTTCGTTACAATTAGCGGGGATTTAACGCCGGTCCGAGCGAAATTGGAAGCCACAGGGCGCGGAATTCCAAAGATTTTGACGCAACGAGTTTAGAAAATGTCAGTCCACGGTGACAGGGTCGCAGGAGACATTTCAGGCTCCATCGGCCCAGCGTGCGGAAACGCACGTCCGGCGAGCAGCCTTGCCTGTTCGGCAGGCGAATTTCAGCGGGAACCCCCCAACCGGCGGGACGGCGAGGGACAGGCGGCGGGGCCGCCGAATCAGGCCGAGGCCGCGCCCGTCTTCTTCTCGGCGTAGATCATCAACGGCTGGCCACGCCCCTCGACGACTTCGGTGTTGACCACCACCTCTTCGACGCCCTGCAGCGTTGGCAGGTCGAACATGGTCTCCAGGAGAATCCCTTCGAGGATCGACCGCAGGCCCCGGGCGCCGGTCTTGCGCAGGATGGCCTTGCGGGCGACCGCCCGCAGGGCGTCGTCGGTGAACGAAAGGCCGACGTTCTCCATCTCGAAAAGGCGTTGGTACTGTTTGACCAGGGCGTTCTTCGGCTCGGTGAGAATCTTGACCAGCGCCACCTCATCAAGGTCGTCCAGGGTGGCGATGACCGGCAGGCGGCCGATGAATTCCGGGATCAGGCCGAACCGCTGCAGATCGTCGGGCTCGACCTGGCGAAGCACCTCTCCGGTTCGCCGGTCATCGGGATCCGAAACCTTGGCCGAAAAGCCGATGGACGTGCCCTTGCCGCGGCTGGAGATGATCTTCTCCAGACCCGCGAAGGCGCCGCCGCAGATGAACAGCATGTTGGTGGTGTCGACCTGCAGGAACTCCTGTTGCGGATGCTTGCGCCCGCCCTGCGGCGGTACGGAGGCCACGGTGCCTTCCATGATCTTCAGGAGCGCCTGCTGCACGCCCTCCCCCGACACGTCGCGGGTGATGGAGGGGTTGTCAGACTTGCGGCTGATCTTGTCGACCTCGTCGATGTAGACGATCCCACGTTGGGCTCGCTCCACATTATAGTCAGCCGCCTGAAGCAGTTTGAGGATGATGTTCTCGACATCCTCGCCGACATAGCCCGCTTCGGTGAGCGTGGTCGCGTCGGCCATGGTGAAGGGCACGTCGATGATTCGGGCCAGGGTCTGGGCCAGCAGGGTCTTGCCCACGCCGGTGGGACCGACCAGCAGGATGTTCGACTTGGCCAGTTCAACGTCGTTGTTCTTCTGGGCGTGATTGAGACGCTTGTAGTGGTTGTGAACCGCCACCGAGAGCACCTTCTTGGCGTGCTCCTGCCCGATGACATAGTCATCGAGCACATCGCGAATCTCACGAGGCGTCGGCACGCCGTCCTTCGACTTGACGAAGGTGAGTTTATGCTCTTCGCGGATGATATCCATGCACAGTTCGACGCATTCATCGCAGATGAATACGGTCGGCCCGGCAATCAGCTTGCGGACTTCGTGTTGGCTTTTTCCACAGAAAGAACAATAGAGGGTGCTCTTACTGTCGCCACTGGCGGCTTTCGTCATCGTCTGTTCTCACTTTCCGAGGGCCGCAACACGGGTCGGACAAAACCCGCCGCTGACAGTCCCGGACGCGCAGCCCCGCACTCCGCACGCCTGAAGCCCGACTTTCCCCGATCCGGCGTCAGACCACAAGCCCGCGGACCCATTTGGGTTGCCTAAGGGCGTTCCGTGTCGCATTTGGGGCGTCCGAAGACCACAGGAAGCCTGCAGATGGGGATGACCGGCGTGTTTCGCCACCCGGAGCCGGCCGGTGCGCCCGTCGTCGCCTTCGATTTCGACGGCACCCTCACCTGTCGCGACAGTTTCGTCGCCTTCCTGACCTGGCGCGCCGGCGCGACGGCGGCGGCGGCCGGCGCACTGCGACTGCTTCCCGCCGCCCTCACCTACGCGGTTCGACGCGACCGCGGCGCCCTCAAGGCGGCCGTGGCGGACCGCCTTCTCGGCCCCGTCCGGCGCGCCCGCCTGCAGGCGGATGCACAACGCTTCTGCGACGAGCGATATGACAGCCTGATGCGGTCCGACGCCGTCGCCTGCTGGGACGACTGGCGGCGGCGCGGCGCGCGGCTGTTCATCGTCACGGCGTCGCCGGACATTCTCGTCGCGCCGTTCGCCCGCCGCCTGGCCGCGGACGGTCTGATCGGCACGCGCCTGGCGTTTGATCGGGAGGAGCGGTTCACCGGCTGCCTCGATGGACCCAACTGCCGGGGCCCGGAGAAGGTCTCCCGGCTAAGGGCCGAGCTCGGTCCGACCCTGACGCTGCAGGCGGCCTATGGTGACACCGATGGCGACCGGGAGATGCTGGCCCTGGCCGAGACCCCCGGCCTGAAGGTGTTCACGGCCAGACCATGAAGCACGCCGGCGCTGACGCTCTGACGATGCTCGGCCCGCTGCTCGAGCGGCTGCGAGGCGTGGAGGGCCTCCGGGAGGTGCGGCCCGGCGTGTTCTATCTGAAATCGCGGGCGTTCCTGCACTTTCATGAGGACCCGACGGGGCTCTATCCGGACATCCGACCGCCATGGGCCGCCGACTTCCAGCGGCTGCCCGCCGACGGCGCCGAGGGGGTGGCTGCCCTCATCGCGATCGTCGAAGCGGCCGCCGTCAGACGCTGAACTCCCGGTCGGGCCGAGGGAACGCCGCCGGAAGGCTCAGGCCGACTCGGCGTCCGAAGCCGCTCGGCTGACGTGGATCTGGTCGATGATGCCCCAGGCCTTGGCTTCCTCGGCGTCCATGAAGTGGTCGCGGTCGAGGGTGCGCTCGACCTCCTCGTAAGTGCGGCCGCAGTGCTTGGCGTACAGTTCGTTGAGCCGCCGCTTGGTCTTGAGGATGTCCTCGGCGTGGCGCTCGATGTCGGAGGCCTTGCCGGAAAAGCCGCCGGAGGGCTGGTGAAGCATGATGCGCGCGTTGGGCAGGGCCACCCGCAGGCCAGGCTCTCCGGCCATCAGCAGGAAGGAGCCCATCGACGCGGCCATGCCCATGCAGGTGGTGGCCACCGGGCAGCGGACGTATTGCATGGTGTCGTAGATCGCCAGGCCTGAAGACACGACGCCGCCGGGCGAGTTGATGTACATGTCGATCTGCTTCTTCGGATATTCCGATTCCAGATAGAGCAGCTGGGCGCAGATCACCGCCGACATGCCGTCATCGACGGGACCGTTCAGAAAGATCACCCGCTCACGCAGCAGGCGCGAGAAGATATCGAACGCCCGTTCGCCCCGGCTCGATTGCTCGACCACCATCGGAACGAGATTCATGGAGGTAGTGAAGGGATCGGTCATGATCTTGGACGCCTTGTGCTGCTCATTCGATATCGGCTCGCGCCCGGACCGGCGCAAGTCGTGGCCGCTATTCGGCGGCGGGCTTGGCCTTTTTCGCCCGGGCGGGCTTGGCGGCCGGCTTGGCTTCGGGCGTGGCCTCCTCAGCCGACGCCGCGACGACGGGCGCTTCGGCGGCGACATCCGCCTCGGCCTTGACCTTCGGCTTGGCGGCCTTCTTCTTCTTCGGTTCCGGCGCGGGCTCCGCCTCGCCTTCTGTTGAGGCGCCGTAGCCTTCTGGCAGATCATCCTCGCGGAGCAGGACGTCCTTGGCGACCTCACGCTCGCTCACCGAGGCGCGGCCGATGATGAAGTCGACCACCTTCTCCTCGTAGAGCGGCGCGCGCATCTGGGCCTGGATGTCGGGATTGCGACGCAGCAGGTCGAAGATTTCCTGCGCCTGCGCGCCGTAGCGCATGGCCTCGGCGCGCATCGCATCACCCAGTTCGGCCTCGGTCACCTGAACGTTTTCCCGGCGGCCGATTTCCGCCAGCACCAGGCCAAGACGGACCCGTCGTTCGGCGATCTGATGGTATTCGGCGCGCAGGTCCTCGTCGGACTTGCCCTCATCCTCCGGCGAGGCCGCGCCCTCAGCCCGATCCTTCTCGACCTGGGCCCAGATGCCGTCGAACTCGGCCTGCACCATGCGCGGCGGCAGCGGAATATCGTGGCGGGTGTCGAGCGCATCGAGCAGCGCGCGCTTGAGCTTGAAGCGGGAGGCCGAGACGAACTGGCTGTCGAGATTCGCCCGCAGGGCGGCCTTCAGCGCGTCCAGGTCGGTCATGCCCAGCCGTTCGGCGAGCGCGTCGTCGGCCTTGGCCGCCTTGGGCGCCCGGACGGCCTTGACGGTGACGTCGAACACCGCCGCCTTGCCCTTGAGTTCCTCGGCCTGATAATCCTCGGGGAAGGTCACGTTCACCGCGAGTTCGTCGCCAACCTTGGCGCCGACAAGCTGGCCTTCGAAACCGGGGATGAACTGGCCGGATCCCAGCACCAGCTCGGCGTCCGTGGCCGAGCCACCTGCGAAAGCCTCGCCGTCGATCCTGCCGACGAAATCGATCACCACCTGATCGCCGTCCTTGGCCTTGGGGGTCTTGCCCGTGCGGTCGTCATAGGTGCGGTTCTGGGCCACAAGTTCATCGAGGGCCGACTGCAGTTCTTCGTCGGTCGAGCGATAGACGAGGCGCTCGAGCGAGAGGGTCGACACGTCGACCGGATCGAAGTCGGGCATGACCTCGACCTCGATGTCGTAGCTGAGGTCTTGCCGGCCGGCGATCACCTGCTCCATGTCGGAGACCGGCTTCAGGTCAGGCCTGGACGCCACACGCAGCTGATTGTCGGCAAGCACCTGCTGGGAGGTCTCGTTGAGAGTCTTCTCGATCACCTCGCTCATCAGCGCCTTGCCATAGAGACGGCGAACGTGGGCCTGCGGCACTTTGCCGGGGCGGAAGCCTTTCAGGCGCAGGGTGGGAAGAATCTCGGCGATCCGGACATCCAGCGCGGCGCCCAGCTCGGCCGCGGGCACCGTGACGCCATAGCTACGGCTAAGACCTTCACCAGGCTTTTCAATAACTTGCATCAACGTGTCCCGAGTTTGGGGCGCAGGCTCAGCCAGGCGCCCAATAAAAAACCGCCGCCAAGATCCGATCTGGCCGGCGGCATGAAACGAAACGCCCTTATGTCACGCCCCTCATGGGCTCTCAAGGGGGCGACGGACGGCTTGCGGTGTTGGCCGCTGGGCCATTGCGGGACCGCTTGCGGAGGCTGACCTGACCCGCGGGCGACCCTCAGGGAAATCCTGGTGCGGATGAGAGGACTCGAACCTCCACGCCTTTCGGCGCTGGAACCTAAATCCAGTGCGTCTACCAGTTCCGCCACATCCGCGCGCACCCGCCTCTACACGAACCGGCGCGGCGGCAACATCCCAATGGCCCGTCCGGGTCTAACCCGGCTGGTAGCCGAACCTCTCCACCCAGGGCGCCAGGACAGCCCTGACGGGCTCTAGCTGGACGCCGTACCTTCGCCACTGACCCACGCCGTCGGCGTTGAGTCCGCGCGCCACCTGGGGCGCGCTCGGCGTTCTGGGGACACCGCGAACCTGGCCCGTGAATTCCCGCACCCGCGGGTCCCAAGCGGCGCCGATGAAGTCCAGAACGTGGCGGACCACGACGTCGAAATCGGCCACCAGCGCCTCATGACGCACCTCGCAGACCGGCAGGGGCAGGCGCTCACGATACAGCGCCGCCAGCGCCATCACCGTGTCGTAGTAACGCGCCGCGCCTTCAAGGGTGAGAAATTCAAACATCGCCGCATTAATGCGGAAACGGCGCCGGAAACAGCTGAGCACGACGTCGCGAGGGTCGCGTAGGGCGAAAATGACCCTGGCGTCGGGGAACAGCGCGGCGATCACCGGCAGGGCCGGGGTGTGCAGGGGCAGCTTGTCGACGAGAATCCGGTCCCGGGGAAACGCCCCCAGGGCGGCCCGCACGCCACGCCAGTACTCCCCTCGGGCCGCGGCGGCCTCGGGGGGAGTCAGCGCCGACAGTCGGCGCAGACCGGCGGCGTCGGCGAGAAACGACTCGCCGACCGCGCCCAGGATATCCACCTCCTCGAGCGTGACGATCTGCGGATGGCTCGCCAGCACCTTTTCCAGCAGGGTCGTTCCCGAACGCGGGAAGCCCACAAGGAACACATGGCGGCTCGCGTGGCCCTCGCCGGCCGTGTCGGGACCGGCGACCGGGCGCCAGTCGTCGGACGAAGACGCCGCGAACCAGGCCCTGAGCCGGACGGCGCGATCGCCAGGTCTCTCCACTTCGCTCCGGAAAACGGTCCGGCCGTGCAGACGTTGCGCAGCCTGATTTCGGGCGAGGTAGTCCGCGAAGGCTTCAGCCGTCCGATCCAGCGTGTCCAGGCAATCGGCGCGCAGGTCATGGAGGTCGACGCGCTGGGCCTCCGACAGATCGGACCGCTGCAGCAACTCGCCCGTACGCTCCAGCACGGCGGGCCGGTCGCCATCCAGGGCGTCGGCGCGGGCGATGGCGATCCTCGCGCTGACCAACTGAGGATCCAGGGCGAGAGCGCGGTCGGCCGCGTTCCGGGCGGCGGCGGCGTCCCCCTCCAGGCTGGCCACCACCGCCAGGGCCGACAGGGGCTCGGCCAACTCCGGAGCCACGACAGCGGCCCGCCTGAAGTAGTCGGCCGCCGCCGCCAGGTCGCCGAGCCGCAGCGTCGCCGTGCCGGCGTCGATCAGGCCGCGGTAGTCGTCCGGCAGGGCCTCAAGACCACGGGCAAGGGCGACGCGCACCGCCTCGCGCCGGTCAAGCGCCAGCAGCAGGCGGCCCATCTGCAGTCGGATCGCCCCCCAGCCGCGATCATCGCCCGCGGAGTCCGTCGCCTGCCGCAACAGGGCCAGGGCTTCCGACTGACGTCCCCGCTCCACCAGACCCTCGGCCACCAGGCCGACGACCAGCGGCGGGCGCACCCCCTGGCGAAACGCGGCGACAGCCAGACCCTCGGCCCGCGTCCGGTCGCCCAGCCGGGCGGCCGCGGCGATGCGGGCCAGAATGTCCGCCGTCGGGTCGGAAGGAGCCATGAACGATGGCTTATCCCAATTGACGGGCGCGCCGGAAGCGGCGCCCGGCGGCAGGCTTCACGGTCACGCCAAAGACGGCTATGCCGGAGGTGATCGGGCGGGCGATGTGGCGGGACCTGAACAGGCGGGCTTGATGGACGGCGGAGGCGCAACCACGACGACCGATCCCGGGGCGGCGGCCCTCGCCTTCATCCTGCAGCTGCTGGGGATCCCGGCCAACGCCTCGGAGCTGCTGCACCAGAGCGGCCGGCCGTCGCTGAACGAGGACGAAATTCTGCGCGCGGTGAAGCGTTTCCCGCTCAAGGCGCGCGCCATCTCCGCCACGCCCGCCCGTCTGGAGGGCACGCCCCTCCCCGCGCTGGCGGCGCTCCAGGACGGCGGCTGGCTGGTCGTCGGCAAGGCCGCGGAGGGTAAGGTCCTGGTCCAGGATCCCCGCAAGCCGAGCCCCGAGATGCTCACGCTGGAGGGCCTCGCGGCGATCTGGACCGGCCGGATGATCCTGCTGACCCGCCGGGCCCTGCTGAGCGACCCCTATCGCCGCTTCGGCGTGAGCTGGTTCATCGACGCGGTGAAGAAGTACCGGGCGCCGCTGATCGACGTGCTGATCGGCTCGTTCTTCCTGCAGGTGTTCGGCCTCCTGGCGCCGCTGTTCTTCCAGGTCATCATCGACAAGGTGTTCGTGCACCGCGGCCTGTCCACGCTGGAGGTTCTGGCCCTTGGCCTGGGCGTGCTGTCGGTGTTCGAGGTCGTCCTCGGCGGCCTGCGCACCTACCTTTTCGCCCACACATCCAACCGGATCGACGTCGAACTGGGCGCGCGGCTCTTCCGACACCTCTTCGCTCTGCCCATGGCGTATTTTCAGGCCCGCCGGGTCGGCGACACCGTCGCCCGCGTCCGCGAGCTGGACACCATCCGGCAGTTCCTCACGTCATCGGCCATCACCCTGGCGCTGGACCTGTTCTTCTCGGTCATCTTTCTGGTCGTCCTGTTCATCTACAGCCCGCTGCTGACCCTGGTGGTGGCAGGCGCCCTGCCCCTCTATGTCCTGCTCAGCCTCGGGCTCACGCCGATCTTCCGCGAGCGGCTGAACGAGCGGTTCAAGCGCAGCGCCGACAACCAGGCCTTTCTCGTCGAGGCGGTCTCGGGCGTCGAGACGGTGAAGTCGATGGCCCTCGAGCCGGTGATGCAGCGCCGTTGGGAAGAGCAGCTGGCCGGCTATGTCACAGCGGCGTTCCGGGTCGTGGGCGTCGGCAACATCGCCACCCAGACCACGACGCTGATCAACAAGGTAACCATGGTCCTGATCCTGTTCCTGGGCGCGGGGCTGGTCATCCAGAACAAGCTCACCGTCGGGGAGCTGGTGGCGTTCAACATGATCTCATCGCAGCTGGCTGCCCCGGTCCTGCGCCTGGCACAGCTGTGGCAGGACTTCCAGCAGGTGCGGATCTCCATCGACCGGCTGGGTGACATCCTCAACACAACGCCGGAACCCGGCCAGAGCGCCCAGGCGAGCCTGCCGCCGATCCGCGGCCATGTCCGCCTGGAATCGGTTGGGTTCCGCTACCGCATCGATGGCCAGCCCGTGCTGCAGGACGTCTCACTCGACGTGCAGGCCGGTGGGGTGCTGGGTATCGTCGGGTCGTCGGGGTCAGGCAAAAGCACACTCGCGAAGCTGATCCAGCGGCTCTATGTGCCCGAGACCGGTCGGGTGCTTATCGACGGGGTCGACCTGTCGATGGTGGACCCTGCCTGGCTTCGGCGGCAGATCGGCGTCGTGCTTCAGGAGAACGTCCTGTTCAACCGGACCGTCCGCGAGAACATCGCCCTGGCCGACCCCGGCATGAGCCTCGATCGTGTCATCGCCGCCGCCGAACTGGCCGGAGCGCACGACTTCATTCTGGCCCTGCCCGAAGGCTATGAGACGCTGATCGGCGAACGCGGCGCCTCGCTGTCGGGTGGCCAGCGACAGCGCATCGCCATCGCCCGGGCGCTGGTCGGCAATCCGCGGATCCTCATCTTTGATGAGGCCACCTCGGCGCTGGACTATGAGAGCGAAGCGGCGATCCAGGCCAATATGCGGCGCATCACCCAGGACCGTACGGTCATCCTGATCGCCCATCGCCTTTCGACCCTTCGCATGGCCGACACAATTGTCACCATCGAGGGCGGCCGCCTGATCGAATCCGGCGACCATGAAAGCCTGTTGAACGCCGGCGGTCGCTACGCGGACCTGTGGCGGATGCAGGCCGGGGTCGCCGGCGCGTCGGGAGCGCTGACATGACCGACGCCCAGGGCGGCATGATCACCGCAATGCTTCGACGGGGTGTGGAGCGACTCGACCGCAAGGACGAGCGGGAGTTCCTGCCCGCCGCGCTGGAGATCCTCGAAACGCCGCCGTCGCCGACCGGCCGCGGGGTGGCCATGTTGATCGGGATCTTTTTCGTCATCGCCATCGCCTGGTCATTTCTAGGCAAGGTGGATGTGATCGCCACCGCCCCCGGTCGCCTTCTGCCGAGCGGCAAGACCAAGGTGATCCAGCCGCTCGACCCGGGCGTGGTGAAGGTCATCGCCGTTCAGGATGGCGACCATGTCAAGACCGGCCAGCTGCTGATCGCGCTGGATCCGACATCGGTGGGCGCCGACCGGGATCGCCTCGCCCGCGACGCTCTCGAAGCCCGGCTGGACGTCGCCCGGCTGACGGCCCTCAAGCCCGTGGCCGAACATGGCGGCGCTCCGGCACCCCTGGGCCCCGTGGAGGGCGCATCCGCCGACGACCTGCAGCAGGCCCGGGCCGCGCTGCGGGCTCAGTTCGATGGCCAGCAGGCCAAGGTGGCCGGGCTTGATCAGCAGATCACCGAAAAGCGAGCAGAAGCGGGCGAGGTGTCGGCGATGATCGCCAAGACCAACGCCAGCCTGCCCATGCTGGCCGAAAAGGCGCGCCTGCATGAACGGCTCAGGGAACAGGGCTTCGGCACCAGCTTCGCCAATCTCGACGCCCAGCAGCAGCTCAGCGACGCGCGGCGCGACCTGGAGGTCGAGGCCCGGCGACTCGACCAGGCCAGGGCCTCCGCATCGGCCCTGCAACGCCAGCGGGCCCAGGCCGTCTCGGAGTTCGACGCCGGGGTGCTGGCCGACCTGGAGAAGGCCCGCGAGAAGGAGAACGAGCTGTCTCAGGAGCTGATCAAGGCCCAGCAGAAGTCCACGGCCACCGAGATCCGCGCGCCGATCGACGGGGTGGTCGAGGAGCTGGTGACACACACGGTCGGCGGCGTCGTCAGCCCGGCCCAGCGGCTGATGATCATCGTGCCGGACAACCAGCCGTTGACGGTGGAGGCCCAACTGGCCAACCGCGATGTGGGATTCGTTCACCCCGGCCAGGACGTCTCAGTGAAGATCGAGACGTTCAACTTCACCCGCTACGGACTCGTGCACGGCAGGGTCATCGACGTGAGCCGGGACGCCATCGCCCAGGCCACGCGCCAGGGCGAGGACCCGACCGTCGGGGCAGCGTCGCCAGCCTCCCAGATGTCGCCGACCTACGTCGCCCGGATCAGCCTGGACCAGGCCGCCATGGTGGTCGACGGGCGTCGCGAGACGCTGCTTCCGGGGATGTCGGTGACCGCCGAAGTGAGAACCGGACGGCGCACGATCATCGACTACCTGCTCTCGCCCCTCGCCCGCAAAGGCAGCGAGGCGATGCACGAACGCTGACGGCAGGGGGCCTGTTCGACGGCGTCAGTCGAGACCGTGGTAGGTCTTGTACCAGTCGCAGAAAGCGGCCACGCCGACCGCCAGCGGCGTTGCGGGCCGGAACCCGGTCAACGCCTCCAGAAGATCGGCTCCGGCGAAAGTGGCCGGAGAGTCACCGGGCTGCATCGGCAGCAGATTCAGGCGGGCCTTGCGGCCCAGCGCTGTCTCGATCGCGGAGATGAACGCCATCAGCGACACAGGCTGGCCGCGACCGATGTTGACCAGCCGCCAGGGCGCCACCGGACTGAGAGAGTCCAGGTCCCCCGCGACGCGCCGTCCCCTCTCCGGAAGCGCCGTGAGAAGACGGATCAGCGCCTCAACCAGATCGTCGACATAGGTGAAGTCGCGCTCCATCCGGCCATGGTTGTAGACGTCGATCGGCTCGTTGTTGAGGATTCCGGCGACGAACTTGAACAGCGCCATGTCCGGCCGTCCCCAAGGCCCATAGACGGTGAAGAATCGCGTGACGGTCGTCGGAATCCCCCACAGGTGACTGTAGGCGTGGGTCATGGATTCACCCGCCTTCTTGCTGGCGGCGTACAGGGTCAGCGGGTGGTCGGCGGCGCGCGATTCCAGAAAGGGCACCGGGCCGTCGGCGCCGTACACCGAGCTAGTGGAGGCGAGCATCAGGTGCCCGACGTTCAGTCGGCGCGACGCCTCCATCAGGTTGAACGTCCCGACGAGGTTGGAATCCACATAGGCGCGGGGATTCTCCAAGCTGTAGCGGACGCCCGCCTGGGCCGCGAGGTGGACGATGGCCTGAGGAGCCGCGCCCTCGACCGCGGCCTGGAGTCCTTCGGCGTCCTCGAGCATGATCTCGTGGTCACGATACGCGGGGTGCGCCTGCAGCAGAGCGCGGCGGGCCCCCTTCAGCCGCAGGTCATAGTAGTCGGTCATTCCGTCGACGCCGGTGACCTCGTGGCCGTCGGCCAGCAGGCGGGCGGCGAGATGAAAACCGATGAAACCGGCCGTTCCGGTAACAAGTACGCGCATGGACGGGCTCCTGAGCGGTCGCGCCGGCCAGCAGCGCCTGACGTCACTCCTATCACGCCCGCCCCGACGACCGAAAATCACCGGTCTGCCGCGTCAGAGCGGGCCGTCGTCCTCGTGGTCGTCGAGAATGCGGGCGGCGTCGCCGTCGGGGTCCTCGTACTGGTTGTGCTTCACCGTCCACCAGAATGCGACGAGTCCCAGCAGCCCCAGAAGGACGGAGGTCGGGGCCAAAAACATCAGGATGTTCACGGGGCGCCCTTTTCGGCCCGGCCTACGAGATTCATCCGCAGGGCGTTGAGCGTGACGATCAGGGAAGAGGATGACATGGCGATGGCCGCGACGAACGGATTGACCAGGCCGAACACCGCCGCCGGGGCTGCGACGAGATTGTAGAGCGCCGAAAACGCAAAGTTTTCCAGGGCCCGGCGGCGAGCGGCCCGGGCCGTCCGTATGGCCAGGACCACACCCCCGAGGGCTTCGCCGCTGAACACCAGATCGGCCGCGTTCTGGCTCGCGTCCACCGCGGCGCCGGGCGCCATGGAGGCGTGGGCGCCGGCCAGAGCCGCCGCGTCGTTGAGGCCGTCGCCGACCATCAGGACGTGATAGCCGGCTTCGCCGAGCCTGCGGATCACGGCCGCCTTCTCGATCGGAGTCACGCCGGCGCTCCAGCGCTCGACGCCCGTGGCCGCCGCCGCACGCTCGACGGCCGCCGCCGTGTCGCCGGACAGAATCTCGACCCCCAGGCCCAGGGCTTTCAGGCGCTCCACGGTCTGGATGGCATCCGAACGGAGGGTGTCGGCGAAACGGAACCTGTGGGGCGACTCGCCGTCAAGGGCGAACCACAGTTCCGTTTCGGTCGGCGTCTCACCGGTCGCGCCCACGAAATCGGCCCGCCCCAGGCGCGCAGGACGGCCATCGATAAGCCCCACGACTCCCTGGCCGGCCGTCTCGATGACCGCGTCGGCGGCCGGTCCGGGACCGGCGGCCAGAGCCAGCGCGCCCGCCAGCGGATGCCGCGATCCCCGCGCCAGCCGCGCCGCAGCCTCAAGGACGGCCGAGGGTCCTTCGATCAGTCGCGGTCGACCTTCCGTCAGCACCCCGGTCTTGTCGAAGACCACATAGTCGACGGCCGCGAGGCGCTCGAGGGCCGCGCCCGACTTGACAAGCACACCGGCCCGGAAGAGGCGGCCGCTGGCGGTCACCTGCACCGCCGGCACCGCCAGACCCAGGGCGCAGGGACAGGTGATGATCAGCACCGCCGCGGCCCGCATCAAGGCCTCGTGCGGTCCCAGACCCAGAGCCCAGCCGAGCCCGAAGGTCAGGGCGGCCACGGTGTGAACGGTTGGCACATAGAGCGCCGCCGCCCGATCGGCCAGCCGCACATAGGCGGACTTCGATTGCGCGCCCGCCTCCATCAGCCGGGCGATTTCGGCCAGGGTGGAATCCTGAACCTGCGCTTCGGCGCGCAGAACGAGGCGACCGGAGAGGTTCAGCGCCCCGGCATGGACCTGCGACCCGGGCGCCACGGCCAGGGGCAGGGTCTCGCCGCTGATCAGGGCGTTGTCCAGGGAGGATCTGCCCGCCTCGACCCGGGCGTCGACCGGAATGCGTTCGCCTGGCGCCACCGCCAGGCGGTCGCCCACCGCGACCTGGGCGACCGGGATCCCGTTCTCGGCGCCCGTGGCGTCGATCCTGTGAGCGATCGTGGTCTGCAACGACAGCAGGTCGCGCGCGGCGCTGCGGGCGCGCGCCTTGAGCTTGTGATCGAGGAACCGGCCGATGAGCAGCAGAAAGATCAGGGTGACGGCGGCGTCGAAATAGGCGTGACGCCCGCCTCGCACCGTCTCGTAGTAGCTGATCGCCAGGGTGAGCAACACGCCGATGGTGATCGGCACGTCCATGTTGGCCTTGCCCCGGCGCAGGGACGACCAGGCCGACGTGAAGAAGGGCATGCCGGCGTAGAGGGTGCAGGGCGTGGCGATCAGCGCCGCGAACCAGTACATCACCGTACGGGTGGCGGGCTGCAGTTCCTGACCGAACAGCCCGGCCCACGCCGGCACGGTGAACATCATCACGTTGAGCACGCCGAAACCGGCGACGCCAAGGGCGAGGGTCAGGCGACGTCCCTCCCGGTCGTGGTCCTTCTCGATCAATGAGGGATCGTAGAGCCGGGCCGGGTAGCCCAGATCCTCAAGGGCGCGCACCACCCGCGCCGGATCAGCCTCCGGACCTTCGAACAGCACGAGCAGCTTGCCCGTCGACAGATTGAAGCGCGCCCGGCTGACGGACGGCAGCGTCGCAACGCCCTTCTCGATCTTGTTCATACAGCCAGCGCAGCGCGCGCCGGTGACCATCAGCTCCAGCCGTTGTTGTCCCTCCTCGCCGGTGGGGGTGAGGAACCCGGAGAGGTCGGCGGCAAGCGCAGTCATGGCGCGGAGAGTCGCCGGTCCGCCTTGGCCACATCGCCCCGGTCATTTCGGGCGGTGACGTCGAGATCCCAGGCGCCGGAGAGCACCCCCGTGCGGACCTTGTAGACGCCGGGCTGAACCTCACGGAGATCGAAGCTGCGTTGACCGGCCTCCGTGGCGGGGCGTTCGAGATGCACCGTGACCTTCAGACCCTCGAGCGGGGCGCCGGTGCGATCGGAGACATCGACCCGCACCGCATCCGCGCCGTCAGGCCCCGCGGCGACCCTCCAGCCAAGGGCCGCTTGGGCCCGCTTCTGGCGCAGGGTGGCGTTATAGGCCACGCCGTCCTCGTAGGGCGTCATCGACGTTTCGCCGGGGAAGGTGCGGAAGGCCGAGACCATGAAGATCGCATTCACCGCGATATCGACGCCAAAGAACACGATGAAGGCCGCCAGGACGTGCCAGCCCTTGATCACGAAGCTGGCCGGACGGGGGGTGCTGGTCATAGGGTGTTCGCCTGTCCCGACAGGAACACCGACCGCTTGACGGCGGTGACGGTCTTCGAGCGGATCTGGAAGGTGACGGGAAGCGCCGGAGCGGACAGTGCGTCGGCCGGGGCCGAAACGAGCAGGCGCATGGAGGCGACCTGGTTGGGTTCGGCCACGAGGGTAAGCGCACTTGAAGAGGCCGGATCGCCCGGTGTCTTCAGACTGTACCGTGAAAGTCCGTTCACCGTGACGGTGAACACCTGACGATCGAACGTCCGGTTGGCCACCTTGAGGGTGTAGCCGTCACGGATGGAGCCATCATGGAGGCTGATAAAGGTGGGATCCCGGTCGCGGAGCACATCGAAAACCACCGGGCTCCTCGTCAGCAGCCCCCAGGTCAGCAGTCCGCACACCAACAGCAGCGCCACGCCATAGTAGATCGTCCGTGCACGAACGAACTTGTAGGCTGGCGGCCGGCCGACCAGCCTGCCGTCGACCGCATCGTCGCTGTCGTAGCCGATGAGACCCGTGGGGCGCCCCACCCGGACCATGATCTCGTTGCAGGCGTCGACGCATAGTCCGCAGTTGATGCACTCGATCTGGCCGCCGTCCCGGATGTCGATCCCCATCGGGCAGACGATCACGCATTGCTGGCAGTCGACACAGTCTCCGCGACCCTCCCAGGACTGGTTCTTCTTGTGCGGTGAACGGGGTTCGCCGCGATCCTTCAGATAGATCACCTGCAGCGAATGGTGGTCGAGCATGGCGCCCTGGATGCGCGGCCACGGGCACAGATAGGTGCAGACCTGCTCCCGCATGGTCCCGGCGAGGGAATAGGTGGTGAAGGTCAGCACCGCCGCCGACACATAGGCCGTCAGGGGGGCCTGCCCGACCCAGAAATTCTTCCACAAGGTCGGCGCGTCGTGGAAATAAAACACCCAGGCGCCGCCGGTCGCCAGGGCGATCGCCAGCCAGACGGCGTGCTTGCCGCCCTTGCGCCAGGCCTTGTCGAAGGACAGTGGTGAGGCGTCGAGCTTCATGCGGGCGTTGCGGTCGCCCTCGAACGTCCGTTCCACGGCAATGTAGAGGTCTGTCCACACCGTCTGGGGACAGGCGTACCCGCACCACAGCCGTCCATACAGAGCCGTCACCAGGAACAGGGCCAGGGCGGCGATGATCAGCAGCCCGGTGAAGAAATAGACCTCCTGTGGCCACAGCTGGATGAAGAAGAAATAGAACCGTCCGCCGGTGAAATCGACCAGTACGGCCTGTTGAGGCAGCCCGGCCGGCCTGGCCCAGCGCAGCCACGGCGTGATCCAGTAGATGCCGAGCGTGACCACCAGCAGGAGCCACTTGACGTTGCGCCAACGGCCACGCACGAGCTTGGGGTAGATGGGCGTCCGCTTCTTGTAGAGCCCCTCGCCTCCAACGGCCTTGGCGCGGGCGGTGGCCGCCACGGAAACAGTTTCCGCAGGGGCAACCGACGCCTCCGACCTCTTGCGCTCAATAACGGTGACCACGGCCACGTTCCCCCTGCCGGCTCAGGACCCGCCGGCGTTGGCGTGAATATAGACGGTCAGCGCCTTGATCGTGTTCGCGTCAAGGCGGGCGCCCCAGTTGGGCATCACGCCGCCACGGCCGTACCAGATCTGGTCGTGGATCGAGGCGCGGTCGGGCCCATAGAGCCAGTCGCGATCGGTAAGATTCGGCGCGCCGAAGGCCTGATTGCCCTTGCCCTCGGGGCCGTGGCAGACGGCGCAGTTGTTGGCGAACAGCGGAGCGGCCCGGGCGACGGCGCCGGCGCTGGCCTTACGGTGCGATAGCGCGACGACATACTCGGTCAGATCGTTCACCTCGCCCGGCTTCAGCAGGCCGTCGGCGCCGAAGGACGGCATCTTGGACATGCGCGTCTCGGGATCCTGGCTGCGGATGCCATGGGTGATGGTTGTCTGGATGTCTTCAAGAGAGCCGCCCCACAGCCAGACGTCGTCCCGCAGGTTGGCGTAGCCCTTGGACCCCGTGCCGCCATGGCCGTGGCAGGCGGTGCAGTTCTCGTTGAAGGTGATCTGGCCGAGGGTCAGGGCGTAGGCCTGCAGCTTCGGATCCTTCTCGATCTGTTCGAGAGACGCGTTGGTCAGGGCCTGGCCCTGAACGGCGCGCTGAGCCTTCAGGGCGGCCAGGTCCACGGCGACCTGGGCTCGCGTCGAGTTGTGCAGCAAGCCCTTGGTGTAGCCGCCCGGGTAGGGCCAGGACGGCATCAGGACCCAGTAGCCAATGGCGAAGGCGATGCAGCCATAGAAGATCCACAGCCACCAGCGCGGCAGCGGCGTATCCAGTTCGGTGATGCCATCCCACTCGTGGCCGGTGGTTTCGGTCCCGCTGTGCGGGTCGGTCGTACGCTTGCCGCTCATAGTCCGTTGTCCTCATCCAGGGGCAGGCGCGCCGCGTGATCGAATTCGGCTCGGTTACGAGGCCAGAACGCGTAGGCGCAGCCACCCAGGAAAATCAGGAAAAAGTAGATGGCCCCGCCCTGCTGGGCGAACTTGGCCACGGTTTCATAGGTCATCTCTGATCACCGCGTGTTCGCCGGCGCGTCGGCCTTGTAGGTGGAGAAGTCGACCAGCGTGCCCTGCATCTGCAGGTAGGCGATCAGGGCGTCCATCTCCGTGACCCGGTCGGGTCCGCCGCCGAAGTCGCGGATATTGAGCTTGTCGCCATAGTGGGCCTTGAGCTTGGTCGGGCTCTGGTTCGGATCGGCCTGAGCCTTCAGGTCCTCAGCCGCCGAAGCGATCTCCGCCTCGCTGTAGGGAACGCCGACGGTCTTCAGCGTCCGCAGCTTGTCCTTGATGTCGCGGTAGTCGAGGTCATGCTCGGCCAGGAAACGGTAGGGAGGCATGATCGACTCCGGCACCAGCGATCGTGGATTGATCAGGTGATCGCGGTGCCAGGCGTCGGAATACTTGCCGCCGACCCTCGCCAGATCGGGACCGTTGCGCTTGGATCCCCATTGGAAGGGGTGGTCGTACATGCTCTCAGCGGCCAGGCTGTAGTGGCCGTAGCGCTCCACCTCGTCCCGCAGGGGCCGGATCATGGCCGAGTGGCACAGATAGCACCCCTCGCGAATGTAGATGTCGCGACCCTCCACCTCGAGCGGCGTGTAGGGACGCATGCCGTCCACCTTCTCGATGGTGCTCTCCAGGAAGAACAGCGGGGTGATTTCCACCAGCCCGCCGATGGAGACGACGATGACGATGAACAGCAGGAGCAGCATGGAGTGCCGCTCAAGCTTGGCGTGGTTTTTAAAAATGGAAGCCATGGTTCCTACTCCCCGGCGAAGGCGAGGCCCGCGGGAAGCGCGACGGCCGGGTGATTGGCGCGTTCGGAGCTGGGCAGGCCCAGGGTCCGAACCAGGTTGTAGATCATGATGATCACGCCGCTGAGGTACATCAGCCCGCCGAGCAACCGGACCATGAACTCAACATGTTTGGCGGCCACGGTTTCGATGAAGCTGTAGGCGAGGAAGCCCTGAGGCGTATAGGCGCGCCACATGAGGCCTTCCATGATCCCGGAAACCCACATGGCCGTGATGTAGAGAAGGATGCCGGTGGTGGCGATCCAGAAGTGCCACTCGACAAGTTTGTTGGAATACAGGCCATCCTTTTTCCACAGCCAAGGCACGAGGCAATACATCGATCCGAAGGTGACGAAGCCGACCCAGCCGAGGGCGCCAGAGTGAACGTGGCCGATGCCCCAGTCGGTGTAGTGGCTGAGGGCGTTCACAGCCCGGATCGACATCACCGGGCCCTCGAATGTCGACATGCCGTAGAAGGCCAGCGAGGCCACGAACATGCGGATCACCGGATCGGTGCGCAGCTTGTCCCACGCCCCCGACAGGGTCATCAGGCCGTTGATCATGCCGCCCCAGGACGGCATCCACAGCATGATCGAGAAGGTCATGCCTAAGGTCTGCGTCCATTGCGGAAGGGCGGTGTAGTGCAGGTGGTGCGGGCCGGCCCAGATATATATGAAGATCAGCGCCCAGAAGTGCACGATCGACAGCCGGTAGCTGTAGATCGGCCGTTCGGCCCGCTTGGGAATGAAGTAGTACATCATCGCCAGGAATCCGGCGGTCAGCAGGAAGCCCACGGCGTTGTGGCCATACCACCATTGCACCATGGCGCTCTGAACGCCCGACCACACCTCATAGCTGCGGTGATTGAGCAGCGAGACTGGAACGGCGAGGTTGTTGAAGATGTGAAGGATGGCGATGGTGACGATGAAGGCGAGATAGAACCAGTTGGCCACATAGATGTGCGGCTCCTTGCGCTTCCAGATCGTCCCCAGGAAGACCACCAGATACGCCACCCAGACGATGGTCAGCCACAGATCGGTCAGCCATTCCGGTTCGGCGTATTCCTGGCCCTGTGTGATGCCCATCAGGTAGCCCAGGCCCGCCAGAAGGATGAAGAGCTGGTAGCCCCAGAAGACGAACCAGGCGGTCATGCCGCCGAAGAGCTTGGCTTTGCATGTGCGCTGGACGACCCAGAAGGAGGTGGCGATCAGCGCGTTGCCCCCGAAGGCGAAGATCACCGCCGAGGTGTGCAACGGCCGGATCCGGCCGAAATTGAGGAAGCCGTAGTCCGGGAAGTAGAAGATGGTCGGCCACGTCAGCTGGGCGGCGATGATGCAGCCCACAAGCATGCCGGCGGCGCCCCAGAACATGGTGGCGATGACCCCCGCCTTGATGACTCCATCGGTATAGCGGCTCGCGTCCTGTTTGAAGCGACCGGCGGACAGGCCCCAGGTGAGCGCAGCCGCGCCACCGAGGAAGCCGATGATGAAGATGGCGCCCTGGAACTGGAACAGCGGGTCCTGCGACAGGGCGGTGGCGGCCGTGAACAGCAACGCGCCGAGGACGGCGACGATGAGCAGAATCGGCGCGCCTCCGGTGTCGACGATGGTCCGGGCGCTTCCCGATGATGGCGAAGATGACAAGGGATCCCCCAAATCTGATGGGCGGCTCCGCACTGGAGTCGTGGCGGGCTGGTCGCGCGTTTGCCGCGGCGCGGCATTGACGTGGATCAACGACGAAAAAAACCCACGCGTCATAGGGACAGTCTGCGGCGCCGGCTTTCGCGCCTGCAAAACTGGACCTGGATTTCGTCATGACGCTAACCAGCCGGCCCGAAATGGTCAATTCAGGCGCCCTGGCTCTCGCCCTGGCGAGCGTCGTCACGGGCACGCTCTGGTATGTCCAGTTGATGAAAGGGATATGGGCGGCCGAAGCCCTCGGCCCGATCTGCCGCCACGGCGGAATGCTCGCCCTTCACTGCCCGTCCTGCCACGCCGCCTTGGGGCTGGCGCTGGGCGGAACGATCGTCGCGACGGTCGTCCTGGCGCCGTCGCGGCGGCGGCTCACGGCCTGATTCGATCCGCCGACAAATCCACTACTCCTCGGTTATCCTTCAGGTTTTGAGCCTGACTACGCTGCGGCGGCCGCGCTTCCGGCGGCGCCGCGCCTCACCAGGTCACCCTTGCACGGCCCGCCGTTCCGGCCCGCCCAGCTCCTGCCAAACCTTGTCCGGACAGCGCGCTCCAGCACGCCAGATTCGCCGCGCGGCCCGGAGGACACGCCTCGTCGACCCCCGCCCGACTGGGGCGTCCGCCGCTGAATTCCGCGATCTTGACCCAGATCAAAGATGACGCCGGCGTCACCCTTATGGTTGTGCTCAGACGTCCCCAGGGCCTGAAGCCCAACCCGGATGAAGACTCCGCGTCGACGGCGGCGTCGGATTGCCGGGATCGGGGTGGGAAGGAGACGAATGGCGAAGGTCACCTATATCGAGTCCGGAGGCGCCGAACACCACGTGGACGTGGCCCCGGGCAGGTCGGTCATGGAAGGCGCCAAACGCTACACCGTGCCCGGGATCGATGGGGACTGCGGAGGCGCCTGCGCCTGCGCGACCTGCCATGTGTATGTCGAGGGCGACTGGTTCGAAAAGCTCCCGCCCATGGAAGAACTTGAGCACGAAATGCTCGACTTCGCTTTCGACGTTCAGCCCAACAGTCGGCTGGGTTGCCAAATCAAGATTGATGAAAGTCTTGATGGCCTGATTATCAAAATTCCATCGCGTCAATACTAAAATCCTCAAGGGAGAACGAAAATGGCTGCTATTGAGAAAACCGACGCCGCCGACCGGCCCGCCTGGAAGGTGACGATGAATCCGGACGATTTCTACAAGAACCCCATGAACATCGCCTGGTCGTTCAAATACATCATGTCCGCCGACAAGGTCGAAGACCTCTACAAGCGGGCCAAGCAGAACCAGTGGGATTCCGACGAGATTCTACCCTGGGACACCCAGGTAGATCCGTCCAAGCCGCTGATCAACGACCGGTCGGACATCTATCACCGCATGCCCTTCTTCCAGAAGCTGTCGAAGTCGCAGCGCGAGACCTTCACCGCCCACTCGACTGCCCAGTTGCTGTCGCAGTTCCTGCACGGCGAACAGGGAGCCCTGATGACCGCCGCCTGTGTCACCCACTCCGTCCCCGACGCCACGGCCAAGCTCTACGCCGCCACCCAGACCATGGACGAGGCCCGCCACGTGGAGGTCTACGCCCGCTACTGCGACAAGATCGCCATCGTCTATCCAATGTCGCTCTGGCTGAAGGCCCTGATCGACGCGACCCTGAAATCGGATCGCTATGAGAAGGTGATGATCGGCATGAACATGATCGTCGAGGGTCTGGCCCTGGGCGCCTTCAACAATATGTACCGGACAACCCAGTGCGAACTGCTGAAGAAGCTCACCTTCAACGTCATGCGCGATGAATCCCGGCACGTGTCCTTCGGCCACGCCTATCTCGGCCCGGTCATCGGCCGGCTGCCGGAGGACGAGGTCGAGGATCTGGCCGACTTCGCCTTCCAGGCGGTGAACATCCTGGTTCATGGTGGCACCGGCGGAACTCTGGCCAGCCGCGTCGACCCCGGATTCCTGCAGGTGCTCGACAACAGTGGAATCGAGCATGAGGACTTCTTCAAGGGCATCGAGGAGGCCGAAGCCTCCGGGATCACCCAGGAACTGCCCCCCGGGCAGATTCATTCGCTGAAGGATCTGATGATGCCCGCCTTGGCCCGGGTGGGGCTGCTGACGCCCACCGCCCAGAAGAAATATCTGGACGCGGGAATTCCGATCTTCGACGACCCCCGCGTACTTGAGGCCATGGAAGGCGGACATCCCGTCGCCGCATGACCGCATCTGGATCGATTGCCGTTGACGGTGGCGAAGGATTCTTCGCCACCGTGCTGGACGGACTGCCCGAGGCGGTGATCGTCACGGCGCCCGACGGACAGATCGTGTTCGTCAACGCGGCCGTGACGACGCTGCTCGGCTATGCCGCGACCGAGGTGGCTGGCCAGTCGATAACCATGCTGGTCCCTCAGCAATCCGACCGGCGGGCCGACCCGGTGAAGTGGCTGAGCCGGTGGGCGGCCGAACCGGACTTCGAGCAATCGCGCTTCCTGGACCTAATCGCCCAGCGACGGGACGGGCGGCAGATGTCCGTGGACGTGCGCGTGCGTGAGGGCCGGATCGGCTCGGAGCGGCGGTTCTTCATCACCGTGCGCGACAACACCGCCCGCCGCCAGGAGCAGGCCGCGCTGAAGGACGCCAACCTTCGCGCGGCGCGGATTCTTATGGTGGCGGAGGATGCGATTGTCTCCGTGGACGCCCAGGAGGCAATCCAGGACTTCAATCTCGCCGCCGAGCGCATGTTCGGTTACCGCGCCGAGGAGGTGTTCGGAAAACCTCTGTCGATGCTTATCCCACCCTGGGCCCGCAACGCCCATGAGGGTCATGTGGCCGAATTCGCAGCCTCCAAACAGCCGTCACGGATGATGAGCGAACGCCAAGCGGTGATCGGCCAGCGCCGCTCCGGAGAGACGTTCACCCTGGAGGCGACGATAACCAAGGTGATGGCCGGCGGCGCCCTGACGTTCACCGCGCATCTGCGCGATGTCACCCAGCGCAACCATGAGCGCGACCGGGCGAGAGAGCACGAACGCCGCATCCGTGCGGTTTTCGATCACGCCCACACGGCAATCGCCCTGCTCTCGCCGGACGGTCAGGTTCTTGAAATCAACAGCGCCGGCGCCGCCCTCGCCGCGGAGGACGGCCCGCTGAAGGGGGTCCGGCTGTGGGAGGCGACCTGGCTGGATGTGGACGTCCACACCGCCGACGCCGAGGCAGAACGCCTTCGCCTTGCCGTGGAGGCCGCGGGGCGCGGCTTCCCGTCCGAGGTTTCCGTACACCTGATGCGCACCCTGGAAGCCACCATCCTCAGAGTGCGGCTGACCCCGATCTTCGACGACGCTCATGTAGCCTATGTGCTGGCCGAGGGTCGGATCGAAGCGAAGACCTGACGCCTCGCGGCTCAGGGCTGCGGAGTCACCGCATTCCTAGGCGCGTTGCGATCGCGGTGGTCAGCAGGCCCGCGCACGGGGTGCTCCGCAGGGGCCCCGACCGGCGCAGGCGCAGGTCTTGCCCCGGTCTCCGGCGCCGCAGCGCGAGTTTTCGCCTGTGCGTCGACCTGCTGTTGATGCGCCGCCTGGGCCAGAGCCTGGCGGTTGCGCTGGAAGTCGGCCTGGGCCTGCAGTTGGCGCTGGCGGGCGGCCTGGTTCGCGGCCTGCTGGGCCGCCTGCGCCTGATGGACCGCGTCAGCCTGGGCCTGCTGGCGTCGCGCCTGCTCTACCTGTCTGACCTGCTGGGCGATTTGCGCCTGGCGCGCGGCGTCGGCCTGGGCCTGCTGGCGGCGGGCGTCCTCGATCCTGCGGGCCTGAACGGTCTGTTGAGCCTGACGGGCGGCGTCGGCCTGGGCCTGCAGTCGCCGCGCATCCTCGACCTGGCGGGCCTGAACGGCCAGTTGAGCCTGACGCGCGGCGTCGGCCTGGGCCTGCTGTCGCCGCGCATCCTCGACCTGGCGGGCCTGGGCCGCCTGTTGGGCCTGACGCGAAGCCTCGGCCTGAGCCTGCATGGCGCGCGCCTGAAGCACGGGGTCGACTCGCGGCGGCGGGCTCGGCGACGAGGCCGCCGGAGCGGGAGGCATGGGTCTGGAAAGAAGATCGGCCTGCCGCGGGTCGGACCCGCGGTCCGGGCCGCGCGGCTGGGCCGGCTGACCGTAGGCCGGCGGGTTGGAGACCGCTCCGCCACGCCGGGTGTCGGCCTCGCGACGCCAGGCCGCGTCATCGGCGCCGTGCTGATCGCCCCAGGCGCGCCAGTCGGCGTTCTGCTGCTGCTGGCGCTCCCAGACCTGGCGCTGCTGGGCCAGAGCCGCCTGCCGCGCCTGCCAGTCGGAGGCGTAGGCGGACTGGCGCTGCTGCTGCTTAGCGGCAGCGTAGAGGGCCCGGGCCCGCGCCAGATAGCGCCCGGCGAGCATAGCCTGCCCTTCCTCGGCCCCATCCGGCAGCGGACGTCCGTAGGAGTCATAGACCACGGCCAGCTGACCGTGGTCGTAGCCGTAGGTGTACCGCGGGTCGCGAACCAGGAACGGCTCATCGGCGCCGGCCTCATAGTAGTAGTAGCGCTCGCCTTCCGGAGTCGATTCGACCACCCGATAGGCGCCGTTCTGCGCGCGCCATATCCACGGTCGACCGCCCTGATAGTCCACGGCGTAGTCCGGCGGACTGTCGGCAAAGCCGCTGTTGAGCCCCGCCGCCCGGTTCACATAGTCATAGTGCGCCTGTCTAGACCGCGGCGCCGCCATGGTGGCGGGCGGCGCGCTCGGGAGAGCCGCGGCCGCAGGCGCATAGACCGGGGCCGAAACCGGCGCGTTCGGGTCAAGTGGCAACGGCGTGTTGACGGTCGCGGCGACCGGCGGCTGCGCAGGCGCAGGAGCCTTGTTACAGGCCGCTAGGGTGAAGCCGGCAAGCGCCGTGGTGAGCATCAGCGCGCCAAGCGCACTTTGGGATTGCGATTTCATGGACAAAGAACCCTTCGACGGCCCCGCCGTTCCCTGGCGACCGCGTTTAGATGCCGGATCGCAGCTGAACGGGGCTTGAACGGGCCGATGGGCGCTCCGGTCTCAGATCGGCCGGCCCTCGCTCGTCCTCCAGGCGGCCCGCATCATCACATTGCTGGGCAGGGTCTTGTCGACGACCTTGCGGGCGGTCTCGACGCCCGCGACCGGCAACACCCCCGGATCGAGCAGGCCGACCTGCACCAGGACCGACGCCTGGTCCCAGTAGATGTGTTCGTGGGCGACCTTGCCATCCCGGAATCTCACGATCGCCACCAGGGCGACCTGGACCGCCCGGCCGGTCGGCGCAACCCCCGGGAGCATCCAGTCGATCACCGAGGTGTGGGTGAAACTGAAGACCATCTCGTCGACGATCTGATCGACCCCGATCGTGCGGCTGACCGGCGTCAGGGTTGTGTCCGGCGGATTGCCGCCGATGAAATGATACTTGTAGAAACGCTTCAGTTCGTCGTGCCCCACCCCTCCGGCGAGGGTGGGGATGTGATTGACGTACGGTTCGTCCACCATGGTGGCCATGGTGGCTTCGACGTCGCGGGTTTCGAACTCGAAACGCGTGTGGTCTTCCCAGAGGGCGACGAGGTCAGATTCGGCCATGGCGGGTCCTGTTATCGGTCGGCGGGTGGCCCGCTGGACGTCCCTATTCCGCCACCAATCCGTCCAGGCGTTCAACCGCCTCGATGAAGTCAGACTTGAATTCCTGAACCACCTGACCGGCCGAGCGCACCGAGTCTATGAGACCCACTCCCTGGCCGACAAAGTAGGTCACCATCTCGCGCGCCCTCTGGTTGCCCGCGGCGGCGGCGCGATCAACGGCATGCAGCGCGTTCTCGCTGACCAGCGTCTGCAGCGGCATGGGCAGTGGCCCGGGGCTGCTCGGATCGCGCTCCCAAGCTTCGGTCCAGGCCGACCGGAGCTGGCGGGCCGGCTTGCCAGTACGGCTGCGCGACCGAACCGCATCGCGTGACCCGGCCTCGATCATCTTCTCCCGGAAAATCTCCGTGGTCTCGGATTCGGTCGTGGCGAGCCAGACGGAGCCGGTCCAGACTCCGGCCGCGCCCATGGCCATGCAGGCGGCCATCTGCGCGCCGTTCATGACGCCGCCCGCAGCCAGCACGGGTACGTCGCGGATCGGTCGGATGGCCTTCAGCACCTCCGGGATCAGGACCATTGTGCTGACCTCGCCGCAATGTCCGCCGGCCTCGGTGCCCTGGGCGACCAGGATATCCACGCCGGCATTGACCTGGCGTATGGCGTGCTCGCGGGCGCCGACCAGCGCGGCCACCGGTACGCCATGGCGTTTGCCCATCTCCAGCATCGCTGGCGGCGGCACCCCCAGAGCGTTGGCGATCAGACGAATGGGAAATTCAAACGCGGCGTCGAGAATCTCGAGGGCCCGCTCGGGATCGAAGGGCTGCGGCTGGCCGGCGTCGACGGTCTGTTGCGGCAGCGTGACCCCCGCCTTCAGAAGCAGGTCGCGGGCAAAATCGCGATGGCGGTCCGACACGCGCGACTGCAGGCTGTTGTAGGTGACTCCGCTTTCGCCGGCGGTGGCCATGTTTTCCGGGATCAACACGTCAATGCCATAGGGCTTGCCGTCCGCGTGGTCCTCGATCCAGCGCAACTCGCGACGGACGGATTCCGGCGAGTGGCCGGTGGCCCCCAGGACGCCGAACCCGCCCGCCCGGCTGACCGCAGCCACCACATCGCGACAATGGCTGAAGGCGACGAGGGGAAATTCGATTCCCAGCAGATCACAGATCGGCGACTTCACGGGCGGTCTCCCTTGGCATGATCCTGCAGGGCCGTTTCCTTGGCCCACTTGTAGTCAGCCTTGCCGTTGGCGGCGCGCTTGACGGTGTCGACGACGACGACGCGGCGGGGCATCTTGTAGCCGGCCAGGCGGTGACGGGCGAATGCGACAAGAACGCCCTCGTCGATTTCATGACCTGCGCGCGCCGAGACGACGGCCGTGACACGCTCACCGAACCGTTCATCGGGCACCCCGACGACGAGGGCGTCCCAGACGCTGTCATGGGCCTTGAGCGCCTCTTCGACCTCTTCGGGAAACACCTTCTCACCGCCAGTGTTGATGCATACCGACCCCCTACCGAGCAGGATCAGCGATCCGTCGGCTGCGACCTTGGCGAAGTCGCCGGGGAAGGAATATCGCTGGCCGTCGATCACGCGGAAGGTGCGGGCGCTCTTCTCAGGGTCCTTGTAGTAGCCGATCGGCGAGAATCCACCGTTTGCGATCATGCCGACCTCATCGGATCCCGGCTGAACCTCCTCATCACGGTCGTTGAACACCCTCGTAGTGGGGTTCTTCATGAACCTTGCGGTTTCCCCAGGCGGCAGTTCGCGCGATACGACCGACGATCCCATGCTGCCCTCGGTGGAGCCCATGGCGTCGAGAATGGCGATATCGGCGAATTCGAGCAGGCCGCGCTTCACCTCTGTGGAGAACATCACGCCTGACGAGATGATCTGTTTGAGTGACGACAGATCGTGCGGGGTCCCGGCGGCCTGAGCCTCCTTCAGGGCGGCGAGCATCGGCTTGGCGAACGCATCGCCGACGATGGCCACGGCCGTGACGCGCTGCCTGGCGATCAGACGCCAAAGGGCGTGGGGATCGAAATGATCGTTCCGCGCCGTCACGACCGCGCCGCCGACGAAGTGGGCGATGAACACGCCCAGCCAGAGCCCCGTGCCATGCATCAACGGACAGGCCGGCAGGCTGACCGGCGCGGCGGCGTCCGCCGCCAGGGCCAGGATCGTCTCCGCGAGGGCCCCGGCGGTGGCCGGCGCTCCCGGCCCGATGCCCGCTGCGGCGAGCCCGAGGGTGAAATCGCCCTGGCGATACATGACGCCCTTGGGCATGCCCGTCGTGCCGCCGGTGTAGAGCATATAGACGTCGTCTTCGTTGTAAGCCTGTTTCGGCAGCCGATCGTTGGCCGCGATGACGGCCTCGAAAGCGGTGGACCCGGGCAGAGTCTGGCCCGACCCGTCGTCGATCTCGATGAACAGCTTCAGCTTGGGCAGCTGATCCCGGATCGCGGCCAGCCGCGGCGCGAACTGGGCATCGTAGACCACAGCTTCGGCGTCGGAATTGTCGAACAGATAGACCAACTCATGTTCGACATAGCGGTAGTTCACGTTCACCGGCACGCCCCGAGCCTTGAACACGCCGAATTGCGCCTCAAGGTACTCGTTGGAGTTGTGGCCGTAGAGGGCGACCTTGGAGTCCGCAGCGACGCCGGCGACCCTCAGGGCGGTGGCGATGCGGGCGGCGCGATCCTCATAGTCCCGCCAGGTTCGGCGGGTGTCGCCGTTCACCAGGGCGATGCTCTCGGGGACAAGTTCGGCGACGGTTTCAAAGATATCGGCGAAACACCATTTCATTGGGCGACGTGTCCTCACTCAAGCCGCATCGGGCGGCGTTGGCGACGGTACGGTTGCCTTCTTCGCCCACCGCCGCCGAGGCCGTCTGCGCGTGCGCCGTTCCCACCGCGTTTTCCTGATCCATCAGACTTTACGCCATGAAGATAAGACGGCATAGCGGTTCAAATTCAATGATCGGCCTTACGTTTGGCTGAAGAACTCTGATCGCGACACCAGGGGGGATCCGTACACGCTTAGGCGCGTGACCTGATGTGCAGGGAGTGAAAATGCCGGTTCTGGAATCCAGACTGGACGTCCGCGCGGACACGTTCCGACAGAACCGCGCCGACATGCTCGAGGCCCTGCAGGTTCTCGACGAACTTCACCAACAGGCCGGGGCCGGCGGGGGCAAGGAAGCGATCGACCGCCTGCGGTCGCGGGGCAAGATGCCCATTCGCGAACGCATCGCCCATGTGCTCGACCGGGACTCGCCTTTCCTCGAAATCAGTCCCCTGGCCGCCTGGCGATCCGACTACCCGGTGGGCTCCGGGTTCGTTGTCGGAATCGGCGTCATCGAGAACGTCGAGTGCCTGATCCTCGGCCACGACCCTTCAGTACGATCGGGCGCCTTCAATCCCTTCAACCTCAAGAAGTTGATGCGCGGCCTCGAGGTCGCCCGCATAAACCGCCTGCCCTACATCCAGTTCGTCGAATCCGCCGGGGCCGACCTGGGCGGCGCGAGTGGCGGCGATCCGGAAGCGGCCATCCGCCGTGAGGACACCCACTTTGCCGAGTCCGGACGACTGTTCTACGAGATCACCGAACTGTCGAAAATGCGTATCCCGACCGTCTCGGTCGTCTTCGGCTCCTCGACCGCGGGCGGCGCCTACCAGCCGGGGATGAGCGACTACAACATCCTGATCAAGAACCAGTCCCAGGTGTTCCTGGGCGGCCCGCCGCTGGTCAAGATGGCCACCGGCGAGGACGCCGACGTCGAAAGCCTCGGCGGCGCCGACATGCACGCCACGGTGTCCGGGCTGGGCGACTATCTGGCGCAGGACGAGATGGACGCCATCCGCATGTGCCGGGAGGTCGTGCGCCATCTGAACTGGCGCAAGCTCGGCCCCGCGCCCTCCGGCGACTTCGCCGAGCCCGTCCACGACCCTGAAGACCTGCTGGGCATGGTCTCGAAGGATCTGCGCCAGCCATTCGACATCCGCGAGGTGATCGCCCGCATCGTCGACGGCTCGTACTTCGAGGAGTTCAAGCCCCTCTATGGACCGACGCTGGTCTGCGGCTGGGCGACCCTGCACGGCTATCCGGTCGGCATTCTGGGCAACAACGGCGCCCTGTTCTCGGAATCCTCCGAGAAGGCGGCGCAGTTCATCCAGCTGTGCAACCAGATCGATACCCCCCTGATCTTCCTGCACAACATCACGGGGTACATCGTCGGCACCGACTTCGAGCAGCGGGGCATCACCAAGAACGGCTCGAAGATGATCAACGCCGTATCGAACTCCACCGTGCCACATATCTCGATCATCGTCGGCGCCTCCTACGGGGCGGGAAACTACGGCATGAGCGGCCGCGCCTTCGGACCGCGGTTCACGTTCACCTGGCCGACCGCCAAGATCGCCGTCATGGGCCCCAAACAGATGGCCGGAGTTATGACCATCGTCGGCCGGGCCTCCGCGGAGCGGCGGGGTGTGCCGTTCGATGAGGAGGCCGACGCCCGACGCGCCGCCGGCGTGGAATTCTGGGCGGAGGAGCGGTCGAAGGGCCTCTATGCAACCTCCCGGGTTTCCGACGACGGGATGATCGATCCACGCGACACCCGGGTGGTCATCGCCATGGCCCTGTCGGCCTGCTGCAGCAATGTGGTCAAAGGGACGAAGGAGTTTGGCACATGGCGGATGTAGTCGCTATCCGGCCGATCACCCGCCTGCTGGTGGCCAACCGCGGCGAGATCGCGCGACGGATTTTCCGCACCGCTCGGGAGATGGGTATCTCCACAGTGGCGGTCTACGCCTACGGCGACCGATCGGCGCCCTTTGTCGCCGAAGCCGACATCGCCGTGGCGCTGAACGGGCGCACGTCGGCGGAATCTTACCTGGATATCGCCAAGGTGATCGACGCCTGTCGAAGGTCTGGCGCCGACGCTGTTCACCCGGGCTACGGCTTCCTGTCGGAGAACGCGGCCTTCGCCAGCGCCGTCATCGACGCGGGCCTGGCCTGGGTGGGGCCCGAGCCCCATGTCATCGCCCAGATGGGCGACAAGCTCTCCGCCAAACGGCTGATGCAGGCGGCCGGGGTGCCAACCCTGCCCGCGGCCGAGATCACCCCAGGCGTGGACATCAAGGCCGCCGCCCGGGACATAGGCTACCCCATTCTGGTGAAGGCCTCGGCCGGCGGCGGGGGCCGCGGCATGCGTGTGGTGAGCCGTGAGGCCGACCTGGACGACGCGGTCGAGAGCGCCCGTCGAGAGGCCGGCGCCGCGTTCGGCGACGACACGGTGTTCCTGGAGCGCTGGCTGGAGCAATCCCGCCACGTCGAGATCCAGATTCTGGGCGACCGGCGCGGCAACATCGTCCACGGTTTCGAGAGGGAATGCTCGATCCAGCGGCGACACCAGAAGGTCATCGAGGAGGCCCCCTCGCCAGCACTTGGCGAGGACACCCGGCAGGCCATGTGCCAGGCGGCCGTCGCGGCCGCTCGCCGGCTCGGCTATTCCTCGGCGGGCACGGTGGAGTTCCTGCTGAGCGGCGAGGCGTTCTGGTTCCTCGAGGTGAACGCGCGTCTGCAGGTGGAGCACCCGGTGACCGAGGCGATCATCGGCAAGGATCTGGTCCGCGAACAGATCCGCATCGCCGAGGGCGAACACCTGTCGTTCACCCAGGCCGACATCGCCATCGGCGGCTGCGCCATCGAGGCCCGCCTCTGCGCCGAGGACCCCGCGGCCGACTTCCTTCCGGCGCCCGGAACCCTGATCGCCTGGACGCCGTCCACCACGGGCGGCGCGCGGTTCGACTCCGGCGTCGAGGCCGGCAGCGAGGTCAGTCCGGACTTCGACGCCATGATCGCCAAGGTGATCGTCCATGCGCCGACCCGTCGGGAAGCCGCCAGTCGCCTCGCCCGGGCGCTCGAGACCACGGAGATTCAGGGACTCACCACAAACCGTGATTTCCTGGTCGCGACCCTGCGGACGCCGGAGTTCCTCGCCGGCGACACCACCACCGACTTCATCGCCCGCGTCGCACCCTCGACACGGCGGATTCCCTCGCGGTCGGAACTGGTCAACGCCGCGATCGCCGCGACGATCGAGGGCCAGGCGCGCCGCCGCGCCGCCGCCAGGGTGCTCGGCCGGCTGCCCAGCGGCTGGCGCGGTTCGGTGACGCCCATGGAGCAGATCGCCTTCAGGACGGCTGACGAGACCGTGCGTGTCGCCTATCGCGCCCGGCGCGACGGCCTGTTCCGGATGCAGATTGATGACACCGAGCGTCTGGTGCGCACCTGCCGAAGCGGGACCGGCGAGGTGGACGTCGAGATCGACGGTCTGCGACTTAGCTACCGGGTCCACCTTCATGACGATCTGTGGAGCCTGCACGGCGCCCAGGGCGATCTGAGCCTTCGGGAACTGCCGCGCTATCCGGACGTTCGCGCCGATGACCTGTCCGGCGGGCTGAAAGCGCCCATGCCAGGTGTGATCCGGGCCCTGACCGTGGCGGTCGGCGAATCGGTCAGCAGGGGCCAGCTGCTGGTGATGCTTGAGGCCATGAAGATGGAACATCGGATCGTCGCACCCCAGGACGGCGTCGTGGGCGAGATCCACATCGCCGTCGGCGACCAGGTGGGCAACGGACAGAAGCTGCTGACCCTGGACGTCGCGGAAGCCGAGGGATAGGACGATGACCACGACGGAGTCCACGCTCTACGACATCCGCGGGGGCGCGGCCTGGATCACCCTGAATCGCCCGGAGAATCGCAACGCGCTGTCCGCCGGTCTGGTCAACGAACTCTACCACCACCTCGCCGACGCCAACGCAGACCCCTCGGTGCGGTGCATCGTCATCACCGGCGCCGGGCCGGCCTTCTGCGCCGGGGCCGACCTGAAGAACCCGCCCGGCTCGCCCACAGCCGGGGGCCAGAGCCGGGGACTTCCAGAGGTGCTCAAAGCCATGCTGGACAGTCCGAAGCCGGTGATCGCCGCGATCAACGGCGCGGCCTTCGCCGGAGGCCTCGGCCTTGTGGGCGCCTCGGACATCGTCGTCACCGCCGAAGATGTGCCGTTCAGTTTCTCCGAAGTGCGCATCGGCGTGATTCCGGCGGTGATCTCCGTGGTGTGCCTGCCGAAACTGGGGGTGCACAATGCGATGAAGCTGTTCCTCACGGGTGAACGGTTCACCGGCCGCCAGGCCGTCGACTTCGGCCTCGCCCATCGGGCCGTGCCGGCCGCGGAGCTCACGCTCGCCGTCCAGACGGAAATCGACATGATCAACCAGGGCGGGCCGAACGCCGTGAGCGAATGCAAACGCCTGATCCGTCGGGTGGCGACCCTGTCGATCGAGGACGGGTTCGAGCAGACCGCCCCGTGGAGCGCCCGCGTGTTCCGCACGGAAGAAGCCGCCGAGGGCATGGCGGCCTTCCGGGAGAAACGCAAACCGGCCTGGGCCGCCGGTCAATAGTCGAAACAGAGAACGCACATGACCGACATCATCCGCATCGCCAACTGCAGCGGATACTACGGCGACCGCCTCGACGCCGCGCGGGAGATGGTCGAAGGCGGCCCCATCGACGTGCTGACCGGCGATTATCTGGCCGAACTGACCATGTCGATTCTGTTCAGCCAGAAGCAGGCGCGCGGCGAACAGATGGGCTATGTCGGCACTTTTCTGAAGCAGTTGGAGGAGGTCGCCCGGCTCTGCCAGGATCGCGGAATCAAGATCGTCACCAACGCCGGCGGGCTTAATCCAAGGAGCATGGCCGACGAGGTCGGCAAGATACTCACCAAGCTGGGCCTCAGCCTGAAGGTGGCCTGGATCGACGGCGACGACCTGCTCGGCAGGCTGCCGGCGCTGCAGGCGGAGGGCGAGGCCTTCCTGAATCTCGACACCGGCGCGACGCTGGAAGGATCCGGCCAGAAGCCGCTGACGGCCAATGTCTACTTCGGGGCCTGGGGCATCAAGACCGCCCTGGACGAGGGCGCCGACATCGTCATCTGCCCGAGGGTCACCGACGCGGCCCTTGTCATCGGGCCGGCCGCCTGGAAATTCGGCTGGAAACGCGACGACTACGACGCCCTGGCCGGCGCGCTGACGGCGGGCCATGTGATCGAGTGCGGGGCGCAGTGTTGCGGCGGCAACTACGCCTTCTTCCAGGAGGTGCCCAGCTTCCGAAACGTCGGCTATCCGATTGCCGAGATCGAACGAGACGGGGCGTTCACGATCACCAAGCACCCAGGCACTGGCGGTCTGGTTTCGGTGGGCACGGTCACAGCGCAATTGCTCTACGAAATCTCGACCGCGGCCTATGTCAATCCGGATGTGGTCGCCCATTTCGACACCCTGAACATTGTCCAGCAGGGCCCTGATCGCGTTCGCGTGTCGGGCTGTCGCGGCTCAAGTCCGCCTCCCACCCACAAGGTGTGTTTCAACACCCTCGGCCCCTTCAAGCAGAGTTTCGAGGTGCTGCTCACCGGGCTCGACATCGAGCGGAAGGCCGAAATCTTCCTCGACCAGATCTTCTACAATCTCGGCGGCCGTGATCAGTTCGACGTGGTGGATGTGCAGTTGATCCGGAGCGACCAGGAGAATCCGGCGAGCAACGAAGTGGCCCACGCCGCCCTGCGCATCACCCTGACACACCATGACGGCTCCAAATTCGGCCGCCTGTTCGCCGCCAAGATCACCGAACTTGGCCTCGCCACCATACCCGGCAACACCGGTCGCGGGGGCGGCGGCTTCGGCGGCGAACGCGTGATCGTTCACTGGCCCGCACTGATCGACAGCCGGAAAGTGACCGAGCGGGTTCACCTGTCCGACGGTCGTCAGATCGAGGTGCTCCCGACCCAGCGGCTCGATCTCGAGGACATCTACTATCAGACGCAGCCGGTTCGGATTCCCCCTCCGCCGTCCGGCGAGTCGACTCGCATTCCGTTCGGTCGCCTCTTTGGTACTCGGTCGGGCGACAAGGGCGGCAACGCCAACTGCGGCGTCTGGGCCCGCAGCGACGAGGCGTACGGCTTCCTCCATCGGTACCTGACCGTGGCCGAGTTCAAACGGCTTTGCCCGGACATGGCCGGGTTCGAGATCGACCGTTATGAGATCCCGAACCTCCGCGCGCTGAACTTCTACATAAAGGGCGTGCTGGGCGGCGGCGCGTCATCGAACAACCGGATCGACAAGCAGGCCAAGTCTCTGGGCGAGTACCTGGGCGCGAAGGTCATCGAGGCGCCGGCCGCTCTGGCCAGCAGCCTCGGCATCCCGGCCTGACCCCAGGAAGCCGCCCGCGACCCCGTCGGCGGGTGTCCTAACCCGCCAGGGGCCGGATCGAGGTCACGATCGAATGGTCCTCGGCGTTGCGGGAGACCGTCAGCGCCGCCCCGAGAGGGTCGGCCTCGATCATGCGCCGGACGACCGTCGGATCGGCCGAATCGGTCATGGCAACGAAGCGCGCGCCGCTGCCGTTCAGTCGACCGATGACGACGCCGACGGGCGTCTTGTGGGCGTGATCGACCGTGTAGGTTTCCACAACGCCTTCGCCTTCGCCCGGGAGCACGACCGGCGCCGCCCAGCCGTCCACCTCGGCCTGGAGCGCCCGACTGTCGAAGCCTCGCCACGGCGCCGGCCGGGCCGAATAGACGCCCACGGAATACTTCGACAGGATGCCGCCGTTGGCCGCCACGAGTCCGAACCGAGACGGTTCCGCCCGCAGACGGCGAACCATGGAGGCTATGGCGTGCATCGAATAGTTGTTACCCGCCCCGCCGAAGTAGGGCAGGCCTCCGGTGACGGTCAGCGGTCGCGGATCGTCCGCGGCGATTCCGAGACCGTCGCGGACGTTGAACACGGCGATCGGGAAGCAGCTGTAGAGGTCGAAGATGTCGATCTGATCCAGGGTGACGCCCGCCACGTCGATCGCCTGCCGGGCGGCCAGCACCGACGCCGGACTCGACGACAGATCCGCCCGCTCCATTGGCGTGCGCTCCTGCGCGTCGGCGCCGCCATGCAGATAGATGAACCGATCCTCCGGCACGCCGAGTTCGCGGGCCCTCGCCACGGAGGCGATCAGGACGGCGGCGCCCTGATTGGCCTGGTCGCGAGCCACGAGGCGGCGGGTGAAGGGATCCGACGTGAGGCGGTTGGAGACCGTCACCGTGGCCAAGGCCTCGGCGGTGTGGATATCCTGCGACATGGCGTGGGGGTTGGTCGCGGCCACCTCTGTGAACGGCGCGAAGAGCCGCCCCATCTCGAGGGCATAGTCGGCGCGCGACAGGCCGAGGCGGGCGCGCCGGGCGTTCTCCAGGAGCGCATAGCAACTGATCGCCGTCCGCGCGCCATGATGGGTCAGGTCAGGATTGATCAGCCGGGCCCCCAGACCGCGATCCTCGAGCTGACCGCCGACCGTCTCCGACCAGTCCCGGCTCTCGCCCAGGGTGTGCAGGTGACGCACCGTGGAGATGGCTTCCGAGCCGCAGATCAGGGCCATGCCGAGTTCGCCGGCGCCGATCGCCTGGGTGAGCTCGTTGACCAGGTGCTGGGGCCCCTGCCCCCCTACGGGCTCCAGGATCGCGTGGGCCGGATCCGCGCCGATCCGGCGTCCGACCGCCCGGGGGAAATTGTCGGCGCGGCCGAACGGCGGCACGACGCGGGGCCCTGAGACCTCGAATTGCCGGATGGCCGCGATCACCTCGATATGCGGCGCGAGCGCGCCGACACCGAGGGCGTCGGTCAGGGCGGCGGCAGCCGCGCGCCCGGCGAGATCCGCCGGGGACAAGGCCGAATAGCCCGGGGCGCCGATACGTTCAGACGCCTCGCCGACACCGATAATGACCGGAGTGTTATCGTTCACCGAAGGCTCCTTCAGGGTTTAGCCGGCCCCTCCCTGCCAAGAATGCGGTGGAGGAGTCGAGCCTGACGTTGCGGGAGCTTTGGCGAGCCCATGGTCATCCGACCACCGCCGATATAGGACTGGCGCGGAAATCACGATCGCGGAGGGGTCGCCATGACGTCGAATTCAGAGCGGGTGCGAGACTTCATCGCCGCCTGGGAGGCGCGCGATGTGGAGGCGATTCTGGCGCGAATGACGCCCGGCGCAACCTACCTGAATGTCGGCCTGTCTGAAGCGCAGGGCCATGACGCCATCCGGGCCACGATCTCGCCATTCCTGATGACCGCAAGCGCCGTGCGCTGGAGCATCACCCACATCGCGGAGACGGCCGAGGGCGTCGTTCTCACGGAGCGGATCGACGTCTTCGTGATGGGCGACAAGACCCTTTCCGTCCCGGTCATGGGCGCCTTCGAGTTCCAGGGCGACCTTATCAGCGCCTGGCGAGACTATTTCGACCTGCCGGGCTTCCAGGCCCAGATGGCGTGACGCAGGCGGCGGGGCCTCAGGGTTTCGTCCACCGGCGGGCGGCGAAACTCGCGGCGATCCAGACGCCGGCCGCGACGACCAGCAGGGCTATGGTCACCCCGCCTGCGCCGCCGCCCAGAGCGCCGGCGAGGGACGCGCCGGCCAGGGCGGTAAGGGCGATTTTCGGCAGGATTCCGACAGCCGTGCCAAGGGTGAAATCGAACAGGCGGATCCTCGTCACCCCGGCCGCCATGTTCACGACCACGAACGGCGCGAACGGGACGAGACGGATGACCAGGCTGGCAAGCAGGCCATTCCTGGACACAAGGCCCATGAAGCGGCCGATCGCCCCGTCTGACTCAGGATCCAGAAGGCGCGCGCCCCAGACGCGGCCGAGCCCGAACCCGATCAACGCCGAGACCATGGTGCCGGCCCAGCTGTAGACACCGCCCGCCCAGGGGCCGAAGGCCGCCACGGCAGCGGCGATCAGGACGAACTGCGGGATTCCCAGAAAGGCCAGTGCGGCGAACGCCGCCACGGCCGACGGCAGCGCCCACGGACCCCGGGCCGCAGCGAGCCAGTGGCCCGCCGTTTCTGGCCCCCTGAGACCGATGACGCCAGCGCCGAACAGAAAAACCAGGCCCGCCCCGCCGAACAGGAGAAAGGCCAATGCGGCGCGCCGCCAGCGTACGGGCCCGGACGGCAACGCCCTAGGTCCAGGCGGCGGCGGCGCGTCCGCCGGTCGTCATTGCCCTCCGGCCGCCATCGGGTCGAGATTGGGCGCAGGCCGGTCAGGCAGCACGGAAAGCGCCCGGCTGCGGGCCGACTTGTCGAACGCCTCCATGATCCGCGCGAAGCGCATCTCGACGGCCGCCCGCATCTCCGGGTGGGTGAAGATGTAGAGGTCGTTGTCGACGACCCCCTCCAGCACCCTTTCAGCCACGGGTTCGGTCGGGATGCCCGTCAGCACCGGCGATGTCAGGCTCGAATCGAAGTCGGGGGCGCGCTCGGCGCCATAGTCCTCGGAACGGTTGCGACGGCTCTCGTGGATCCGCGTCTTCACAAACCCCGGACAGAGGATCGAGACGCCGATATTCTGCGGGGCAAGCTGCGCCGCCCAGCCCTCGCTCATGGCCACCACGGCGAACTTCGTCGCACAGTAGGGCTCCATGCCGGGGGGGCTGACCATCCCGGCCATTGACGCGGTGTTGACGAAATGTCCCCCCTCGCCGTGGCTCATCATGAGCGGGGCGAAGATCTCCATGCCGTAGACGACGCCGAGCTGGTTCACATCGACGACCCAGGCCCAGTCCTTCGGGGGCACCGTGCCGAAAGCCCCCCCCGAGCCGACCCCCGCGTTGTTGCAGACCAGATGGACCTTGCCGAACTTGGCGATGGTCTCCAGCGCCGCGCTCTTGAGGGAGTCCCGGCTGCGGACATCGGCGACGACGCCTTCGGCGCGAATCTGCAGGCCTTGGAGCTCGGCCACCGCGGCGGCCAGGGGGCGCGCCTCGATGTCGGCCAGCATCACCTTCATGCCTTCCCGACCGAAGACCCTGGCCATGGCCAGGCCGATGCCGCTCGCGCCGCCGGTGATGAAGGCGACCTTGCCTCTGAGATCCTGCATGAACGTCCATCCTCGCCTGTTTTCAGACCGGTATCACCACCGGGCGAAGGGCCGTCAAGGCGGCTGCGCCGGGCGGGGTTCACGCCTCGCGTTGCGTCCCGCCGCCGCCCGCCCTAAACACGGCGGCTTTCCATCGTCACGAGTGCCCGCCGATGTTCTCAGAATCCGCCAACCTGCGCCGGGTGAAGCCTTCGGCGACGGCCGCCGCCAGCGCCAAGGCCCGCGCCCTACGGGCCGCCGGCCGCAACATCATTTCACTGGACGCCGGCGAACCGGATTTCGATACGCCGGACAACATCAAGGACGCCGCCATCCAGGCGATCCGCGATGGCAAGACCAAGTACACCGATATCGACGGCATTCCGGAACTGAAGGCGGCCATCTGCGCCAAGTTCGCCCGCGAGAACGGACTGACCTACAAGCCCTCGCAGGTGAACGTCTCCCCCGGCGGCAAGCCGGTGATCTTCAACGCCATGATGGCCACCCTGAACCCCGGCGACGAAGTGATCATTCCGACGCCCTACTGGGTGAGCTATCCGGACATGGTGCTTCTGGCGGGCGGCGAGCCCGTCTTCGTGCCGACCCGGGCGGAACAGGGCTTCAAGGTCGAGCCTGCCGCGCTGGAGGCCGCGATCACGCCGCGCACCCGCTGGCTGATCCTGAACTCTCCGTCGAACCCCTCGGGCGCCGCCTACACGCGGTCCGAGCTGAAGGCTGTCGCCGAGGTGCTGCTTCGCCACCCGCAGGTGTGGATCCTCACCGACGACATGTATGAACACCTTGTCTTCGGCGATTTCGAGTTCTCGACCATCGCCCAGGTCGAGCCTGCGCTTTATGACCGCACCCTGACGATGAACGGCGTGTCGAAGGCCTACGCCATGACCGGATGGCGCATCGGTTACGCCGCGGGGCCGGAACCGCTCATCACCGCCATGCGCAAGGTGATGAGCCAGAGCACCTCAAACCCGACCTCGATCTCGCAATGGGCCGCGGTGGAGGCGCTGAACGGCACCCAGGCGTTCATCAAGCCCAACGCCAAGGTCTTCGAGGGCCGCCGCGATCTGGTGGTGTCCATGCTGAACCAGGCGGCGGGCCTGAAATGCCCGACGCCGGAAGGCGCCTTCTACGTCTACCCCTCCTGCGCGGGACTGATCGGCAGGACCGCACCCAGCGGCAAGCTGATCGCCAGCGACGCCGATTTCGCCGTCGAACTTCTCGAGGCCGAAGGCGTGTCGGTCGTGTTCGGCGAAGCCTTCGGACTGTCGCCGTTCTTCCGCATCAGCTACGCCACGTCCAATGCGCTTCTGGAGGACGCCTGCACGCGCATCCAGCGGTTCTGCGGCGCGGTGCGGTGAGCGACGTCGTCAACCTCAACCGGGCCCGAAAGACACGATCGCGCGCAGACGCGGCGGATCAGGCGGCCGCCAACCGGGCGCGCTTCGGGCTGAGCAAGGCCGAAAGGGCGGCGGCCGCGGCGCGGTCGGCGAAGGCGGACAAGGCGCTCGACGCCCATAGGCGAGAGCCGTGAGCGGTCTGCGGAAACGATCGGTCTTGCTGGCCGGCCACGCGACGTCCATCGCCCTGGAAGCGGAATTCTGGACCGTTCTGGAGCGTGCGGCGACAGCGCTCGGCCTGACCCTGCCCGCCCTGCTGATCAGGATCGACGAAGGCCGTGGCGAGCGCCCCCTGGCCTCGGCCTGTCGGGTGGCCGCCCTGGCCTTCGCCGCCGGCGGCGCAGCCGACGTCGGGCGCCCTAGCGCAAACGCCTGTTGAGATGAATCGAATGTGATCGCTGGGGGGATTTTCCTCGAAGGCAGGGCGTGAGTCGATGGGACCTCTGATTCGAGGAGGCGAACATGGGCGCTGCGCATTCGGACGATCTTCGCATACGGGTGGTGGACGAGGTGGCGGCGGGACGGATGTCGCGCCGCCAGGCGGCCGCGCATTTTCGGGTGAG
>CAIXWN010000090.1 GCA_903923135.1 uncultured Caulobacteraceae bacterium | reverse complement strand
GGAGAACTCCTCGGTGACCAGGGCCCCGCCGGTCTCGTGGCGGCGCTCCACCACCAGCACCCGCGCCCCGGCCCGCGACAGATAGGCCCCGGCCGTCAGGCCGTTGTGGCCCGCGCCCACCACGATCACGTCATACTGTTGAGTGTCCGACATTGATGTCTCTCCGAAAGCGCAGGCTTCCAATCTCTCTCGTCTAGTCGACGCTGAACCTCTGGGTGACGCCCTGGCGGCGCAGCAGTTCGGTGGCCCCGTCGAACGCCTTGGCCTTCCACCAGTCGGGGCGCTCCGCGCCGGTGTCGGCCAGCACCTCGCAGGCGGCCGCATAGCCGGCGCCCAGGTTGGTGTAGTTTGCCGAGCCGCCGGACTGGCAGATGTAGAAGCTGTCGATGGGGGTCTTCGGCGCGCCGCAGCCGGAGAACGGCTTCCACGACCACATCTGCGCTTCGCTGACCGAGCCGCTGGGATGCATGTTGCCGCCGCAGTGCGGGTTGCGCCGCACATAGTCGTGCGGGGTGTTCACATAGCGGGCGATCTTGGCCGACTTCAGGTTGGGCAGGTACCGGGCGAACACCTCCTCGACCTTGTCGGCGTAGGATTCGCGGATGTCGTCCCATTTTTCCGGGCCGCCGAGAGGGCGGATCTCATAGGGCACGATGGCCCAGCTCAGCAGGGTGTACTGGCCGGGGGGCGCCTGGGTGGGGTCGGCGATGCAGTAGTTGAAGGCCGCTCCCCAGACGATGGGCGGGTCGGGCGGCAGGTCGCGGACCATGACATTGTCGATCAGCCGCGCCACGTCGTCCATGGTCTCGGCGCCGAAGTTGTAGACGAAGGTGTTGTTGACCTCAGGGAACTTTTCCGAGCAGGCGAACTTCGGCCGCTCGTCCGTCACATAGTAGTTGGTGAACAGGGTCGAGCCACGATAGTCGAACTTCTTCAGCGCCACCCGCGCCGACGGCGTCAGATGCTCCTCGCCGACCAGGCCGAAGAAGGTGGGCTTGGCGCTCAGGTCGCTGATCACTGCCTTGCGGGCCCTGAACTGCGCCTCCGGATAGCAGGCCAGTTTCGACAGCGACACGCCGGTGGCCTGGTTGTTCTCGATGGTCACCTTCTCGACCGGGCAGTTGTAGAAGATCTTGCCGCCGTGGTGGACGAAGCAGCGCACCAGCGAGTGGGTCAGGCCGTGGCTGCCGCCCCGGGCCGTGTAGCCGCCCTCGACCGAGAACATCAGCAGGAAGTTGAGCACTGCCAGAGGGCCGCTCAGCCGGCTGGCGATACCCTCGACGCCCGAGGTCGCCGGATAGCTGAGCACCGCCACCTTGATCTGCTCGTTCTCGAACAGGCAGTCGACGAACTCCACGCCGGTCATCCACAGCCAGTCCTTGGGAAAGATCGGGATCTTCCCGTAGGCCTCGAGCAGGTTCAGGAAGCTCTCGTCGGTGGGCTTGTCGCCATAGCCGCCGTGGAACATCGCCGGCATCATCGGGCCGAAGAAGTTGGTGATGGCGCGGTAGGTCTCGGCGTCCTTGGGTGAGATGCGCTTCCACGCCTCATAGGTCTCCCGCGCGTCGCGCGCAGAGAACAGCACGGCGTTACCGTCCAGGAACGGATAGAAGTAGCCGAAGGCGGCGCCGGGCGGGCGCAGCAGCTCCAGGCCGAACCGTTCCAGCTCCAGGTCGACAAAGGCCGGCCCGTAGTGGGTCAGCAGCAGCGAGGCGTGCAGGTTGAGCTTGACGCCCGGATGCAGCACCTCCTCGGTGGCGCAGAAGGTGCCCGACTCGTCGCGGCGTTCGAACACCGCCACGCTCAGACCCGCCTTCTGCAGATAGGCGGCGGTGGCCAGGCCGTTGACGCCCCCGCCCACCATGATGACGTCATATTCGGACTTGGGCGCAGTCATGGGCGTTGCATCTCCTGGCGCTTCCTCGTCGTCGCTCCCGCCCTCGATCGCGCGGCGTGGCGGCGACCCGACTGTCCTACCATTCAGTTGTTGGTTAACCAACAATTATCTGCCATCGGCGACGAAATAGCGGGACCCGGGCGGCGCGCGGCGCCTGAACGGTCGCCGATATGGTGGAGCTTGAGCCCCGAAATCCGCGAGCCGGGCGAATGGCGCGCACAACCTTCAGGAGGCCGCCTTTTCCCTGGTGGTCGCGGTCTGCGACGTTCTGGTCCTGAAGAGTCAGGAAGTTTTAAGGTCAGCGGCCAACATTCGCGAGCTCTGTGCTGACAGAATACGCGACAGCCGCGCCTTTGATTTTTCAAGGCTCTGTTGTATTGAATTCTCAGGTGGAGAGCGCCAATGAAATCGTGGTCACCTCGCAAGCTGCATTTTGTGTTGTCCGGTTTCGAAAGACGCCCCCTGCTCGCCGTTCGTCGGCCAGGTGGGGGGCAACTCAGCACCGGCTGCGTTGCGCTTCTGGCGGTGATGGCTTTGGCGGCGACACTGGCTGAGGCGCCGCCGGCCTCGGCGACGTTGATGCACGTCGTGATCGTTTGCACGGCGGGGCCTGGCCAAGCGCCCCCTGTGCCACAGGCTCTGCAACCGCTTCCCAAGGGGTGCGTGGTGACGCGCTCGCGGCCGGCGACGACGGACCGGTCGGTCCGAACCGGCGGCGACGGCCCTGGTCCAGTGCCGTCAGTCCAGGACGGCGGCAATCTCACCGGAGGCTGGTGCAGCCGCGCGCAACCGGGATCGCCGGAACTGCCGACGTCGATCGTGCAGAATGGCGAAAGCTTGAAATTCCGCAACGAGTACAACAGCGCGTCTTCCGGTCACACCGGTCCTGGCGAGGTGGTGGCCGACCAGTGGGCGGGCGGGCTGCATGCCCGGGTCAGCCCTGACAACCTTTATCTCTACTGGCAGAACGGCAGTATCTGGCGCCGCTCGGCCGAGTGCCAGCACTGATCGGCGATCATCGTGCCCTCGAACCTTGCGCCTCCGGAGATTTGACATGTGGACCCGATCGCGTGCGAAGCCTGTGCGTCTGCCCGCCCCCCTCATCGCCCTGGGCCTGATCGCCAGCCTGGTGGCGGGCCCCGCCTGCGCGGCTGTCATCGCTGACCGCTTCGGCGGATTCGAAGACGCCGAGTGCTACGGAGAAGGCGCGGGAAAGGCCGCGCCCGCCGCCGCTGACGTCTATGAGGCCCTGGCCGAGGAATCTTGCCCCTCCGGCGCCGCCTGCGGCACGGTGATCGTCGAAATCGAAGAGCATGTTTGCTTCTTCGGCAAGAAAGCGGTCGCGGCCGGTACGCCGGCGCCGTTGCCGCCACCGATCGACCCGGAAGGGCCGGCCACGGTGACGCTGCAGGCGGGTCCGGCCACGATCACCTACAGCCTCAGGCAGCAGCGCACCCTTTCGGCCTCGGGCGGCCGCGCCGGGCCCGAATTGAACGCCATGACCGCCTGCGACCACCGCGATCAAACCCTGTCCGGGGCGGTCAGCCTGTCCTCGGCTCTGCCCGAAGGCTGGTATGCCAAGGCCTATGACGGCGGCGGGACCTACTGCACGATCGCGCCGGGCTCGAACGCCTGCAGTTTTGTCTATCGTTTCGGCAATCTGGCCACGCTGGTCGCCGAGGTCGGCGGCCCTCACGGCTGGCTGGCCACCGCGGTCCACATCATCGGAACCGATGACGGCCAGTGCCATGACGCGCCGCCGGCCTGAACCGTTCCGGCTTGGGTGACGTCGACCCGGGCGTCAGAGGCTGTTCCGCGGGGCCTCGATGGCCTGGTTTGACGTGGGGGCGACGACGTTGCCCTCGTCCTCGTCGTCGATCCCCCAGTGACCGTGGTGGAACCGCCAGCCGTCATCGATATGGAACGGGCCGCCGGCGATGGCGAAGGCCCCTCCGAAACAGGCGATGGCCAGGAGGAAGCTGACCGCGGCGATGGTGGCGAGGGTGCGGATCATGTGGCGGTCCCCTGGGGTTCGAGGGCGGGTTTGAGCAGACGCAGGTGCAGGCGGCCGTACCAGACCAGGGCGTTGGTGCAGCCGACGGAGGCGATGGTGGCCAGAGCCCCGAAGCTGGTTCCCAGGGCCATGACGCCCAGGCCGGCCAGGATCAGGGCCGCCGCCGGGGCCGTGTGGACCAGGAACGGTCCGGCCACCATCAGCACCCCGCCAACGCCGAACATGGCCACCGCGGCGATGAAGAAGCCCAGGATCGTCCCGCCGATCGACAGCAGGATGGGCAGCAGGATCAGCACGTCGATGGCGCCCAGGCCCAACACGGCGAACACGGCGCTGGCCGCGGCCGACGGATTGCGCTCGGCCTCCCAGCGCTTCAGCCCGGCCTCGGCGCGCAGTTCGCGGGCCAGGCGTTCCGGATCGCCCAGGGCGGCGGCCACCTCGGCCTCGCTTCGGCCGGCGGCCAGGGCCTCGGCGAAATGGGTCTCATAGTCGCCGACGATCTCGGCGACGGTTGTCGGCGGCAGACCGCCCAGGCCGGCGCGCAGCCGGGTGATGAAGTCCTGACGGGTCATTGCGCCCCTCCCAGTATGGCGTCCACGGCCGCCGAAAAGGCGGACCACTCGGTTTTCTGAAGTTCGTAGGCGCTGCGGCCCTCGTCAGTGAGACGGTAGTATTTGCGCGGCGGCCCCGTGGGGCTCTCCACCAGATAGGTGGCCACCAGGCCGTCGGCCTGCATGCGGCGCATCAGCGGATAGATGGTGCCCTCGCCCATTCCGATCCCCTCGGCCAGGCGGCTGGCGATCTCATAGCCATAGGCGTCGCCCCGGGAGAGCAGGGCGAGGACGCACAGCTCCAGCACCCCCTTCTTCAACTGTATCTGCACCGCTTCGGCCACGAGACATCGCTCCTTCGTCAGAGCTCCTGTCTATCGCCAGCTACCGTGTGTTACAAGGTACCGTGTTATGAATAATTGTTCATGTGGCGGCTCGCGGACCGGACGGCGGCGCCGATCGCGCAGACTCTCTCCCGATCTGATCGAGGGGCTCAGATCGGGTCAGAAAGGCTCTGAAGGTCTGGATCTAGGGCCGGAGCGCCTTCGGAAGCGCCGCCGCCTCGTCGGCCGACAGGACGGTCAGGCCGTTGACGATGCAGGCGCTCATGAACGCCCGGCCGTCGGACACCTTGAGGTCCACATCCAGCGCATGGCAGATCCAGCCGCTGCCACGGGTCCGGGTCACCAGGTGAACGCCGATCTGGTTCAGCGCGGGGCAGGCCGAAGCCATATCCAGCCGGTAGATCCGGTTGCCGCCGACGCCGATGTAGAGCGACCTGGCGTCCGGCGTGGCCTTCCAGCCGCTCCAGTCCTGGGATCGGAAGCACGGCGTCCGCGCGGGCGTTTTCGCCGGGATGTCCGCGGCCGGAGCCGCGAGGGCCATGGCGGCGGCTGTTGCGCCCAGCATGAGGGCTAGAAATCGATGTCGCATGGCCAGAACTCCTGGGCGGAAAATCCGAACCCCCGATTCCGGTTCAATATGAACCCTTGTAGGCGCTATTCGCCCTCCCCGCCATGTCCTGGATCAAGGGGCGCCGCCATGGTCGGCCCCGACATGCGTCCCCGCCAGGACGGTCTCCGTTCAGGTGATGCCGCCTGAACGGAGGGGACTCGCCCTTCAGCCCACGGCCTTGAGGCGTTCGGATCCGGTCCGGCCGCCTAAAGCGCGAAGGTGAAGCCGCCGTTGACCGGATAGACCTGGCCGGTGATCCACGGGCTGGCGTCGGAGGCCAGGAACAGCACCATGTTGGCGATGTCGGTAGGCTGGCCGGGGCGGCGGATGATGTATTTCTCGAGCGTGCGCTTCAGCCGCTCCTGATCGCCCTTGAGGGTGCGTTCCACCGCCGGCGTCGCCGTCAGGGCGATGGCCACGCAGTTGGCGGTGATCTCGTAGCGGCCCAGCGTGCGGGCCACCGAGCGCATGAACCCGGCGGCGCCGGCCTTGGCCCCGGCGTAGATCTCCAGCCCGGCGTCGCCCCAGCGGCCGGCGTCGGAGATGATGGTGATGATCCGTCCGGGCGCGCCGCGGGCGATCATGCCTGGAATCACCGCCCCGGTGCAGTTGATTACCCCGTAGAGGTTCACCCCCAGGAAGCTGTTCCACACCTCCGGCGAGGTTTCCCAGAACGGCTTGCCCAAATCCGCCGATGGCGTCGCCCCGGCGTTGCCGGCGTTGTTGACCAGCACGCCGATGGGTCCCAGTTCGGCGGTGGCCCGGGCCACCATGTCCTTGACGTTGGCGTGGTCGGAGACGTCGGCCTGCAGGGCCAGCGCCTTGCCGCCGGCGGCGCGGATCTCCTCGGCGACCGCCTCGGCGCGGGCCAGCACATAGTCGTTCACCACCACCCCGCCGGCGTTGTGCGCGGCCAGGTGAAGGGCGATCTGCCGGCCGACCCCCTGGCCGGCGCCGGTGACCAGGGCCACGCGCCCGTTCAGATCGAGGATGTCAGTCATGCGTCTCTCTCCCGTTGCTTTTCTGTTGCGTCACACGGCGCGTGTTCCGGCCGCCTGTCCGCGCCATTTGTAAGCGGCGGCGGGGGCGGCGCAATGGGGGGAGGGGGCGCCAAGGCGCCAGGGTCAGATGCCGCCGCCGTCCTCGAAGGCGTCGCTGCGGGCCTTGGCCTGGGTGATGGTGCTGCCGGGCGGCACGGCCTCGGTCAGCCAGACGTTGCCGGAAATGACCGAGCCCCGGCCGATGGTGATCCGCCCCAGGATGGTCGCGCCGGCGTAGATCACGACATCATCCTCGACGATCGGGTGGCGCGGATACTTCTTCAGCAGGGCGCCCCGGTCGTCGACCCTGAAACGCCGCGCGCCCAGGGTCACGGCCTGATAGAGCCGCACGCGGCGGCCGATGATCGCGGTCTCGCCGATCACCACCCCCGTGCCGTGATCGATGAACAGGCCCTCGCCGATCTCGGCGCCGGGATGGATGTCGATGCCGGTCAGGGAATGGGTGAATTCGGAAATGATCCGGGCGAGGATCGGCGCCCCGAGCCGGAACAGTGCATGGGCGAGCCGGTGGCGGATGATCGCCGTGACCCCCGGGTAGCAGGCCATCACCTCATCGAGGCTGGTGGCCGCCGGATCCCCCTCATAGGCCGCCTGGATGTCGCTCTCGAGCACCGCGCGGATGCCGGCGAGGCGGCCGGCGAAGGCGCAGGTGATCTCGAAAGCCCGCTTCGTGGCCTCGGCGGCGGGGCCGGCCTCCTGGCCGTCGGCCAGGTCGAGTTCCAGACGAACCTGTCGTTCCAGCGACCGCAGGGCCGAGGTCAGCCGTTCGGCGACGAAGGCGTCGAGGCTCTCGCCGGTCAGTCCGGGCGGGCCGTAGTGGCGCGGGAACAGCGACGCGACCAGGCCGTCGACGACCTCGATGATCACCGTACGTGATGGCAGTTCGGGCGGGGGCCTGTCGCCATAGCGGGCCTGGTGAGAGCGGATCCTGATCCTGCGCAGGTCGGCGAGGATGCCGTCGAGGCGCGGATCGGCGCCCCCTTCCGTGGCCCATTGCGGCGACGCGTTCACGTTCGCCGCCGTTGCGCGGCGGTTCCGCCCGGGCGGAACCAGGATGAGCGGCGCTGCGGAGCTGAGGCGATCGGCGGAGTTCCCAGGAGGGCCAAGGTCATGGGCCGTCCCGGAATCGCACTTAAGGTCCGCCGGTCGGCGAGAACAGTTGAGTTTGAAAATGGCCCATATTGAATCCAGAAATTCAAAAGCTCGCTGTTAGAAACCCTGCTCACGCGGGCCTCGTCCCCAGACCCGGGTCAGCAAACCCGGCGGCCGTCGGCCGCATCACGACGCCTCATAGAAGGCATTTCGACATCTCGTTTTATTTCAAAAGGATAAGCCCCTAATGCCGGGTCTCCGCAACCCTGGAGGCCGCATGTCCAGCCCGAGACCCCGCCATATCAAGCTGGGCGCCATCCTCGCCGGCGTCGGATCCGATCAGACCAGCTGGCTCGATCCGGAGCTGAACGGCGACGCCAGCATCGACATCGACTGGTACATCGACAACGCCCGCCTGGCCGAGGCGGCCAGGTTCGACCTGGTGTTCATCGTCGACAGCCCCTTCATCACCCCCGACACGGCGCCGCACTTTCTCAACCGCCTCGAACCGCTCACCCTGTTGTCGGCCGTGGCCGTCGCCACCAGCCGCATCGGCCTGGTCGGCACCCTGACCACTTCCTACTGGGAGCCCTACAACGTGGCCCGCCAGTTCGCCTCGCTGGACGCCATCAGCCATGGCCGCGCCGGCTGGAACGTGGTCACCACCGGCCTTGAGGGCGCCTCGCGCAACTATGGCCGCGAGGAGCACATCGATCACGCCGTACGCTACCGCCGCGCCCGCGAATTCGTCGAGGTGGTGCAGGGGCTGTGGGACAGCTACGAGGACGACGCCTTCCCGCGCGATCGCGAGCGGCGGGTGTTCCTCGACAAGAGCCGGCAGCACGCCCTCAACCACAAGGGCGAGTTCTTCTCGGTCGCCGGCCCGCTGGCGCTGAGCCGCTCGAAGCAGGGCCAGCCGGTGATCTTCCAGGCCGGCGTCAGCGACGAGGGGCGCGACCTGGCCGCCCGGATCGCCGATGGAACCTACGCCGGCGTCGACGACTTCGACGACGCCCGGGCCTACTACGCCGACGTCAAGGCGCGCGCCGCGGCCCTGGGTTGCGATCCGGACCAGATCCACCTGCTGCCCGGGCTGACCCCGATCATCGCCGACACCGACGAGGAGGCCCGCGCTCTGGCCGGGGCCCAGCGCGGCAGGCTCGACGAGGGCAAGCTGCTGGTGCAGCTCGGCCGCGCATTCGGCTACCACGACTTCCGGCAGTATCCGCTGGACGAGCCGTTCCCGGACGTCTCCAACCTCAGCCTCAACAGCTACAAGGGCGCCGCCGAGCGCATCATCCGCACGGCCCGCGCCGAGGGCCTTACCCTGCGCCAGGCCGCCTGGCGCTTCGGTCGCCCCAGGGACGATTTCGTCGGGTCGCCCGAGACCATCGCCGACAGCATCGAGCGCTGGTTCACCGGCCGCGCCGCCGACGGCTTCATCTATCGCATCTCCCGGCCCGGCGAGTTCGCCCTCTTCCGCGAGCGGGTGGTGCCGATCCTGCAGGCCCGCGGCCTGTTCCGCACCGAATACGAACACGACACCCTGCGCGGGCATCTGGGCCTGCCCGTGCCGGAAAACCGCTGGACCCGTGAGCGGCGACTCGCCGCCATCGCCGCCGAATGATCTCTCCCCGCCATCCCTCACATCCGAGGACCGACCGATGACAATCCGCCCACACCCTGCCGCCTTGGCCGCCGCCGCGTTGTTGGCGCCGGCCTTCGCGGCCCACGCCCAGCCGGCGCCCGCCCGGCCCGCCGCGAAGCCCTATGTCGTCGAGTGGGTCTACCGGGTGAAGTATGGCTACCAGGCCGAATGGTGGAACATCTTCCAGACCTACCAGATCGCCATCCTCGACCGGGAGAAGCAACTCGGCTACGTCACCGGCTATACGGTCACCCGGCCGGGCCTGCACACCAGCGAGGACGCCCGCTGGGACTACCGGGTGATCATCACCTATCCGAATCCGGCCGGCGCCGAGCACGAGTCCGAGGTCGACCACCAGCTGTTCGCCGACCGCGCCGCCGAGGCCAGGGCCGAACAGCGCCGCTGGGAACTCACCGCCAACCACTGGGATCTGCCGATCCAAGACGTCGATCCGCACGCCGCCGAGGACTGATCCGGCCGGTCAGCCGGGCCAACGCCGCCAGGCCGCGGTGCGAACGTCCACCGCCTTCGGAAGCGCCCCGACCGCGAAGAACAGGTCGGCGCAGGCCTGCTGCTCGGCGATGGTCGCTTCGTCGATCGGCCGCACGGCGAAGGGGCCGCGCCGCAGCGTCGCCGCGGCGATCTCCGGTGGCAGACCGGTCGCCCGGGCGATCACCGCCGCCACCTCGTCCCGGTGCGCCTCGCCCCATGCGGCCTGAACCTTCAGCGCCCCCAGCGTCGCGGCCAGGGCCCCGCGGCCGTCTTCGGCGAAGGCCCGCGAGGCCACCAGGAAGGCGTTGGTGCGCGGCAGGGATTCCCCGGTGAGGATCGCCCGGGCGTTCTGGTTGCGCTGCGCCAGGGCGTAGTAGGGGTCCCAGGTGGACCAGGCGTCGATGGAGCCCGAGGAGAACGCCGCGGCGGCGTCGCCCGGCGACAGATAGGCGGGCCGGATGTCGGCCAGGGTCATTCCGGCCTGCTTCAGCGCCTCCAGCACGAACAGATGCGCCGAGCTGGCCTTGGTGAAGGCGATGCGCCTGCCCTTCAGGTCGGCGAGGCGCCGCGCCGTCGAGGCGGCCGGCACAAGCAGGGCCGACGCCGCGCCGCTCACCGGCTGGGCGGCCGCGTAGACGATCGGCGAGCCGGCCGCCTGGGCGAAGATCGGCGGCGATTCGCCCACCGCGCCCAGGTCGATGGCCCCGGCGCCCAGGGCCTCCATCAGCGGCGGACCGGACGGGAACTCCACCCACTGCACGCCCGCCGCCCGGCCGGCCAGGGCCTGGTCGAGCCCGCCCCGCGCCTTGGCCAGCAGCAACACCCCGCCGCGCTGGAAGCCGATGCGCACCGGCGGACCGGCGTTCTTGCCGGCGGACCGGGGCGCGCAGGCGGCGAGGGTCGCGGCGAGGCTCGCCGACATCGCCCGCCGGGTCAGGGGCCCTGTGTGCACTGTCGTCTCCGGTTTCCGCATGGCGCCAGCTGGCGGCCTACAGGCCCCGCGCGCCAGGGGTCAAATTGGCTTTGCTAATGCCCGGCTTGAGTCCCCCCGCCGGACTCGCGTCTCGTCCGCATCGCGGTCTATAGGGTCGGCCATGACGTGGCGCGCGCCAGTGACGAATCGCCGATGGGGCCTTGGAGTGCTGCTTGCGCTCCTCGCCCTGATGGCCGGTGTCGCCTCGCCGCCGGGATTCATGGTGGCGGCCAGGGGCAGGACCGCCACCCTGGTCATCTGCACCGGCCACGGCCCCGAGACCATCGTCGCCGGCCCCGGAGCGCCTGACCACAGGAGCGGCAAGGCCGGTCACGACGGGGGGCCCTGTCCGTTCGCGGGGCACGGGGTGGCGGTCGCTCCGCCGCTGACGGGAGTCGCCAGCGGCCTCACCCTGGCCACAGCGCCCGCGACGGTCGCCACGCCGCCCGATCTCGCCCCCGGTCGAGGTCTGGCCGCGCCGCCGCCGCCGTCACACGCCCCGCCCGTCCTGGTCTGATCACCCTCGCCGCCCGCGCCTCGCCCGCGGGCCTCGCCGCGTTCGCGCGGCAGGATCATTCAGGACCTGACTTCATGACGAAACCCACTTCGGTCGCCCGTCTGGCGGCCCTTGCCGCTCTGCTTGGCCTCTCGGCCCTCGCCCCCTCGCTCGCCCGGGCCTGCGCCTGCGGCTGCGGAATCTTCGACATCGGCGACGGAACGCTGATGCCGGCCGACTCGCCCTCGGGCTTCACCGGCTGGTTCCGCTACAGCTCGATGAACCAGAACCGGAACTGGGAGTTCGGCTCGGCGGCGCCGGCCGCCGACAACGGCGACAAGCGCATCACCACGAACTTCTACACCTTCGGCGGACAGTACATGATCAACCACAGGTGGACGATCATGGCGGAGCTGCCGATCTATGACCGCACCTTCGTCTCCACCGACGACGGGACCGTCGCCGGCCCGGCCGGCAGCCTCTACGCCGGCCATATCACCTCCCTGGGCGATCTGGTGCTCACCGGCCTCTACACGGGCTTCTCTCCCGACATGTCCACGGGCGTGAGCCTCGGGGTGAAGTTGCCGACCGGGGCCTACGCCAGCCCGCTGGGACCCCTGGGCGGGGCCGAATTCGATCGGGACACCCTGCCGGGGACGGGCAGCACCGACCTGGTTTTCGGCGGCTACCATGTCGGCCGGATCGGCGCGGCGGGGCGGATCGGCTATTTCGTCCAGGCCAAGTACCAGGTCGCCGTCGCAACCCGCGACAGCTACCGGCCGGGCGACGAATTCGACGCCGCCATCGGCGCGAACTACAATCTGGGCGCCTTCGGGGTGATCTCGCGCATCGCGCCCGGCCTGCAGCTGATCAACAGCCTTCGGGGTCACGATACGGGCGACAACGCCGCGCCGCCGAACAGCGGTTATGAACGGCTGCTCATCGCACCGGGTCTCGAAGTCCGCATCAAGCGGGTGCGCCTCTATGCGGATGTGGCTCTGCCGATCTATCAGCACGTCAATTCCGTCCTGCCGGGCGCGGCCGACTCGGCGGGCCAACTGGTCGCTCCGGCCCTGTTCAAGGTCCAGGCGTCCTACAACTTCTGAAGCCGCCGGCCCTGAGACGAGGTGACGACGATGCCCGTCGGCAGGTGGGTGACGCGCACCGCCGAGTCGGTCCTGTCGACGTGCTGGCCGCCCAGGCCATCCGGATGGATAGGTCGGCCAGCCCGCAAGGGCGAGCGCCCCACCCAACCTGCGCGTCAACCCCGTTTATGCGGCCCTTACGCCCGCCGACCATCTCCCATATTGAAGCCTTATGCCCATCGGCAGCATAGGATTTGGGCCGATCGCACCGGCTTCTAGTGCGGTTTTCGGGATCCATCTCGATGGAACTCCAGTTCGCTCAGTCCACCCTGTCGCCGTCGTCCCACCTCACCGCCACTGGCGACCTGATCATCCGGCGCGTCGATGAGCGCGAAGTCCTGGTAGCCGCCCGCCTGTTCCGGGCAGGCGAGGTGATCTTCACCTTCGACCACGCCACCTGGCGCGCCGGCCGCAACGCCGTCACCGTTGACGACGCGCGCGGCCGACCGGTCTACGACCCGCTGCTGGCCCGGGTGGCCCGGGTGGCGTCCGCGGGCGCGCCCAACTGCCGCGCCGATTTCGACCTCATGGCCCTCATCTCCAGCCGCCGTATTCACGCCGGAGAGAGCCTGACTCTCGAACGGCCCGCACAGGACCGGCGCCCGGAGGCGCTGGCATGAGCGGTCTCGCCGGCGACATTCAGGCCACGCCCGCCCAGGTGGTCGACCGCGCCATCGCCTTGAAGATCGCCCGTCCCGGCGATCGTATCTGCGTCGCGGGTCCCTCCGGCCTGGCGGCGACCGTCGCCCTGTGCCGGCGGGGCTTCGATCGTGTCGAATGCGCCCTCGAAGCAACCAGCCACGGCGCCGACGAGAGCGGCGACCTGTTGCTGGTGGTCGGGCAAATGACGGCGGGAGACCTCGCCGCCACGGTGCGCCGTACCGTTCGCCTGCTTCGCGACGGCGGCGCCCTGATGATCCAGTTGGCCAGTCCCGGCGATGGCGCGACGGTGCGCAATGTTCTGGCCGCCCTCCGTTACAGCATCGGCAGCGTACTCATCGACCGCGCTCAAGGCCGGCTGGTCACCTACACGCTCAATCGGCCCGCGCCACTTCGGAAGGCCGGATAGGGCGCCTGCCCAGTGACTCGCATGACCTATTCGACATCCGCTCCCACGCCGTTCGCCCGCCGCCTCTTCGCGGCCATCTGTATTGTGCTCGCGCTCTCCGTCGCGATCGGCGTCCTGCGCGCGCCCCTCGCCCGCCCCGCGCTCAAGCATAGGTTCGCCGCCGATTTGGACGTCCGCGCCGCTCCCGGCTGGCCCGCGGCGCGGGAGCATTCGCGGTCGGCGCCGGACCCGGTTCGGGCAGCTTAGAACCGCGGTCTCAGGAGCCCATGATTATGGCCACACCCTCTCTTGATCCCCTGCTGCTCATGGCCCCGTTCATCCGCCGAAGCGCTGCGGCGCCGCCGCCGCCAGGGCCGGCCGTGCCCGATCCGAGGCGCCATCCACGTCATCCGCCGACGCGCCCCGTGGGCCGCGGCGTCCGGAACGGCCTCGCGCCGCCGGCCCAGCGCAATTGGGGCGGCCGGGCTTTCGTAGCGTGCAGCGCGGGAGGTTTCCTGCTGGTCGCCGGCTGCGTCGTCTACGGCGTGGCACGCCTGTTCACCTGAGCAGGCCTGCACTGGCTGTCACGACGGTGACCGCGACGCGACGCAGATCGCCGCGCCGCCGCCGCCTTTGGGCCGGCGGCCGGTCGCTTACGTTTGGTTTATGTGGCTCAACCACAAGACGAATAGCGTCCTTATGCGACCTGGGCGTAAAGGAACGCGACGCTCTGAGGGGCGTGATTGAAACGGTGATGTCGCAGTCAGGTGTCGCGCACGCTCAGCGTGCGCACTATCGGAGTTCATATCTCGGATTTGATGCGCCGAATGGCCAAAAGTATTGCCTATATTATCGTACAGGAAACGAATGTCATGAAATATCGAACCACCACTGTGTTCGCGACCGTCGCCGCCACGATGCTGATGGCCGGCGCCGCCTCTGCCGACGACCAGGCCACCGCCCCGCCCGCAACACCGTCGCCGGCCGCCGCGCCCGCCCCGGTCACGTTCGATTCCTGGGTGAGGTCGATCAAACTGAGCGGCCATATCGAAGCTGGCGCGACGATGAATCCGGCCGATCCGTCGAACGGCGTCAACTTCGGCCACCTCTTCACCGACAAGGCCAACCAGGTCGTGCTCAACCAGTTTGCCCTGACGGCGGAACGCGACCCGGATCCGAAGTCCACGGGCATCGACTTCGGCTTCAAGCTGCAGGGCATGTACGGGATGGACTCGCAGTTCACCCATTTCCTCGGTGAGGGCGATCACCAGACGCGCTATCGAAACTCCTTCGACCTGGTCGAGGCCAGCGTCCTCGCCCACATTCCAGTTCTGACCCCGGGCGGTATCGACGTTAAGCTCGGACAGTTCTCCACGCCGCTGGGCAATGAAGTGATCGATCCGACGGGCAACTTCTTCTATTCGAAGACTTACATATTCAACTTCGGTATCCCGCTGAAGCATACTGGTATCCTGACCACCACCCACATCAATGCGCTGGTGGATCTGTACCTGGGCTACACGACCGGGGTGAACACCTCCCTGGGGTCGGGCGGCGGCTACAATGATGGCCAGTTCCACTTCCTGGGCGGCATCGGCCTGAACTTCAAGAACCTGACCGTGCTGGCGCTGACGCACATCGGTCCGGAAGATCCGGCGACGTCCCCCTTCCCGCCGGGAGTCAACATCCACGACCAGATGCGCTATCTGAGCGACGTCGTGATCACCTGGAAGGTCAACGACAAGCTGACCTCGGTCACCGAGCTGAACTATATCAAGGACGACGGGTTCAACGCCACTGGCGGCGGCGTCGCTGAGTACCTGACCTATCCCCTCTCCTCGATCACCACGGCCGGGCTGCGCGTGGAGGCGTGGCGCGACGCGCAGGGCTTCTATGTGGCCGGCTTTCCGGGCAACGAGGACTACGTGAACGCCGAGCTGGGCCGGCCGAACAATTCCTATGGCGCCGGCCCGGTCACCTACGGCGCCTTGACCCTCGGGCTGAACATCAAGCCGCGCAAGCTGCCCAAGCTCATCGACGGCCTCATCGTGCGGCCGGAGATCCGCTATGATCTGGCCCTGTCTAGCGGCCGCCCGTTCAACGGCGGCCCAGGCCTGGACAAGGATCAGGTCACGATTGGACTCGATGTGGTCATGCCATTGACCTTCTAGGCGCCTGTCGGACCTGGCCCGGCCACCGCGCGCGCCTTCGGAGCCTCAACTACAGATCCATATTGAACCTTTATGCGCCCGGGCCGTAGTTTGGCATCGTCCGCGCGCTGGTCCTCCCCAGGCAGGAGCAGATCATGTCGGAAATACTGACGGCGTCGGATCGACCGATCTCTATTCGACAAGTCTTCGCCGGGGACTCATTGCACGGGCGCAGCAACGCACCTGCGCGGCCATCGCCGCTGGCCCGCTACGGGGTGTCGCTGATCTTTGTCGCGCTCGCCACGGCCGTGGCATTCGGCGCCGAGCAGGTGGCCGGCGCGCCGAACCTCAGCTTGATCTACGTCTTGCCGGTGATTGCCGCGGCGACGGTTTTCGGGTTCGGGCCGTCGCTCGCCGCCACGGTCGCCGGCGTGCTGGCCTTCGATTATTTCTTCACGGAACCCAAATTCAGCCTGGAGATCGCCCGACCCACCGACATCTGGGCCGCGGCCGTGCTGTTGGTGATCTCCATCATCGTCAGCGCTTTGGCGGCGCAATCCCGCAGGCGTGAACAGGCGGCGCAACGCGCCGCCGAACAGGCGAGCGCGCTGCAGAACCTGGCGCATGTTGTCATCCAGTCCGGATCGCGGGACGAGATTGTCGCGGGCGCGGCGACTGCCCTTAGCCGGATCTTCCTCGCGCCTTCGGTGATCTTCATACACGGCGCCGGCGCGCTGCGGCTCGCCGCGCGGGCGGGCGGAGCCGAGATTACCCCCGCGGAGGAAGAGGCGGCTGCGGGGGCCCTCGAAATCGGTGTTCACCTCCGCGCGGAAACCTATCCGTTCATGAAATCGGCCTATGGCTTCTGGCCGGTCGTGGCGGGACATGACGGCGGCTGCGTGCTCGGCGTCGGCCCCCGTCCCGCCGGGTACGAACGTCCAAAGGATCCAGACCAATTCATCGAGATCGTCGGAGCGTACCTGACGGTGGCATTCGGACGCCCGGCGTCAGGTTCTTGAGCAATGTGGCCTCGCTCGGCCCGAAATAGGCTCGGCCGCCTTCGGTTCCGGCGGCGGACGCCCAACGCGATCGCTCGTCACGCAACAATTCAGGATTTGTGAAAGTGGCTCAGTTCATTCACGTCTTCCTGTCGGTCATCGTCGCCGCGTCACTGGGGCTGACGATGTTTGTGATCCTGTTTTCAGCGTTCGACCGACGATCCGCCACTCGCGAAGGCCCGCCTCGGCGGTCGGACGCGAATGGCGGCGGCGAACGCCACTGAAACGGCGCGGCGGAGGATCGACACGCGGCGTCTGAAGTTCTTCGTTTGATCTGGTGCGATATTGCGATTTCGAAGACGATCGCGCGCTGGCGCGGTAGTGTCGCCCGATCGCAATCCACCGCCAACGATCGCCCCGACCATGCCCCGTCCACTGTCACTGACAATCCGCGCGATCGCCTATGAGCTGCGGGGCGGGTTCCTATTGCGTCCGTTTCTCATCGCGCTTGCGTTCGGCGCCGTGGGCGCCGTGCTTTCATCTCTTGAGGAACATGTGCCGGCGTTGAGCGCGTGGGTTCCAACGTTCCTGTTTCCGTCACGGAACGACCCCCAGGCGGCGCAGCTGATTCTGAGCGCCATCGCCACCTCGATCATGACTGTGGTCTCGATCGTGTTTGCCATCCTGCTGATGACGCTTACCTTGGCCTCAACACAGTTCTCGCCGCGTATCCTCGTCAGTTTCGTCCGCGACCGGGCAACCCAGTGGACACTCGGGGTCCTACTCGGGACCTTCACCTACTGCATTGCCGTGCTGCCCGCGGCGCGGTCTTTGCCGGCTGCGTTCGTGCCAGTGGTCAGCGTCACCGGCGCCATGTTGCTGGCGCTGGTCTCTGTCGCCTGGCTTATCTTCTTTATCCACCACATCTCGCAGGCGATCAGCGTCAACCACATCGTCGATCGAATCGCACGGGATACGGAAGGTGTGATTGACGAACTCATGCCACATCCGGCCAGCGCGGTTGAACCGACCCAGCAGCGGCCCATGCCCGACGGAGACGGCGCGCCTATTCTAAGCCAGCGTTCGGGCTACATCCGCTACATCGACACCGCGCGGCTGATGGAGCTGGGGAAAGCATGGCGCATCCGCATTCGCGTTGCGCGGGGCGTCGGCCAGTTCGTTCCGGCCGGCGTGCCGCTGGTTCACGTGACGCGCGAGAATCGCGTCACTCCGGTGCGTGCCGCGGAGCTCTTGAGCGCGTTCGACATCGGGCCGACCCGCACGCTGCAGCAGGACGTGGAATTCGGCGTCATCCAGATCGTCGACATCGCGCTGCGCGCGATCTCGCCAGCTGTGAACGACCCCAGCACGGCTATCAGCTGCATCGACCAGCTCAGCAGCATCCTGATCCTCTGGTGCAACCGGGCGCCTCCGCCGCCGGTGCTGTTCGATTCGCCGCACGTGCCACGAGTGGAAATTCCCTGGATCGACCTCGAAGGTTTGCTCAACACCGCCTTCGACCAGATTCGGCACTATGCCGCGGGGGACCTGGCGGTCAGTCTGCGGCTCTTGCGCGCCATCGGCGACGTTGCCGGCACGACGCAGCGTCCGGACGTGCACGCCGCGCTCCTCGGACGAGCGCGAACACTGGTCGATCGGGCGGCCGAAAGCTTGCTGGCGTCCGATGCGGTCAGGCTACGAGAACGGCTGGCCACACTGGAGGCACGGCTGGGGGCATAGTCGGATTGAATAGCGACCAGGACAACGACCGCGGCCCGGTTGACGTCCGCCCGGCCCCGACGCCGCGCCAATCTGTTGCGGCCGCGGCCGGGGACCTCCGCCGAACCTTTATGAATCGTTGATTCCTTTGTCGCGCTTACGAATGGCCCCTTTACGGTCATCGGGGGTATCAGCCTCGCCGTTCCTCTTTCCCGGGAGAAGCCTGTGTCTGATCTGATTTATCTGGCCGGCGGTGTCGTCGTCCTCCTCCTCTTCGCCGGCTATGCCATGCTTCTGAGAAGGGCCTAGGCCATGCTGATGCTCATCCTCTACGGGGCCGGCGGTGTCGGCATCGCGATCTACATGATCGCCGCCCTGTTGCGTCCCGAGAAATTCTAGTCGGCGCCAGGCTCCCCTGACGGGCCCTTTAATGCGTGGCCCGGTGACGAAACCCAAGACATCGAAGAAGGAGGCCTCGCCATGGACCTACCAGGCTGGTCTGAGATCCTGTTCACAATTGGCCTGACAGTGGCCATCGCATTCCCGCTTGGCTTCTATTTGGCGAGGGTATGGAAGGGCGAGAGCACCTGGCTCGACCCGGTTCTGCGACCAGTCGAAGGCGTGCTTTACAAGGCCTTCGGCGTCGAGCGCGAAAAGAGCCAGAACTGGTTTGCCTACACGATCTCGATGCTGGCCTTCAGCATAGCGAGTTTCGTCGTCCTCTATCTGATCCTGCGGTTCCAGGATCTGCTGCCTCTGAACCCGCAGGGGTTCAAAGGATTGACACCTGACCTGTCGTTCAACACGGCGATCAGCTTCGTCACCAACACCAACTGGCAATCCTACACGCCGGAACAGACCGTCTCCACCTTCTCACAGATGGCGGGCCTGACCTCGCATAATTTCCTGTCGGCCGCCGCGGGCATCGCGATGGCCGCGGCTGTCGCTCGCGCCTTCGCCGCCAATCGAGGTGAAGGGCTGGGCAACTTCTGGGTCGACCTGACCCGGATCAGCCTCTACGTCCTGCTGCCGGTCGCGATCGTCGTGGCGCTGGTGTTCGTGGCCCTTGGCGAACCTCAGACGCTCTCTGCCAGCGCCGCCGCTGTCGGCCTTGAAGGCGGCAAGCAGACCATCGCGCTCTATCCGACCGCCAGCCAGGAAGCCATCAAACAGTTCGGGACCAATGGTGGCGGCATCTTCAACGCCAACTCCGCCCACCCGTTCGAGAATCCCAACGCGATCACCAATCTCATCGAGATCGTCTTGATGAACACGCTGAGCCTGGCCTGTGTCGTCGCTTTCGGGCGGCTGGTGGTGGCTCGCAAGGAAGCTCGCGCGCTGCTCGTCACCATGGTCATTCTGGTCACCGCCGGCGCTGCGGCGATCTACTGGACCGAAACGCAACCCGCGCCGGCCATGCACGCCGTGCACGCGAGCACGGCCGTCAACATGGAAGGCAAGGAAGTTCGCTTCGGCGCGCCCTCGACGGCGGTTTGGGCCGCCACGACGACCGGCGCGTCCGATGGGGGCGTCAACGGTATGCACGACAGCTTCATGCCGCTCGGCGGGGCCGTGACGATGTTCTTGATCCAGCTCGGCGAGATCCTGCCTGGCGGTGTCGGATCCGGCCTCTACGGCATGGTCGTCATGGCGCTGATAGCGGTCTTCGTGGCCGGCCTCATGGTCGGACGCACGCCGGAGTATCTCGGCAAGAAGATCGAGGCCCGCGAGGTGAAGTTCGCCATGCTGGCGGTGCTGATCCTGCCGTTGTCGATCCTGGGATTTGCGGCCGTCGCGGCGGTGCTTCCGGTCGCTCTGAAGTCGCTGGCGAACTCCGGCCCCCATGGCCTCTCGGAGATCCTCTACGCCTACTCCTCAGCGACAGGAAACAACGGCTCGGCCTTCGCCGGCCTCTCGGCCAACACGCCCTTTTGGAATTCGACCCTCGGCATCGCCATGCTGCTCGGCCGCTTCGCCTATGTGGTGCCGGTTCTGGCCATGGCCGGATCTATCGCCGCCAAGCCGAAGCTCGAGCCGTCGACCGGCACCCTGCCGACGCATGGCCCGCTGTTCATCAGCCTTCTCATCGGCGTGATCCTGATCATGGGCGGCCTGCAGTTCTTCCCCGCCCAAGCCCTCGGCCCGATCGTCGAGCACTTCCAGGTGCTCGCCGCCGTCGCCGGCCATTGACGTCTTTTGGAGGTTAGATTCCCATGACCGACGCTACGGTCCATCTCGGCGTAAAGCGCCGCTCGGCGGTCTCCTCGACCACCTTGTCCTCGAGCGTGATGGCTCGCGCGATCCGAGACTCCTTCGTGAAGCTCGATCCGCGCAAGCTTGCCCGGAACCCCGTGATCTTGACCACCGAGGTCATCGCCGTCCTCGCAACAGCCTCGACCGTCAACGCATTCGTCACCGGGGCCAGTCCCTGGTGGGCGCTGCAGATCGCGGTCTGGCTCTGGTTCACGGTGCTGTTCGCGAATTTCGCCGAGAGCATCGCCGAAGGCCGCGGCAAGGCTGCCGCCGACGCGCTCCGCGCTCAGCGGGTGGACGTGCAGGCCAAGCTGATCATCGACCCGGAGCGCGGGACGATTATCCCGACGCCCGCCTACAAGCTGACCGCCGGCAGCATCGTCCTGGTGGAGGCGGGCGACATGGTCCCCTCGGACGGCGACATCATCGAAGGGGTCGCGTCGGTCAACGAGGCTGCCATCACTGGCGAAAGCGCGCCCGTTATCCGCGAGAGCGGTGGCGACCGCTCCGCCGTGACCGGCGGCACCACGGTGGTCAGCGACTGGATCAAGGTGCGCATCACCGCCGAGCCAGGGAACACGTTCCTTGACCGCATGATCGCCATGGTCGAGGGGGCCGAGCGCCGCAAGACGCCGAACGAGCTGGCGCTGACGGTTCTGTTGGCCGGCCTCACCCTGATCTTCCTGATCGCGGTGGGGACCCTGTTGGGGCTCGGCCAGTACTCGGGCGTCAAGCTCGACCCGTTGGTGCTGGGCGCGCTGTTCATCTGCCTGATCCCGACCACGATCGGCGGCCTGCTCTCGGCCATTGGCATCGCCGGCATGGACCGGCTCCTGAAGGTCAATGTGCTCGCCACTTCGGGCCGCGCGGTCGAGGCCGCCGGCGATGTCGATACTCTGCTGCTCGATAAGACCGGCACGATCACCTACGGCAACCGCATGGCGACAGAGGTCGTCGCCGCGCCGGGCGTGCCGCAGGAGCGGGCCATGATGGCGGCGGTGATGGCGTCCCTGGCCGACGAAACGGCCGAGGGACGCTCGATCCTGGAATTGGCGCGGGAAAAGTTCGGCCTGACGGCGGAGTTGCCGGCCAAGTTCACCTCGATCCCGTTCAGCGCGACGACGCGGGTCTCGGGTCTGGACACGGACGTCGGCCAATGGCGCAAAGGCGCCGTCGAGGCGATCTATCGTCTGGTGGGCCTCAATCCCTCGGAGGTTCCCGCCGAGGTCCATGCGACCGTGGACCGCATCGCCCGCTCGGGCGGCACGCCCCTCGCCTGCGCGCAGGACGGTGTGCTGGTGGCCGTGATTCACTTGAAGGATGTGGTCAAGCCAGGCGTCAAGGAGCGGTTCGCGGACCTGCGCCGCATGGGCATGCGCACGGTGATGATCACCGGCGACAATCCGATCACCGCTGCGACCATCGCCTCGGAGGCCGGGGTCGACGACTTCCTGGCCGAGGCGACGCCGGAGGACAAGCTGCGGCTGATCCGCGAGGAACAGCAGAAGGGGCGCCTCGTGGCCATGTGCGGCGATGGCTCCAACGACGCGCCCGCCCTGGCCCAGGCCGATGTCGGCGTGGCCATGCAGACAGGGACCCAGGCCGCCCGCGAGGCCGGAAACATGGTCGACCTCGACAGCGACCCCACCAAGGTCCTCGAGATCGTGGAGGTGGGCAAGCAGATGCTGATCACCCGCGGCGCGCTGACGACGTTCTCGATCGCCAACGACGTCGCCAAGTATTTCGCCATCATCCCGGCGATCTTCGTGGTCTCGCTGCCGGCCCTGGGCGCGCTGAACATCATGCGTCTGGGCAATCCGCACAGCGCAATCCTGTCGGCCGTGATCTTCAACGCCCTGATCATCATCGCCCTGGTGCCGCTGGCCCTGAGGGGGGTGAAGTACCGCGCCATCGGCGCCTCGAAGCTGCTGCAGCGCAATCTGCTGATCTACGGCCTCGGCGGCGTCATAGCCCCGTTCATCGGGATCAAGATCGTCGACCTGATCGTCACCGCCGTTGGTTTGGCCTAGGAAGAAGGCGTCAAAGACATGCTCTCCGATATCCGTCCCGCTATCGTCTCGACAGTGCTGCTCACGGCGCTGCTTGGCGTTGCCTACCCCCTGGCGATCACCGGCGTCGCCAAGGTCGCCTTCCCCTTCCAGGCCGAAGGCAGCCTGGTGAAGGACCCCCACGGCCGGGTGGTCGGCTCGGCGCTCCTCGCCCAGCCGTTCGCGAAGGATGAGTATCTCCATCCCCGTCCGTCCGCCGCCGGCTCCAACGGCTACGATCCGACCAGCTCGGGCGGCTCCAACTACGGGCCCCTGAGCGCCGACCTGGCCAAGCGGGTCACCTCGGACGCGGCGGCGTTGCGAGCCTCCACCGGCCACCAGCAGATACCGGACGACGCGATCACCACGTCCGGCTCAGGCCTCGATCCGGACATCTCGCCGGCCTACGCCCTGCTCCAGGTCGATCGTATCGCCAAGGCGCGCGGTGTGCCGGCCGGTCAGGTCGGCAAGATCGTCGCGGCGCATGTGGAATCGCCCGTCCTTGGCTTCCTCGGCCAGCCGCATGTAAACGTGCTGATGACCAACAGAGCCCTGAACGTCATCGTGCCGAAGAGTCCGCCAAAAGCATCATGAGAACCGATGAGCCGCGCCGCCCCGATCCTGACGCCCTTCTCGTGGAAGCGGCCAAGGGCGGGCGCGGCCGGCTCAAGGTCTTCCTCGGCATGGCGCCGGGGGTCGGTAAGACCTATGAGATGCTGGCGCAGGCCGCCCGGCGCGCGGCCGAGGGCGGCGACGTGCTCGTGGGCGTGGTCGAGACGCACGGCCGGCGCGACACCGAGGCGCTGACCCAGGACCTGGAGATCCTTCCGCGCAGGGCCATCGACTACAAAGGCCGCACACTCTTCGAATTTGACATCGACGAGGCGCTGTCGCGAAAACCGGCCCTGTTGCTGGTGGATGAATACGCACACTCCAACGCCCCCGGCTCGCGCCATCCCAAGCGCTGGCAGGATGTGGAGGAGCTGCTTTCGGCGGGCGTCAACGTCTGGACGACGCTTAACGTCCAGCACCTGGAAAGTCTGGTCGACCTGGTCTGGAAGATCACCGGGGTGCGACAGCGCGAGACCGTACCGGACTCCGCCCTCTCACGCGCTGACGACATCGAACTGGTCGACATCACTCCCGACGAGCTTCGCCAGCGCCTGAGCGAGGGCAAGGTCTACCTGCCGGAGACCGCGCAGACGGCGGCGGTGCATTTCTTCAAGGCCGAGAACCTCACCGCGCTTCGTGAACTGGCGCTGCGCCGAATGGCGCAGACGGTCGACGATCAGCTCCTGACGGCCATGCGTCGGCGCGGGGTCGACGGCCCCTGGGCGGCGGGCGAGCGTATTCTCGTTCTGATAGGCCCCGATGCAATGGCCCAGAGTCTGGTCCGCGCTGGGCGGCGGCTCTCGGACATGATGATGGATGCGCCCTGGACGGTCGCCTACATCGAGCGGCCTAACAAGCCCTCGCCTGACGCGGCGGGCGCCGCCCGAATCAATGCGGCCATCAAGCTCGCCGAACAGCTCGGCGGCGGCAATATCGTGCTCACCGGCGACGACCTGATCGAGACCCTTCTGGACTATGCGCGGCGCAACAACATCACCCAGATCGTGGTCGGCAAATCGCGCCGCTCGCGATGGCGCACGCTTTTCGGCAGGGCGTTGATCCCGGCCCTGGCGGAAAAGGTCACTGGAGCGGCGCTGCACATCATCACCGAGGCGGCCCAGCCGGAGCCAGAGGCGGAGACGCGGCCGGCGAAGCGTCCTCGGCTCGCCGCGTGGCGTGGTCACATCGCCTCCATCGCCTTGGTGGCCGTGGCGGGGTTGTTCGCGGCGGTGGTCGACGAGTTCTCCAAGGGCGCCAATCTGGCGATGATCTTCCTGGTCAGTGTCCTCATCAGCGCCATGGCCTTCGGTCTTTGGCCGGCGGTGACGGCCGCGGCGTTCGCGGCGTTCGTCTACAACTTCTTCTTTCTGGAACCGCGCCTGTCGATCGCGATCGGCCACCCCGCGGACCTCTTCACATTCCTGGTGTTCTTCGCTGTCGCTCTCGGGACCGGCTGGCTGACCGGCCGTATTCGCGACCAGGCCGTGGCCATGTCCCGGCGGGCGACGGCGATCACGGCCCTGTTGGCGGCCAGCCGCCGCCTGTCCAGCGCCGCGTCGCAAGAGGAGGCCGCCCAGGCCCTTGCCGAACAGATCGCGGCGACCACCGGCGGAACGGCGATCGTGCTGCTTCCCGGCGGCGAGGATGTCCTGCCCGTGGCCGGGGCGCCGACCCTGACGCCGCTTGGCCCGACCGACACCGTCGCGGCCCGCTGGGCCTGGCAGCACGGCGAGCCGGCCGGGGCGGACACCGGCACCCTGCCGAGCGCCAACCTGACCTATCGCCCGTTGCAGGGTGGCCGGGCCCGGTCGGGGGTGGCGGGATTCGAGGCGAGGGCGGTGCAGGGTGGGGACGGTGAACGGTTCGTCTCGGCGCTGCTTGATCAGGGTGCGGTGGCGCTGGAGCGCGCGGAGTTCGCCGCGGAGGCGGCCGACGCCGAGGCGCTTCGCCGCTCCGACAAGCTGCGCGCGGCCCTGCTCAACTCCGTGAGCCACGACTTGCGGACGCCGCTGGCGACGGTCCTGGGCTCGGCCACGACCTGGCTTGAGTACCATGACTCCCTGGAATTGCCCGTGCAGGTGGATCTGCTGGCGAGCATCCGCGAGGAGGCGGAGCGACTGAACCGTTATGTGGGCAACCTGCTCGACATGACCCGGCTGGAAGGCGGCGGACTGAACATTCGCAGCGACTGGGCGGATGTGCGCGATGTCCTCGGCGCGGCCGTCGACCGGGTGTCGCGCCGACTGTCCCATCGCAAGGTCACCCGCGACTATCCCGCCGAACTGCCGCTGGTGAAGGTCGATTCGGCCCTACTCGAACAGGCCCTGGTGAACATCCTCGAAAACGCCATAAGCTACAGCCCTGAAGACTCCACGATCGAGCTGGCGGCCTATGAGGACCGCAACAATGTGGTTCTGAGCATCGAGGACGAGGGTCGCGGCATTCCGACCTCGGAACTGGAACTGGTCTTCGAGCGGTTCCGGCGCATGGAGGAGCCCAGCGACCGGGGCAAGGGCGCGGGCCTGGGCCTGGCGATCTCGAAGGGCTTCATCGAGGCGATGGGCGGGCGTATCGCCGCGGCCAGTCCGATCCACAACGGCCGCGGCACCCGTATGCTGATCAGCCTCAGGAAGGAGTCCGGTTGGCCCGCACAGGGGCCTGCGCGTGAATAGGCTGCGGATCCTCGTCGTCGACGACGATTCCCAGATACACCGGTTCCTGGGGCCCGCCCTCAAAGCCGCCGGCTATGAGGCCATGAGAGCGGAGACCGGCCATCAAGGGCTGGCCGAAATCGCCTTGCGGGCGCCGGACGCGGTCGTGCTCGACCTCGGTCTTCCCGATCTTGATGGACAGGACGTGCTGCGGAAGGCGCGCGCCTTCTATGAGGGGCCGATCATCATCCTGTCGGCCCGCGACCAGGAAATCGAAAAGATCGAGGCGCTGGATGCCGGCGCGGACGACTATGTGGAAAAGCCGTTCCGGGTGGGGGAACTGCTGGCCCGGCTCAGGGTCGTCATGCGCCGCAGGCTCCGCCAGGCGGAGGCGCCGCCTGCGGTGGTTCACGCCGGCGACCTTACCATCGACATCCCGCGCCGTCTGGTCACCCGCGCAGGCGAACCGGTTCACCTTTCGCCCAAGGAATATGAGCTTCTCGTCAAGCTCGCGGAGGCGGATGGCAAGGTTCTGAGCCACAAGGATCTGCTCGTCTCCCTCTGGGGCCCAGCACACGCCGACGACATGCAATATTTGCGGGTCTTCATCGGTCAACTTCGCCAGAAGATCGAAGTCGATCCATCGGCGCCGCGGCTGATCCTAACCCAGCCCGGATTCGGCTACCGCTTCATGACCGACGAGGTGAGCCGTACGTCCGGCGCTTGATGCGGGTGGTCGAGAGGCCCGCGAACACAGGCTTTCAGTGTACAGCCCTCAGTCGAAGCTGTCTTCCAGGCTCGCCAGTCTTGCCACCTGGTCCTCGGCGATGAGCGGGTTGATCACCTCGTCCAGGGCCTCGCCCACGATCACCTTCGGCAGGTTGTAGAGGGTCAGGTTGATGCGGTGGTCGGTCACCCGGCCCTGGGGGAAGTTGTAGGTGCGGATGCGCTCGGAGCGGTCGCCCGAGCCCACCTGGCTCTTGCGCGCCTCGCTGCGCTGGGCGTCCAGGGCGTCGCGCTTCTGCTGGTGCAGCCGGGCCTGCAGGACCTTCATCGCCCGCGCCCGGTTCTGGTGCTGGCTCTTCTCGGACGAGGTGACGACGATGCCCGTCGGCAGGTGGGTGATGCGCACCGCCGAGTCGGTCTTGTTGACGTGCTGGCCGCCGGCGCCGCTGGAACGATAGGTGTCGATACGCAGGTCGGCGTCGTTGATGACGATGTCGACGTCCTCCACCTCTGGCAGCACGGCGACGGTGGCGGCGCTGGTGTGGATGCGGCCTTGAGTCTCGGTGTCGGGCACCCGCTGCACCCGGTGCACGCCGCTCTCGAACTTCAGACGGCCGAACACCCCCTCGCCCTCGATGGAGGCGATGATCTCCTTGTAGCCGCCGACGTCGCCCTCGGAGACGCTCTCCACCTCCACCCGCCAGCCGTGCTCGCTGGCATAGCGCTGGTACATGCGGAACAGATCGCCGGCGAACAGCGCCGCCTCGTCGCCGCCGGTGCCGGCGCGCACCTCCAGGATGGCCGAGGCGTTCTCGTCGGCGTCGCGCGGGGCCAGCAGCAGGGCCAGCTCGCGCTCCAGCTCGGGCAGTCGGGCGTCGATGGCGTCCAGTTCGTCGCGGGCCATGGCCGCCATGTCGGGGTCCTCGTCGGCCGCCATGCGCTCGAGGTCCTCGCGCTCGGCCCGCGCCGCGGCCAGGCGCGAGGCGAAGTCGGCCACCGGCTTGAGTTCGGCGTACTCCTTGCCCAGCCGCACGATCTCGGGGCCGGCGCTGGCGGTCTCCATGCGCGCCTCCACCTCGCGGAAGCGGTCGAGGACCTGGTCGAGACGGGCCTGGGGGAGGCGCACGGGATCACATGCCTTTGAAAACGGGAGGGGCGCTTCTAGCGCGACGCGCGTTGCGCGTCACCTGGGCGTCGCGCGGGCGGCATAGTAACGAGGGTCCACAGGGAGGAACCGCCATGATCCATCCGTCGAAAAGGGCCGCGCGAACGGTCCGGGGGCTGCTCGCCGCGGCGGTCCTCGTCCTGGCCGGCGGCGCGCCGGAGGCGGTCCTCGCCCGGTCCCACGCGTCGGCGGCGACCCGCGTCGAAGCCATCCCCTTCGTGCGCGCCGACGTCGACAGCGCCGATGGCCGCGCCTTCTCGGTGAGCTGGTCGGCGCCGGCGGCGGCCGGCGCGGTGACTGTCCGGGCGCGTTCGACTCCGGACGGCGACGGGCCCGACGGCGAGGGGCGCGTGGTCGGCCACGCCGGCCCGACCGGCGCCCTGACGGTTACCGGCCTGCCAGCCGCGCCGCGTTGGTATTTCGCCCTGACGCCCCGGCATGGCGCGGCCCTGACGGTGGCCGATCGTGGACTGCATCTGGCCACCGCCCCGAACTTCCGCGACATCGGCGGCTATCGCACCGCCGACGGGCGCTGGGTGCGGATGGGCCTGGCCTGGCGCTCGGACCAGCTCGACCGTCTGGACGACGCCGACCTGGCGACCGTGGCGCGGCTGGCGCCGGCCCTGGTGGCGGACCTGCGCACCGACGAGGAACGCCGTCGCGGCGCCGATCGCCTGCCGCCGAGCGCCCAGGGGCTGGTCGAGGATGTGATGGCCGATTCGCCGCCGGGCGGGGCGGGGTTCCTGACGGTGAAGAGCCCCGAGGCCGCCGCCGACCTGATGATCGCCGTCAACCGGCAGTTCGTGGCCCTGGGTTCGGCCAGGGCGGCCTATCGTGGCCTGTTCGCCCGGCTGGCGGGGGCGCCGGGCGGGGTGGTCTATCACTGCTCGGCGGGCAAGGACCGCACCGGCTGGGCCAGCGCCGTGCTGCTCACCGCCCTGGGCGTGCCGCGCGAGACGGTGATCGAGGACTACCTGGCCAGCAACGCCTATCTGACGGCCAAGAACCAGGCGATGTTCGCCCGTATGCCGCCGGCCCAGGCGGCCAACATCACCCCGGTGATGACGGTCCGGCGCGTCTATCTCGAGGCGGCGTTCGACGAGGCGACGCGCCGCTACGGGTCGTTCGACGCCTATCTGGACCAGGCCCTGGGGCTGGACGCGGCGGCGGTCGCCCGCCTGAAGGCGCGCTACCTCGCCGGCGCGCCGGCGTCCTGACGCGGGGCGACGCGGCGGTTCAAACCGCCTAGGCTGATGGCCACCAGGCGCAGGGGGCTCGCGTGCGGATGGCATTCACCACAGGCGACGAGGGGTTCCCGGCCGTCGCGCCGAACGGATTCGATCTTCCCTACGCGGTCAGGCGCAGCGGATGGGAGCTCGCCGGCGGCGTCGCGCTCAATGGTCTGGGCGTGGCGGTCGGCCTTGCGGTTGCGTTTGTCCTGTTTCATCGCGGCCCTTCGGCAGCTTCACCGATCGGTCTGGTCGGCGTGGCCGCCGCGGTGGTCTTCGGCTGGAGTCTGTGGCGGCTGCGCCTGCCCTGTGTCGTGTTCCACGAGGACCGGCTGGAAACACCGGCCTTCTTCGGGACCCGGTCTCTTTTCCGCCGGGACATCCTTGGCGTCGGTCGCAATATCAGCAGCCGATACGGCAGCTATTTCCTGATCTATCCGAAGGCCGGGATGGGGGCTCCCGTCCAGCTGAAGGCCAGGTTGCGCGACGACCGCGTTGTCGGCCCGTGGCTCGCCGGCGCGACAGACCCGCAGGCGCGGGCGGTGGAGGCCGACCGGGCCGCCGTGCTCGCGGACCCCCGCTATGGCGCGACCGAGACCGAGCGCGCGGCGAGGCTGGATATCGCGAAAAAGGCGATGATGGCGTTCAACATCGCCTGTCTTGGCGGCGCCGCCTGGCTGGGGTTCCTCGGCGCCCTGGACCCGGCCATGGTGGGGGTCGCCATCGCGGTCCTTGTCGTTGGGGCGGCTGTCGTGGCCGCCTCGAACGGGCTGGTGGTCTGGGTGGCGACCTGGAAGGCGAGGCCCGGCGCGGTCGGGGCTTTGGCTCCCGTTGCCGCCTTGTGCCTGAGGGCGTTCCTGACGGTGGACGTTCTCGACGCCCGGCCGCTGATCTGGACCGCTGCGCTCGCCGGGGTAGCCGCCGTTGGGGTACTGCTGGCGCGTCCCATCGCCGCGCTGGGCGCGCGCGGAGCGGCCGTCGGCTCCGCGGTGTTCGTGGGCCTGGCGACCTATTGCGCAGGGGTGCTGGCGGATGTGGCCTTCGACACCGCTCCGGCTCGCGTGTTTCCGACGATCGTCCGCGACAAGCATGTCAGCCATGGACGCTCGACGAGCTACCACCTCTCGCTGGCGCCCTTCGCGGGACGGCCGGACGAGGACGTGTCGGTCAGCAGCGAGCGCTATGACCGCACCGGGGTCGGGGGCCTCGTCTGCGCGGCGATCCATCCCGGCGCCTTGCGGGTCGGCTGGCTGGAGATCAAGGACTGCCCTGCGGGCGCCCGCGCGCCCGAGGCGGCGACAGATGCGGCGTCGTACTATCCCGAAGAGGCCCGGCGCCGCCGGATCGAGGGCCTGGCTGTGGTCGAGTGCGCGGTCACGGACGCCGGCGCGACGACCGGCTGCCAGGCCGTCTCCGAGACACCGCCGGGCTACGGCTTCGGCCCGGCCGCGGTGAGTCGCGCGGCGCAGGTCCGGGTCGGCCTGGACCCGGCTCGGCCAGACCCCGGGCGCAGGATCAGAATCCCGGTCAGGTTCAGGATCGCCGGATGACAGGCGCGCATCGCGGCCCTTCGTTTACCCTTGGCTGACGTTAGGGTCAGGGTCTATCTAGCCGCGTTCATTTTTCACTCGCCGAACCGCAACCTGGGGTTCGCAACCGGAGATCCGCCGTCATGGCCGAAGCCTATATCGCCGCCGCCACCCGCACCGCCGGCGGCCGCCGCAAGGGAAAGCTCGCAGGCTGGCACCCCGCCGACCTGGCCGGTGAGGTCCTCAACAACCTGATCGACCGCACCGGCGCCGATCCGGCCCTGGTGGAAGACGTCATCATGGGCTGCGTCGGCCAGGCCGGCGAACAGGGCAACAACATCGCCCGCGGCGCCGTGCTCTCCTCGCGCTTTCCCGAGAGCGTGCCGGCCACCAGCGTCGACCGTCAGTGCGGCTCGTCGCAGCAGGCCCTGCACTTCGCCGCCCAGGGCGTGCTCAGCGGCACCCAGGACATCGTCATCGCCGCCGGCGTCGAGAGCATGACCCGCGTGCCCATGGGCACCCCGGTCATCCTGCCCGCGCAGAACGGCCTGGGCACGCCGATGAGCCCGCATCAGCAGGCCCGCTATCCCAACATCCAGTTCAGCCAGTTCATGGGCGCCGAAATGGTCGCGGCCAAATACGGCCTGACCAAGGACGAACTGGACGAGTTCTCATATCAGAGCCATCAGAAGGCCATCGCCGCCACCCAGGGCGGCGCGTTCAAGAACGAGATCGTCGGCATCGAGATCACCGACGCCGAGGGCAACACGAGCCTGCACACCATCGACGAGGGGATCCGTTTCGACGCCAGCCTCGACGGCATCAAGGGGGTGAAGCTGCTGCGTGAGGACGGCAAGCTCACCGCCGCCAGCTCCAGCCAGATCTGCGACGGCGCCTCGGGCGTGATGATCGTTAGCGCCGCCGGCCTCAAGACCCTGGGTGTCGAGCCCATCGCCCGCATCCACCATCTGTCGGTGATCGGCGGCGATCCGGTGATCATGCTTGAGGCGCCGATCCCGGCCACCAAGCGCGCCCTGGCCAAGGCCGGAATGACCATCGACGACATCGACCTGTTCGAGGTCAACGAGGCCTTCGCCTCGGTGCCGGTGGCCTGGCTGCAGCAGACCGGGGCCGATCCGGACCGGCTGAACGTCAATGGCGGCGCCATCGCCCTCGGCCACCCGCTCGGCGCCTCCGGCACCAAGCTGATGGCCACCCTGATCCACGCCCTCAAGGCCCGCGGCAAGCGCTACGGCCTGCAGACGATGTGCGAGGGCGGCGGCATGGCCAATGCCACCATCATCGAAAGGCTGTGAGCATGACCGAGACCGTCCTGTACGAGCGTGACGGTCACGTCGCCCTGCTGACGCTCAACCGGCCGGAGGCGCTCAACGCCGT
>CAIXWN010000089.1 GCA_903923135.1 uncultured Caulobacteraceae bacterium | reverse complement strand
TTGACCGCCCCCTGCGTGGGCAGGCTGCTGGCCGCCGAAACGCTCCCGCCCGCCACAAGGGCCAAGCCGCAAAGCGCGGAACCACCAAGCAACAGGCGCCGAAGGGGGGCCCTGGACCGGTGGGCGTGGCTGGCGGCGAAGGCCGGGGACATGGTTTCATCCTTGGTCGGGCGCATGGCGGTCAGTGGACGATGATGATCTGGAGCAGGAATTCCTCGGGCGGCTTGGCGATGGCCGAGGGAACCGGCTTGTCGAGCGGTTTGGCGTAGCCGGCGTCGATGCGGATGGCGTCGCCGCGACGGTCGTAGGGGACGCGGAACTCCAGGCCCCCGCCCACCGAGCGAAGCGTCACATCCTTCTCGCCCGCCGTCAGATAGCCCACCCGGGCGACGTCCTCGAACGCATAGGGCGTCACCTTCAGGTTCCGCCACAGCCGCAGCGGACCCACCTGGATCTTGAACTCCCCGGCGATCACCCGGTCCCCCGAGGTGGCGTTCGGATCATACCCCCGCCCGATCGTCAGATTGCCGATCCCCTGCTGCTCGAACGCCAGCAGCGGACGGTCCGCCCACTGACCCAGAACGTGCGTGCTCAGGGTGATCGCCGCCAGATGCGAATCCATCGGCGCGATCCGGATCGACGCATGGCCGTCGCCACGCACCACCCAGCCGTCCGGCCGCCCGCCAAGCCGCGACAGCGCCGGCTCCCCCGCCCGGCTCGCCCCCAGAACATCCAGCCCCTTGCGAACCTGGACCGTCAGATCCGCCTGCGTCGTCACCAGATTGGACCCCACAGGCCGGTCAATCGCCGCCACGCTGGCGTCCGCCCGGACCCACGCCACCCGCAGGCTGTCCGCAGAAACCGCCTGGCCCGTCGGAAACGTCGTCTCCTGGTCGACAAGGTCCATCCCCGCCGCCACCATCACCGTCTCCCGCTGAAGACGGATCAGCGGATAGTCCGCCTCGAAGCTGCCCGAATAGGAGTTGCCCGTCAGATCCAGCGGCTTGAGCACATCCCCGGGCCGCGAGTGGCCGTAGGAAAACGACGCCTGGCCGAACAGGCCGCTGTCGCCCAGCTTCACCGCCTCGATCAGCTGAACCACCTGCTGGCTGTTCTCGCCGATCGTGCTCGACACCACCACCGAACTGCGTTCGCCAAGGCCGGTGAAGCTGTTGAAGTCCGCCCGCGCAATACCGCTCCACGGCCCAAGGCTCTTGGAATTGACGTTGGAGACCTCGGCCAGTTCGTTCACCGCCGTGCGGCGCATCGTCACCACAAGGTCCAGACCCTCCGGCGGCGCTCCCGGCGCCGTGGAATGCACGATCTTCGCCGCCGCCTGGACCCCGGGAATGTCGTTGACCAGCAGCAGCCAGCGCTGCGCCGAGTCCAGGTCAAAGGCGTTGCGACGCCGCAGATGATTCAGATAGGCCTCGGCCTTCGCCTGCGCCGGGCCGATGTCGTCCCCGTCAAACCGCACCGAGACGATCTTCGCCGCAATGATCTCGAACTTCACCGTGCCGCTGGCGATCGTCTGCGGCGGAATGACCACCCGCGCCAGAACCCCCCGCCGGAAAATCCGCAGCGCCAGCCGGTCGCGGATCTCGCAAAGCTGATGCGGCGTGATCCGCTTGCCCAGCCACTCGCCCCAGGCCGCCTGGCCGTCCTGCGCAGAAAGCACCTTCGCCGGATCCGACAAAACCCCCGCGCTGAACGTGAACCCCAGCGCCGGGTCATCCGAAAGCTGGCAAACCTCCCGCGCAGGGCCAGAAAACACGTCCGCCGGACGCTGCCGCCGCAGACCTTCCACCTGACCACCAGGGTTCACCTGCTCCCGCGAAAGCGGGGAAGGTACAGGCGCGGGCGCGGCTCCCCACGACAGACCCGCCGTGAGGGTGACGCCGAGACCTGTAAGCCACGCCAAACCGGCGCGCCAAACGCGTCTTTCCTTCATACCACCCCCTGGCAGTGCTGACTTCATGTCTAGGCTACCGCCGGCGCCGGCGCCGGACCCACGCGTCAGATCGCGGGCCCGGGTATTGTTAGTTCAACGCGCGCGCCTCGACACGACGGTTCCGCGGATCGTTCGGCGCGTTCGGCAGGGCCAGCCCATCGGCCCCGTATCCCTTTGCCTGCAGTCGCGACCCGTCCACCCCGTGGGCGACAAGGAAAGCCTTTACCGCCTCGGCGCGGGCCTGCGACAGAGATTTGTTCTTTTCCGGCGAACCGGACGCATCGGTGTGACCGCCGATTTCATAGCGACGGCGCGCCACGCCGGGATCGCGCAGGGATTCAGCGAACTTCACCAACTTGGCCTCGCTGTCCGTGGTCAGATCGGTCGAACCGGTCTTGAAGCTGACGTGCAGATCACAGACGAGGCCGCATTTGATCGTTTCGCCGGCCTGCGCGGGACGCACGTCCCGAACGGCAGCCGCCGTTGGGGTGGCCGGCTTCGCCGCGGGACCCTGAGGCTTTGCCATCGAGCCGGAGAACAGGGTGAAACCGCGGGTAGAGGCAGAATCGTCGATGACCGGGCAGGCGCCCGTGTCGTCACGTTCCTCACCATTCTCGCAAGCCGCCCCTGGCGGCCCGGCCCTGCCAATCGCAGAGGCCTGAATTTCCTTGGCATAGTCCCTAGCGGACGGCCCGGACGCGACGGCGGCAACAGCCGGCCCGGCAACCCCCAGAACCCCGACCAGGATCATCGCAACAGACGACCTCATGGGAGCACCTCCATTTTGCATTAGCCTATCACACTCATATGGACCGGCAAAGACAAGCCCGGCGTTCGTCGATGGTTCAAAACGACCACGGCAACCCAAAATGCTGAACGACCCCGGACCGGCGGACCGGTCATGTCGCGTCAACGTGCGTCATGCGAACCGGTTCCCCGACGCCTTAAATTTTTTCAGATCATGGTGGCAGGCCCAGTTCGCCCCTGCGAAGCATGGCAATGGACTGGCCGACAAACTGACAAAGGATGCGCTGGTCGCGCTCCGCCCATATGTCGCGATTGATCACCAGGCCCTCAAGCGCCGCGTTGGCATAGTCCATGGCCAGGGCGTAGCCATCCGGATCCTCGGTCCACTCCGGAAAGGCCCGGATCAGTTCCGCCAGTTCCGACTTCACGTACCGGCGGGCCCTTGGCAGGAATATAGCCGCCAGATCCGGATCGGTGCGGGCGGCCACGGCGAGCTCAAGATAGGCGCTGAACTCCCGCGTGAGCATGCTACGCCAGGAGATCTCGATCCCGGCCATCTCATCGATCCGCGCCGAGTCCTTAAGGGCCCGGACCCCGTCGAGGAAGACCTCCATGCGTTTGTAGACGGTGTAGTCGATCACCGAGGCGATCAGGTCTTGCTTTGTGGCATAATGGTGCAGCATCGCCCCGCGGGAAATCCCCGCCACCTCTGCGATAAGCTGGGTGGTGGTGCTGCGGTAGCCGTGCTTCTGCAGACAGTCGATTGCCGCTTCGAGGATGGTGATCCTGGTCTGTACGCTCTTGCGCTGCTGCCAGCTCTGCCCTTCGGCGTCGAGGCCCTCCGGCTCCAGCTGGGCCAGAACCCGCATGCTGATGTCGTCCATCCTGGTCACCTCTTGGGCCGCACGACTCGCCCGACTCCGACGCCCGCCTTTTTTTAGGCGGCCCAGCGCCGTCCGGCTAGACGGGAGAGGATCATCGCCTATAGTCGACACGATAACAAACAAGCTTGTCGGTTTTTGCCGGCATGTCTTCATCTTAAGGGAGCAAATGCAATGGATCTCGGTCTTAAGGGGCTGAAGGCCGTTCTGGCGGGCGCCAGTAAGGGAATCGGACGGGCGACGGCGGAGGCTCTGGCTGCGGAAGGCTGCGATGTGGCGATCTGCGCCAGAGGCCAGGAAGGCGTCGACGCCACAGTGACGTCCCTGACCTCCAAGGGCGTCAAGGCATTGGGCGAATCGGTCGATATGGCCGACGCTGAGGCCTATGGCGCCTGGGTCAAGCGCGCGGCCGAAGGGCTGGGCGGCTGTGACATCTTCATCTCCTTCGCCTCCGCCGGCGGCGGCCCAGCCAGCGAGGAAACCTGGAAGAAGACCTTTGATCTCGACCTGCTCGCCACCTTCCGGGGCGTTCAGGCCGCTTTGCCGTTCCTGGAAAAGTCAGCGCACGGCTCGATCATCGCGGTGTCGTCGACCGCGGCGCTGGAGGATTTCTTCGGTCCCCAGGCCTACAACGCCGTCAAGGCAGCGGTGATCAACTACGCCTCGGCGCTCAGCCAGCAGCTGGCGCCCAAGGGCATCCGCGTCAACACCGTCTCGCCCGGGCCCGTGTTCATCAAGGGCGGGTCCTGGGACATGATCAAGACGCATATGACCGCTCTCTATGACCAGACCGTCAAGGCCGTGCCGATGGGCCGCCTGGGAACGGGCGAGGAGGTGGCCAACGCTATCGCCTTCATGGCCTCCCCGGCCTGCCCGTTCATGACCGGGACGAACGTCGTCATCGACGGCGGCGTCACCAAGCGCGTCCAGTACTGAGCCGCCCGCCATGGCCGACCCCGTGCGCAAGCGCCTCAACGCCGTCCTCATCGCCGGCGGCAAATACCATGACATCGACTACGCGCGGCTTGAGCTGCTCAAGCTCCTGGCCGCCGATGATCGGGTGCGGGTCAGGGTGTTCGAGGACTATTCCAACATCGAGGCCATCAAGGCCGCGGATTTCCTGGTCACCTACACCTGCGATGTGACGCCCCGGCTGGACGAGCAGGAGGCCCTGCGCGCCTGGCTGGAAGCGGGCGGCCGCTGGTACGCTCTGCACGGCACGAACTCGATCCTGCGGTTCCTGGCCAACGGGGTCGACAGTCCGCGCTGGGCGCCACACTTCATGGAGACGCTGGGCTCACAGTTCATCGCCCATCCGCCCATCCAGCCCTACACGGTGACCGTAGCCGACCCCGAGCATCCCCTCGTCGCCGGAGTCGAGGCGTTCCAGGCGGATGATGAGCTCTACCTGTCTGATCTGCACGGTGAACGCCACGTGCTGCTCGAGACCGAGTTCGAGGGCGAGGCCGCCGGATTCATCGAACACACCTGGCCCAAGGCCAAGCATCCGGTGTTCTATCTACATCCGGTGGGCGCGGGCGAGGTTCTCTATCTGACCCTCGGCCACTGCCGCGGCCATTACGACATGCTGCCACTGATGGAGTTCTACCCCGCACCCGAGAAGGGATCCTGGGCCCTGCCGGTCTTCTACGACCTGCTCAATCGGGGCCTGGAGTGGGTGAAAGAGCCGGCCATCGCCAGGGCCACGGCCGCTTGAGCCGGTATCTGATCGCCACGATCGAGGTGAGGCTCGCCGGAATGGCGCGCTTCATCGAGACGGTCGCCATGATGAAGGAAGTCCTCACAGCGGCCGGCTGGTCGCTGAAGGGGGCCTACAACCTGCGTTCCGGCCTGGCCGGCACGGTGATCAACGTCTGGGAACTGGCTGATCTCGAGCAGCTCGACGTGGGTTTCGCCGCCCTGGCCCGGGACCCGCGTTGGCCGCAGATCCAGGCGGCCCTCGCCGAGCTGGTGATCCGCGAGACGGTGGCCTTCGCCGACGCCCTGCCCTACGGACCATCAGACAACTGACGATCGACGGAGCCCCGTTCAGCGAGGTCCCCAGCGGGCCCCGGCCCGTCCAGGGTCCGCGCCCTCAGCCGGCCGGCGGGCGCGGCTTGTTGCTCAGCCGCCAGTCCTGGCGCCTCGCCCAGTCGCGCATGGTTTCCAGCTCAACGGGGATGCGCTCCAGCACGGGCCTCATATCGACCTTGAATGGCGTCAGCAGGGTCTCGTTGTTGAAGGTGTAGAAAGCCTCGATGAACGGCTCGGTGACGGCGCGCTCCTCCGCCGACATCTCTGCACCGAAGGCGTCGCAGAGATTCCTGGCGAACTGCGCGGGCGTGCTGGGGTCATACCGGATCGGCCGACCTACCGCCTCCGCCAGGATTTCCGCAACCTGAGGCGGGTACAGAACCTCCGGGCCGCCGATATTTAGCCAGGCGCCTTCCAGGTCCGGCCGGTCGATCGCGGCGATCATGAACTTGGCGACATCGTCCAGGCTGATCCAGCTCGCCTGCATGGTCGGCTTGTGCGGATAGACATAGCGCCCCTCGCCGACGATGAACGGAAAGGCCCAGTTGGTCAGCAGATTGTCCATGAACAGCACCGAGCCGAACACCGTGGACGGCGCGCCGGTGCGGAACAGGGCGTTTAGCCCCGCCGTGTTGCCCGAATAGCTGAAGGTGTCGCCGGGTCGATCAGGGATCCAGCTCGAGGTGTTCCACACCACCCGCTTCAGCCCCGCCGCCAATGCCGCCTGACCGATGATCGTGACGCCGTCGATCAGCCCCACCGGGGCCTTGAGAGGGTGGGTGTAAAAGGCCGCGTCCGCGCCCTCCATGGCGGCCACCACCGACTCCACGTCGCGCAGGTCGGCGGGACGGATCTCCACGTCGCCAAAGTCCTCGCCATGGAACGGGTCGGCGCGGCGCGAGATCGCCCGCACCTTATGGCCCGCCCGTTTCAACTGCCGAATCTGCGCAAGCCCCTGACGCCCCGCCGCGCCGAACACCGTCACCAAAGCCATCGCGTGCCTCCCGTCCGTGTCGCCGTTTGAAACCCGTGTTTGATCCGTGCTTAACGCTCAGCCGGCCGGCGGGCGCGGCTTGTTGGTCAGTCGCCATTCCTGGCGCTTAGACCAGTCCTTGAAGGTCTCGAGCTCTATCGGGATCCTTTCGAGAACGGGACCCATGTCGACCCTGAACGGCTTGAGCGGGCTGCTGTTGTTGTATTCGTAGAAAGCGCCGATGCCCGCCGCGAGAACGTCCTTTTCGGCCTCGCTGATCTCGTCGCCGAAGGCCTCTGCGAGATGCCGTCCGAACTGCGCCGGGGTGCTGGGGTCGTATTTGATCGGTCGCCCCACGGCGTCGGTCAGATGCGCCGCCACCGTCCTCGGCTTGAGGATCTCCGGTCCGCCGATGTTCATCCAGGCGCCCTCGAGATCGGGCCGGTCTATTGCGGCGATCATGAACTTGGCGACATCGTCCAGGCTGATCCAGCTGCACTCCAGGTCGGGGTGATGCGGATAGACGTAGCGACCCTCGTTGACGATGAACGGAAAGGCCCAGTTGGTCAGCAGATTGTCCATGAACAGCACCGAGCCGAACACCGTCGCCGGCACGCCGGTGCGCCAAAGCGCATTGATCGCTGTCGTGTTGTTTCCGTAGCTGAAGGGGTCCCCCGCTTTGTCGGGAATCCAACCCGAGGTGTTCCACACCACACGCTTGACGCCGGCGCGCTTGCCGGCACGCCCCACCCTGGCGACGAGCTCGACCCGGTCCTGGCGGGCCCGAAGAGGATGGGTGTAGAACGCCGCATCGGCGCCCTGCAGGGCTTCGACGCAGGATTCCTCGTCATAGAGATCGCCGGGGACCACCTCGACCTTGCCGAAATCCTCCCCGTAGAAAGGATCGGCCCGGCGCGAGATCGCCCGCACCTCGTGCCCCGCCGCCTTCAACTGGCGCACCTGCGCCAGACCCTGTCGCCCGCTCGCCCCGAACACCGCCACCAACGCCATGTCTCTTCTCCCCTGGTTTTGAGTCTATTCCGCCGCCATCCGCACGCCGAGGTGGGCGAGGCGAGGATCATTGGGGTGGACCCATTCCTCGCCGATCACCGGCGCCACCCGTAGCTCGGCCGGAATCCGCTCGACGCCGATCAGTGCGTCGGCCGCCTGGTTCCACCAGTAAATGCGCGCTTCCTGGTAGCTGAGCGGGACGGACTTGAAGCCATAGGATTCGTGCGATTTCTGGATCCACGCCCCGAAGGCGGTGTCCTCCTCGAGGACGGCGTTGAAGTTGTCCACCACCGCCTGCCAGCCATCAGGCTTGCCGCTCCCCCCCCAATCGGGGCCGACCCACCACACGTCCATGTGCGAGCGGTTGATGCCGTCCGGCCAGAACTGCAGGATCGGAAAAGCCCCCGGGTTGAGCGGCGTGACGACGTTCGGGAACACCCCGTAGGATTGGGTGCAGGTGCGGGCGATCTCGCCGACGGAGGCTGTGTCCATCTGGGGCGGGCCGCGACGCCGGTCGAGCTCGGCGGCGATCGGGTTGGGCGCGATCATCCGTCCGTGGCCCCGCGGATAGAAAGTGTTCACGTTGCGACGGTCGTCGAGGATCAGGGCCACGGTCGCCGGGTGGATGCTCTTGACGTGGTAGACCTCGGTGTTGGCCTCCATCGCCACCTTCCAGTTCGACCTGAGGTCCCAGCTGTAGTGGTCGATCAGTCGCAGTTTGCCGAACTGGAACTCCTCCCACTCCCGGGCGATCGGACCCAGCCATTCCAGGAGCGAGGGGGCGTCGGGGTCGAAATTGACGAAAATCAGAGTTCCGAACCGCTCGCAGCGGACCTTCTGCAGCGACCGGCACGAGAAGTCGAAATCGACGAAATCCTCTGGGTCGCGGATGGACACCAGGGCGCCTTCGTCGTCAAACGTCCAGCCGTGGTACTTGCAGGTGAGCCGGGCGCGCCGCCCGCTGGGCTCGGTCACCACGGCCGCGCCGCGATGACTGCAGGTGTTGTAGAAGGCGTTGATCGCGCCCGATCGCGAATGGATGATCACTACCGGCTGACCGGCGGTCTCCCATAGCTTGAACGCGCCAGGCTGCGGCACTTCGTCGAGATGCCCCGCCAGTAGCCACGACTTGCGCCAAAGGTGCGCCTTTTCCAGGTCGAAGAACCGCGGGTCGGTGTAGCGGCCGCCCGGCACGTCGGGCAGGCGGGGAAATTCAGCCGGTGGCGCGGTTCGGGCCGCCTCATATTCCATCAGGCCACGCAAGGTGGCGATCTCGGACTGTTCCATGGAATGCTCCTTCAGCCGCCGATTGTCCGGTCCGTGGGCCAGTAGGGTCGCCTGAGGTTGCGCTTGTTGACCTTGCCCATGGCGTTGCGGCCAAGGTCGGCGACCACGTCGTAGGACCGCGGGCATTTGAACCCGGCGAGATGCTGGCGGGCGAAGGCGTCGAGGTCCTCCGGGGACGGAGGATGTGCCGGATCACGGACCATGATGAGCGCCTTGACCTCCTCACCCATGGTCTCATTGGGCACGCCGATCACGGCGACGTCGGTGACGTCCGGGTGTCGGATGAGCGCCTGCTCGGCCTCCGCGGGATAGATATTGACCCCGCCGCTGACGATCATGTCCGAGACGCGGTCGGTGATGAAGACATAGCCGTCCTCGTCCACATAGCCGACCTCGCCGAGGGTGAAGACGCCTGGCCGCAGATGGGCGGCTGCGGTCTTTTCCGCGTCGTTGTGGTAGATGATGCCTCGCCCTGTTATATCGCGGAAATAGAGCTGGCCGACGCCGCCCTGCGGCAGCTCCTCGCCGGTCTCGCCCACGACGACCAGTTCGAAGGGCGGCAGGGTCTTGCCGACGGAGCCAGGCTTCAACAGCCACTCCTCGGAGGAAATCATGTTGGTGGTGCCCGACTCCGTGCCACCGTAGGCTTCCATGAGCACCGGCCCGAACCACTCGATCATCGCGCGCTTGACGTCCTGCGGGCAGGCGGCGCCGGTGTGGGGCACGGCCATGAGGCTGGAGACGTCGTATTTGGCCCGAACCTCCGCAGGCAGGGCCAGCAGGCGCTGGAAGTGGGTGGGCACCATCAACACGCTGCTGATCCGATGACGCTGGATGGTGGCCAGAACGGTCTCCGGGTCGAAACGCCTGAGCGTCACCAGCGGCTTGCCGCCGCCCAGCTGCCGCGTCGAGCCAAGCGGGCCGGTATGATACAGCGGCCCGACCGCCAGACCGGGGCCTGGCGCGGCGACCGCCACCTGATCCCGCAGGGCCTGGAAGAACCCCGCCACGGTGTCGGCGGCAGGAAACATTGTCGGGGGCGTCACGGCCCCCTTCGGCCGGCCTGTGGTGCCCGAGGTGTAGTGCAGATAGGGGCGCGGCGGCTGGGCCGTCGGCGGCTCGACATCCGGCCCCGAAGCGATGAAGTCGGTCCAGGGCGTCACCCCGGCCTGCCTGGTCCGCCAGCCCACCACCAGCGGCACTCCGGCGAGGGCGGCGGCCTCGACGCCGACCTCGGCCGTCTCCGGACCGACGAAGAGGACCCCGGCCCCGGCGTCGGTCAGGATGTAGGCCACCTCCTCTGCGGTCAGATGAAAGTTGATCGGGATCGAGGAGATTCCGGCATGCAAACCGGCGAGGTAGGCCAGGACCGTCTCGGCGCTGTTATGGCCGAACACGCCGATTCTCTGGTCTGTCTTCAGGTCAAGGGCCAACAGGGCGTTGGTCGCCCGGTTCAGGATGGAATCGAGCTGCGCCCAGGTGATCACGCCCTGTTCGTCGGCGAGGGCCATGTCATCGGGAGTGGTTTTCGCCTTTTCGGCGGCGGCTAGCGACATCTATGCAGGGTTCCGGTTAGGAGTGGACAGGATTTGGCGACGGCGTGACCGGAGCCGGGCGAAGCGTGACCAGCGCCAGACCCAGGGCGGTCACGACAACCGCCACGAGGACCAGATAGGCATCCTTGAATGCGACCAGCCCCGAGGAGCCGGCCAGGCCGAGCATCGACAGGGCGACCGTGGCGCCGAGCGGCACGCCGATCTGCTGGGAGGTGAACAAGACTGCGGAGGCGGCCCCCTGCTGAGCCGTGGGAATATCCGATGTGGCGTCCGCCATCAGGGCCATGAAGGCGGTCGTCGCTCCCAGCCCGATGACCACCGATCCCAGAGCGATCGCCAGCCAGTAGTTGGGCTGCAGACTGAGCGCGGCCAGCAACCCCAGCCCGAGGCCGTAGAGGCCGAACGAACCGAACACGATGGCCCGGTGCGAGAGACGCGCCATGATGGGCGCCACGCACTGTCCCGACAGCATCACCGCGCCGGCGTAGGGCATCATCCCCAGGCCAGACTGCATCGCCGTCATCTTCAGGCCGGACTGCATATAGACGTTCAGCAGCACGAAGACGCCACCGACCCCGGCCAGATGCAGCAGAAGGATGAGGTTGGCGGTTGTGAAGTTGCGCCGCCCGAACATCGACAGGGGCGCCAGAGGTGCGCGGGCCCGGCCTTCGACGAGGAAGAACAAAACAAATGCCACCAGGCCGCAGGCCAGCAGCGCCAGAGGCCCTCGGGCGGTCCACCCCTCGTGTCCCATCCGGGATACGGCCAGAAGGACCAGCGCCATGCCCGTCACGATCAGACCGGCGCCGGCCCAGTCGATGCTCCGGTCGGCCGCGGCGTGAAAGGTCGGCCTGGGAACCGCCCGCAGAGTGACGGCGATGGCCAGCAGGGCGATGGGTGGATTGAGCAGGAACACCGCACGCCAGCCCAGATGGGTGGTCAGGATACCGCCGATGAGCAGGCCGATAACCAGCGACAGGCCCTGCATGACGCCGAACACACCCATGGCCTGGCGCCGTGGCGCTCCTTCCGGGACCAGGGTGTTGATCAGGGAGAAGTTGGCAGGGCCGAGGATCGCCGCGCCGAGTCCCTGAAAGGCGCGCGCGGCGATCAGCACGGAAAGGTCAGGCGACATCGCCGACCCGAGTGATCCGACGGCGAACAGCGAAAGTCCGACCAGCAGGCAGAGTCTCTGACCGATGAGGTCTGCGGCGCGGCCTGCGAGTATGAGGAAGCCACCCCCTGTGAGGGCAGCGGCGGAGATCACCCACGAGAGGGATGCGGGGGGAATGTGCAGCTGGCGTCCGATGGACGGCAGGGCGACAGCCACGATGGAAAAATCCGTGGTGATGATGAGCTGGGTCAGGCCCACAAGGAAGATGACCAGCCGATAGTCCGGCCCCTCCCGCATCATAAAAAGCCTCCCTGCTTGTTTTCAGCGACAGTGATGCTTTTCGCAGGGATTGGCAATCGGGGAATCGACGGCCGTTTGGCTAGGCGCGCTGATCCCGTCGACGGCGGATGGCGGCCCGAACCAGCTCCAGACGATCATTGCCGAAGTACATGTCGTCGCCGCCGACAAAGATCGTCGGCGAACCGAAGCCGCCGCGCGCCATCAGGTCGTCTGTATTGGCCTTCAGAGCGGCCTTGATTGCAGGATCGGCTATGCCGGCGAAAACCTCGGCGGCCCCGACGCCGGTCGCGGCGCAGATGCGTTCCAGCACCGGATCGGCGGAAATATCCTCGTCCCGTCCCCAGTAGGCCTCGAACGTCGCCCGCGCGAAGTCCACCAGCTTGCCCCGCGGCTCAAGAAGAATGCAGGCGCGCATGGCCTTGACGCTGTTCACCGGGAAGACCGACGGCGGCATCTGGATTCTCAACCCCGCCTCCCGCGCCCAGTCCTGCAGGTCCTTGAGCATATAGGCGGCCTTGGCCGGCACCGGCCGTTCGCGGCTGGCGTAGACGGAGGGATTGACCGAATTGAACACGCCGCCGACCAGGATCGGGCGCCAAAGGATGGTCTCGCCAAACGCCGCGGCGAGCGGCTGGAGATTGTGGAACGCCAGGTAGGTCCAAGGACTGGAGCAGTCGAAGAAGACCTCGATCACTTCCCCGCGGTCTCGGCGGCCGGCGTCGCGTGGGGTTCAGGAAAATCCAGTACGCCGGAATAGATGCCGCTGACAAGCTGACGAAGGAACGCGCGGACGCGCGGAATCCTTTCCGGCGATTCCCAGGCGTCGTGGTTCAGGGCCAGCCCCTCGAGCACCGCCTCGACCAGGTCGCTGGCCCGCGCCAGCCGCTCGGGATCGGCGGACCACTCCGGAAAGATGCGAATGCCCTCGTCTCGCCAGATGCGGGTGAAGCGGCGGGCCTGGGGCACGAAGATCTCCCGCACTTCCACATCGGTCCTCGCGGCGATGTTGAGCTCCAGATAGGCCCTGTGTTCTCGGGTGAAGAAGCTTCGCCAGAGGATTTCCAGCCCGGCGAACTCCTGAACGCGCTGCAGGTCGCTGATGCCGCGAACGCCCTCGGCCAGCATCTGCATCCGTTTGTAGAAACAGAAGGCGATGATGGCTTCGATCAGTGCGCCCTTGGTCGGATAGTGGTGCAGCATCGCCCCGCGGGAGATGTCGGCGGTCTCGGCGATGAGCTGGGTTGTGGTGTGGGCAAAACCGCGGGTGGCCAGGCAATCGATGGCCGCCTCGAGGATGCTGATACGGGTCTGGGCGCTCTTGCGCTGTTGCCAGCCGGGTCCCTCGGGACCGAGCCCCTCAGGTTCAAGCCGCGCCAGCAGGCGGTCGAAATCATCCATGGCCGGATCTCCGTCCTCGCACGCCCGCCCCGCCAATCTACACGCCGCCTCGGCCCGACGGGCCAAGTGAGAGAGGGCCGATTCGGGTCGGGTCCATCTCAAATGATCGCCGGGCGCGCGGGAAGCGTTCGGACCGCCTACCGATCAAACTCGACATGCAGCTCGAGCACTCCACGCAACAGAATGTTGGGATTGTAGCGGAAGGCGTTCCGGCCCGCGGCGAACCGTGGATTGTTCAGGCGCTCGATTATGATCGGGAAGGCCGTGATCATCTCCTTGCGCGCCAGCTGGGCGCCAATGCAGGTGTGGATGCCGGCGCCGAACGCCAGATGGTCGCGCGCGTCGGGTCGGGCGGGGTCAAAGGCGTCGGGATCGATGAACCGGTGGGCGTCGCGGTTGCCGGAGCCGTAGCGAACCAGCAGGACCTCGCCCTTGCGGATCGGAAATCCGCCGATGTCCGCATCGCGCGTCGCCACCCGCCACATGTTGTTGGTCGGGCTGAGGAGGCGCAGCGTCTCCTCCACGAAGCTGGGGATCAGCGACGGGTCGGCTGTCACCCGGGCGCGAAGGGCGGGATCGGCGGTCAGGTAGTAGAGACCCGCTGTAAGGGTGTGGGACGTGGTCTCGTTGCCGGCCACAAGCAGTTGCTGCAGGATCGAGAGCAACTCCGAATAGTCCATGGCCCGGGGATCGCCCTCTTCGGCCAGGTTCGCGTGCACCAGATCGGAGATCACGTCCTCGGTGGGATTGGCGCGCTTTTCCTCGATCCGCTCGATGAAATACCGCTGGAACTCGACGATCCGCCGCGCCGCCTCCAGTCGGGTCTCACGATCGGAGACGCCGCCGAGTTGCACGACGAAGGCGTCCGACCAGCGGTGGAACCTGTCCATGTCGGCGCGGGGCGCGCCAAGGGCGTCGGCGATCACCGTCATCGGCAGATGATTGGCGAAAGCCGACTTGAACTCGCAGTACCCGTCGTCGATGAAACGATCGATGAGGTCGTTGGTCACCTGGGCCACGTAGTCGCCCATCTGCTCCACACGTTTGTGCGTGAAGGCCTTCATCGCCAGCTTGCGATACCGGGTGTGGTCCGGCGGGTCGGCAGTGAGCATGGTGTTCGCGACCGTCACGCCCTCGCTAAGGATCGCCAGTTCCTCCGGGTCCATCCCGCCCACCGAGCCGGCGCGCAGCGCTTCGCCGAAGTTGTTGGAGAAGACCATCGGCTGGCGGTTCACCTCCATGATCAGATCATAGGTAGCCACCGAGACGATCCCGGTCTTGGGGTCCCGGAACACCGGCGCTTCTTCGCGCAGGCGCCGATAGAACACGTAGGGGTCCTGCAGCAGATCCGGATCAAACGAATTGATGTCGGCCAGCGGGCATCGGGCGATGTCCAGCCTGGGGGCCGCCGCGGCGTCGTCATGGGCCATGGGTTCGCTCCTTACCTTGTCTGAAGTTCAAGCGAGAAATCCGCCGTCGACCGGCAGGTCCGCGCCGGTGATGAACGCCGCCTCATCCGAGGCCAGAAACAGGATCGCCGCCGCCGCTTCCTGCGGACGCCCGAGCCGCTTGAGCGGATGGCCCGAGGCGAAACCCTCGATGACCTGCTCCCGGGTCGCTCCGGCCGCCTGGCCAGCAGCGATATAGCCCTCGACCATTTCGGTGTGAATGGCGCCTGGCAGGATGGCGTTGACCCTGATGTCATAGCCCCGGGCCGCGCAATGCAGCGCCACCGAACGCGTCAGCAGCCGCACGCCGCCCTTGGACGCCGAATAGGCCGGAAAGATCGCGCCGCTGCGGGCGCCCAGGGTCGAGGCGATGTTGACGATCGCGCCGCCCTTGCCGGATTTTAGAGCCTCCACGGCGACCTTGCAGCCCAGGAACGTGCCGTCGAGATTGATCGACAGGGTGCGGCGAAAACCCTCCAGGGTCTCGTCCTCGATGCTGGCCGGAACCGAAATGCCCGCCGAATTGACCACCGTGGTCAGGGGGCCGAATTTCGCCTGGGATTGAGCCACAGCGGCGCGCCAACTGGCTTCGCTGGTCACATCGAGGCTGACGAACAGAGCCCGCTCACCCAGACTCGCCGCAAGAGCGGCGCCCTTTTCAATCTGCAGGTCGCCCAGCACCACCCTGGCGCCTTCGGCGACGAACAGCGCCGCCGCCGCCGCGCCAATGCCGCTGGCGCCGCCGGAGATCAGCACAACCTTGCCGGTGAAACGCCCGCCCTCAGACATCCCCTCAACTCCCTGTCGCCTTGATGGCCGGCCTCGCCGCCGGCCTTTCCCATGCTCGACCATAGACCACGGCCGAACGAAGAAACAACCATCATGCTTGAAACCGACAAGCGCGCTTTTTTACGAACCCCGTGTACCGACCCGTTAGTGTCACTTACGTGTGCTCCCAATAGTCTCTGCCCGCCGGCGTCGCCGATGGCATGTCGATCCGTTCGAAGGGCTGCCGCGGCTTCACGCGAGACGCCAGCATCCGCCGGCGCGACGCCAAGAGGACGTCGTCGGTTATTGGCGGCAAGGTCGGCGACGCCGTCTGCGGCGGCGACATGTCGCTGGGCGGGCGGGGCGACGTGATCGCCGGAATCGGCCGTCCACACGAGATCGTCTCCCAGGCCCCCCGGCGCTCCTAGGCCTCAATGCCGCCGGCCCTCGGCGCCGAGGGCCGGAGCGTGGTGTCCATGTCACACCCAGGCCAAAACCGGCATGGACATGCCGGAAATCCCGATCGCGCCATTCGTGGCGCAGACGGTCCTAAACATTTTGCTGGAATTCCATGGGGACGCCCGGCCAAGGTTAAGCGCATTGAGCGAAGACCCGGAAACAGCACCGGCCCCGAGGCTGCCCCGCCGCCAGGCGCGGCCGGGCGGCGGGGCGGATTGATATCCCTTAGAGCCCTGACACTTTTGTGCATTTCCACCGAGCCGGCTGACTCTGCGGTCAAGCCCGGCCGCCGCCGCCGCGGGAACCGGGCAGGTTTTCGCCGGGTCAGCGACAGGAAATGCGGAAGCCTCGGGGGCGGAATCGCGGCCCGATGGCGACCCTGTTGGGAAAGTGCGTATTTGGTCAATCGGCCGCGCCCCACGCTAAACCGTCAGCCTTGACTTTTCTTTGAGCCCCGCCAAGTTCGCCGCCGAAACGTCCCGCGCCTCAAACGCGGGCTCATCCTTGGGAGGGAACACCCTGATGTCGTCACCACACCTGCGCCTCGTCCTGCTCGGCGGAACGGCCCTCGCGGTCTCCGCGGCCTTTCCGGCGTTCGCCGCCACGGCGGCCGCCGACGCCAACGCCAGCAACAAGGTCGAGGAGGTCATCGTCACCGCCCGCCGCGTGTCGGAAAAGCTTCAGGACGTGCCGTCGGCGATCACCGCGGTGAACGCCAAGCAGCTCGACACCCTCAAGCCCCGCACGCTGGAAGACCTCAGTGGCTTCGCCCCGAACGTCGAAATCGGCCGGACCGGCGCCGGACCCGGCACCTCGGCGATCTATGTGCGCGGCCTGGGCTATTCGGACGTGGAAAAGGGCCAGAACCCCGCCGTTGAACTGATCATCGACGACGTGGTCATCGGCACCAACTTCGGCCAGCTGGTCGATCCCTCCGACGTCGGCGCCCTGGAAGTCGACCGGGGTCCGTCGGGGATCTTCTACGGGCGCAACTCCATCGGCGGCGTCATCAACATCCACCGCACCAAGCCCACGCGTCACTGGGGAATCGACTTGGACGTGGGTTACGGCAGCTATAACGAAAACATCGAGAAGATCGTCCTCAACGCCCCGGTCGGCCAAAACGCCGGCCTGAAGATCTCGGCGTCGCACCAGCAGCGGGACGGTTTCCTCAATAACATCTACACCGGCGACACGGCGTACGGCCGCAACGAGCTGACCACCGGCAACCTTCAGTTTGACTGGAACATCACCCCCAAGCTGGAAGCCAACTTCGGCCTCACCCTGACCCACCAGAATGGCCAGGGCACGCCGGTTTCGCAGGGCGACACCCTCGACGCCAAGATCTTCGGCCCCTATCTGCTGGTCGCGCTGACTGGCAATCCGATGGCGCCTCTGGTTTCATACAATCAGTATGGCTCCGCCTATATCCCTGGCGTCACGGTTCCGCTCGGACCGTGGCAGGTGGCCAACGACTATGGCGACCGCAATCTGCTCACCTCGCAGATCTACAGCCTCAATCTGAACTACGACTCGCCGATCGGCCAGATCAGTTCGACCACGGCCTTCATGAAGGAAAACGACAACACCGAGCAGGATTTCGACGGCGGCTGCGGCGTCTCGCAACTGGGAGGCCATACCTGCAACGTGCTGGCCAACCCCTTCCTCGGCTTCCTGCACACCTCTCGGCCGCAGAAGTATGACCAGTTCTCCGAAGAGCTGCGCATCAACCACGACTTCGGCAGCCGCGCCAAGGCGCTGGTGGGTTTCTACTACTTCCACGACGACATCTCGGCGGTCCAGCTCACCCGCACCGGCGTGCCCGGCGTGCCGGCCACCGCGCCGTTCGTCAATCAGATTTCCGGCGACGTCACCGAGTCGAAGGCGGTGTTCGGCAACCTGATCTTCAACGTGACCGACCGGCTGCATATCAGCGGCGGCTTCCGCTACATCGACGAGAGCACGTCGTTCCACCAGGCCTACAACCTGATCTACGCTCCGGGAGAGGGTCCGATCCCGCAACCCGGCGTGCCGATCGTGGCGCCGTTCACCGGCCAGAAGTCGGCCAGCAAGGTGGTCAGCAAGTTCACCGTCGACTACAAGTTGACCGACAACAACCTGGTCTACTTCGACCGCTCGATCGGCTTCCGTTCGGGTGGCCTGTCGCCCCGAAGCACCCTGTCCGAACAGGTTCCCGGCCAGAACAACTACGATCCGGCCAATCCGAAGGCGAACTATTCAACCTTCAACCCCGAGACCGACACCTCCTATGAAATCGGCTCGAAGAACACCTTCTTCAACGATCAGGTGACCCTGAACCTGTCGGCCTTCATTACCGAGGACTCCAACCACCAGGCCGGACAGGTGGTGATCACCCCCGGGTTCGGGCCGGGCACCAACACCTATGTGGTCAACATTCCCAAGGTGGAGATCAAGGGCGTCGAGGCCGAACTGGTCTATCGTCCCGAACAGATCCGCGGGTTCACGCTCAGCGGCGTCGGCGGATACGAGACCGCTCGCGTCACCAACGGCAAGGTGCCCGGCGTGGAATCCGCCATCGGCCCCGGCAACCAGGCCGGCGCCCCCGGCTCCGTGGAAGACCTGACCGGAACCTCCCTCGAACGGGTGCCGGAGTGGAACTTCACCCTGCGCGGCGACTATGTGCGTCAGGTCGGCCCGGGCACGGTAGACATCAACATCGGCTACAAATGGTCAGACAAGTACATCTTCGGCTACCTCGCCGGCCAACCGGACTACCAACCGTCCTTCGGCCTGCTGGACATGTCGGTCAGCTACGCCTGGAGTCACTACAAGTTCGTGGTCTCGGCCAAGAACCTCACCAACCAGGTCTACTACTCGAACACCCTGGCCAGCGTGTTCTTCCACGGTTGGGGCGACCCGCGCACCGTGGTCGGCGAACTGCAGGTCAAGTTCTGACCGACTGATGACCGGCGTCCCTCCCCCGGGCGGGGGAGGGACAGCCCGAACTAAAAACAACCGCAATCGACTTTAACCGGCACGCTTGACTTTTCTGAGCCGGAAACCGATCACTGCCGCCGCCAGACAATCGACAGAACGAGGCGTACAATCGCCTCGTCGCGGGATGAGGGAGAGCCGGCTGATCATGGAGGATGATGCTGACACCTCCCTGCCGGTCGCCCGCCGCGCGGTCGTAGTTGGCTCCCACGCGGGCCTCGCCAACGCCGTTGCCGGGGCTCTGTTCGCTGAAGGCGTCGAGGTTTCCCGATCCTTCGATGACACGGCCGGGCCGCTTGACGTTCTCGTCTTCATCGCCCGCGACGGCGGCCCGACGCCTATCGCCGCCACGCCGGCCCCGGCCTTCTCCGCCGCCCTGGGCGGCGAACTGAAGGCCGCCTTTCTCGCCCTTCAACGCGGCGCGGCGGCCATGCGGCTGACCGGTCGGGGCGGATCGGTGGTCTTCGTCGCCCCGGCCTCGGCCGATCACCGCGCCTACGACGCCCTTCAACAGGGGCTGCGCCTGCTGGCCAGGTCCGCGGCCCTCGAACTGGGCCCGGAAGGCATCCGCGTGAACATGGTCCTGCCGGGGGCGGGCGAAACGCCCCTTGGCCCCCCCTGCACGCCCGCCGACGTGGCCGCCAGCGTCGCCTTCGTCGCCTCGGACCGCGCACACTTCATGACCGGCGCCGATCTGGTGGTCGACGGCGGACGGATGGCCCGATGAGCGGGCGGCTGCAGGGACGGGTGGTCATCGTCACCGGCGCCACCAAGGGCATCGGCCGGGAAACGGCGCGACTGCTGGCCCGCGAGGGGGCAAAGGTGTCCTGCACCGGCCGCGATCTCGCCGACGGCGCGGCGGTTGTCGCCGAGATCCGCGCCGAGGGCGGCGAGGCGATCTTCACACGGCACGATATCGCCAGCGAGGCCGACTGGCGGACGGTCGTGGCCCGTACCGAAGCCGACCTTGGCGGCGTCTATGGCGTGGTCAACAATGCCGGCGCCTTTTTCGTCAAACCCCTGGCCGAGACGAGCGAAGCCGATTTCCAGGGCATCTTCGACATCAACGTCCAGGGCGCCTTCCTCGGCGTGAAACTGGGCTTCGAGGCGATCGCGAGGACCGGCCGCCGGGGCGCCATCGTCATGGTGTCCTCCCTGATGGGGCAGGTCGGATTTCCCAACGCCACGGCCTATTGCGCCACCAAGGGGGCCGTGACCGGCCTGACCAAGACCGCCGCCATCGAGGGCGCCACCCTCACCCCCCCGGTCCGCGTCAATTCGCTGCACCCCGGGGTGATCTGGACTCCGATGATCACCAGCCAGTTCGGCGACGATCAGGCCCTGTCCGACGCTTTCGCCGCAGACACGCCGCTTCGGATCATCGGCCTGCCACGGTATATGGCCGACGCTATCCTCTTTCTGCTCAGCGACGATTCCGCTCATGTCACCGGTATAGAACTGACCGTCGACGGCGGCCGCGGCGCCGACTGAAGCCCCCAGCCAAAGGAGCCCATTTCCATGCAGTTGAGCCGAGACGACCTCAAACGGGCCTACCGCAGCATGTTCACCATCCGCACCTTCGAGGAGCGGGTGGTTAAGGAGTTCGCCCAGGGCAATATCCCGGGCTTCGCGCACGTCTATCTTGGCCAGGAGGCCTCGGGCGTCGGCGTCTGTTTCGACCTGTCCAACGAGGACTACATCGGCTCGACCCACCGCGGTCACGGCCACTGCATCGCCAAGGGCTGCGACGTGCACGGCATGATGCTGGAGATCATGGGCAAGCAGGGCGGCCTGTGCGGCGGCAAGGGCGGCTCCATGCACATCGCCGACATGTCCAAGGGCATGCTGGGCGCCAACGCCATCGTCGGCGGCTCGCCGCCGATCGCCGTGGGCGCGGCTCTGACGCAGAAACTCAAGAAGACCGGCAAGGTCGCCGTGGCTTTCAGCGGCGACGGCGCCTCGAACCAGGGGACGACGTTCGAGGCCCTCAACATGGCCGTGGTGCTGAAGGTTCCGGCCATCTTCATTTTCGAGAACAACGGCTATGGCGAACACACCGCCGCCAGCTATGCGGTGGGCGGCCCCTCGATCGCCGAACGCGCCCGCAGCTTCGGCATGCCCGCCGAGGTGGTCGACGGTTCGGACTTCTTCGCCGTGCGCGAGGCCATGGGCCGGGCGCTGGAGCGCGGCCGCGCCGACGAGGGCCCCTACGCTCTGGAGATCGTCTGCTCGCGCTTCACCGGCCACTTCGTCGGTGACCCTCAGGCCTATCGCCTCCCGGAGGAGGTGGCCCGGGCCCGCGCCAACGATCCCCTGCCGCGGTTCCGCGCCGGGGTGACCGAGGCGGCCCTGCTCGACCACGCCGATCTGGACGCCATCGAACAGGAAGTGCTCGCCGAGGTCGAGGACGCGGTTTCGGCCGGCATGGCCGCCAACCGCCCCGACCTCTCCACCCTCGAAAAAGACGTCTACGTAAGGTACTGAAATGTCCAAAAAATCCTATCGTCAGGCGATCAATGAGGCGCTCCGTCAGGAAATGCGCCGCGATCCCAATGTGATCGTCCTGGGCGAGGACGTGGCCGGCGGTCACGGCGCCTCGGGCGAGACCGGCGGCGTCGGCGGCGTCTTCGGCCTCACCGGCGGGCTTTACAAGGAGTTCGGCCCGACCCGGGTGCTGGACACCCCGATCAGCGAGAGCGCCATCATCGGCGCGGCGTCTGGCGCCGCGGTGACCGGCATGCGCCCGGTGGCCGAGATCATGTTCGTCGACTTCGTCGGCGTCTGTTTCGACCAGATCTACAACCAGGCCGCCAAGTTCCGCTACATGTTCGGTGGCAAGGCCAAGACCCCCATGGTCATCCGCACCGCCATCGGCGCGGGGTTCCGCGGCGGGGCCCAGCACAGCCAGACCCTGCACCCCCTGTTCACCATGGTGCCCGGCCTGAAGGTGGTGATGCCGGCCAATCCCTATGACGCCAAGGGCCTGCTGATCAGCGCCATCCGCGACGACGACCCGGTGATCTTCATGGAATCCAAGGTCCTCTACGACATGGAGGGCGAGGTTCCCGACGAGGCCTACCGGATCGCCTTCGGCGAGGCCAACATTGTCCGTGAGGGCAAGGACATCACCTTCGTCGCCTTCGGAGCCATGGTGCCGCGCGCCCTGGCCGTGGCCAACACCCTGGCCGCCGACGGGATCAGCGTCGAGGTGATCGACCCGCGCACCACCTCGCCCCTGGACGAGGACACCATTCTGGAAAGCGTGGCCAAGACCGGCCGGCTGGTGGTGGTGGACGAGAGCCCGCCCCGCTGCGGCCTGGCGGCGGACATCGCCTCGCTGGTGGCGGACAAGGGCTTCCGCTCGCTCAAGGCGCCGATCGGCAAGGTCACCTGCCCGCACACCCCCGTCCCGTTCGCTCCGAACCTCGAGGATGAATACATGCCCAATCCTCGCCGGATCGAGGAGGCCGCCCGGGCGGTGCTGGCCTACAGCTGAACCGCCCGACACCGCGTGGGGAGCCGAACATGACCGAGACCTTCGCCGAACGCCTGCACCAGACCCGGCTGGGTCTGGGGCGGCGGATCGTGGACCACATCCGCAACACCACCAGCGACCTGGCCGATTCGGCCATGCGCAACACCGTCTCGGTCTACACCGACCCGGCGCGCCACGCGGCGGAGCGCCAGAAGCTGTTCCGCGAGACCCCCGTGGTGGCGTGCCTGTCCAGCGACATCCGCGAGCCCGGACAGTTCCGCACCTTCGACGAGACCGGCGCGCCGATCGTCGTCGTGCGCGGCCGAGACGGTGAGGTGCGGGCCTTTCTCAATGTCTGCCTGCACCGGGGGGCGCGGCTGGTGCGCGAGACCCAGGGCAAGGCCAATCTGTTCACCTGCTGGTTCCACGGCTGGTCCTACGCCAACGACGGGCGCATGGCCGCCGCGCCCGAGGCCGAGCGCTTCACCGACGCCCGCGGCGCCAGCGCCCTGGGGGCGAGCAAGCACCTGATCGCCGTGCCTGCGGCCGAGCGCTACGGCCTGGTCTTCGTCCAGGCGACGCCAGGCTCGACGATGGATATTGACGCCCACCTGGGCGCGTTCGGACCACAGCTGGAGCTGCTGGAGCTGGACAAGGCCGAGCGGGTGAAGGACGGCGTGCTCAAGGTGGCGTCCAACTGGAAGTACGCCCTGGACACCTATGGCGAGGGCTACCACTTCGCCGCCCTGCACAAGCAGACCCTGGCCCCCTATTTCCGCAACGACATCACCGTCTATGACGGGTTCGGACCCCACCACCGGGTGCTGTTCGTCGGCCGTGAGCTGGAAGCGTGGCTGGACAAGGCCGAGGAGGACTGGGGCGTCGACGACGCCCTGGGGGGCATTCACTACATCTTCCCCAACACCATCCTGTTTGCCGGGGCGGTGTCGCCGGGCAAACGCTACTACACCCTGTTCCGCCACTTCCCCGGCGAGACTCCCGGCGAGACGACCACCTACAAGACCATCTACGCACCCGGCGGGGTGAAGACCGCCGAACACCGCAAGGAGGTCGAGGACGCCTGGGACGCCACGGCGCATGTGGTGGCCACCGAGGACTATGTGGTCTCGGCCGAGGGCTACCGGAACCTGATCGCCATGCCGGCGGGATCGACGGTGATCTACGGCCGCCAGGAGATCAGCCTGCAGAACGTCCACCGGACCCTGGCGGCCGCCATCGGCATGCCGCTTCCCGACATCGCGGCAAACCCGCCCCCGCTGAAGGAAGCCGCCGAATGAGCCGCCCCGCCCGGATCACCGACCTCGGCGAGATCATGCAGCTGGCCTTCGTGCCGGCGGACTTCGACGCCGCCCTGAAGTTCTGGATCGAGGTCATGGGCGCCGGCCCGTTCTTCGCCATCGACGATGTGCGGCTGGCTGACTGCAAGTATCGCGGCGCCCCCTCCGACGTGCATTTCTCCATGGCGCTCGGCTACTGGGGCGACATGCAGATCGAGCTGATCCGCCAGCACAACGACGCGCCATCGATCTACAAGGCCTGGCGCGACGCCGGGCACGAGGGGCTGCAGCACGTCTGCATCCTGGTGGACGACATGGCCCACGCCCGCGCGGTGTGCGCGGCGGCCGGCGCCGCGGTCGCCCAGGAGGGCCAGGTCGCCGGCGGCGGCGAGGTGATCTATGTCGACACCGGCGGCGGCCCCGGCACCCTGGTGGAGATCCTCAAGCCCGGCCCGGCCACCCGCGGCCTGTTCGCCATGATGCGCGAGGCGGCGCGGGGCTGGGACGGCTCCGAGCCGTTCCGCCGCCTCGGCTGACCCCTGCCAACACCCCAGACACCCGAACCCCCAGGATTCCACAGATGACTCTGACCAATCGCCAATGGCTGATCAACGGCCGCCCCAATGGCCGCAGCCTGATCGACGACGACTTCAAGCTGGTGGAAACTCCCGTCGTAGCCCCCGGGGAGGGCGAGGTGCTGGTCAAGACGCTCTATCTGGCCTTCGATCCGGCCCAGAAGGGCTGGATGGAGAACATCGGCGGCTATGTCGCGCCCACCGAGATCGGCGAGGTGATGCGCGGCGGCGGCCTGGGCGAGGTGGTCGCCTCCGGCGCCCCCGGCTTCGCGCCGGGCGACAAGGTCACCGGCATGCTGCGCTGGCAGGACTATGCGACCCTGCCCGCCAAGGACCTGCTCAAGGTGGCCGACGACGACCTGCTGACCGCCAATCTGGGCGTTCTGGGCACCACCGGCCTGACCGCCTTCTTCGGCCTGAACAAGATCGGCAAGCCCTTCGCCGGCGACACCCTGGTGGTGACCGGGGCGGCAGGCGCCACGGGCTCCGTCGTCGGCCAGATCGGCAAGATCGCCGGCTGCCGGGTCGTGGGCGTGGCGGGCGGCGCGGCCAAGTGCGCCTGGCTGGTCGAGGAACTCGGTTTCGACGCCGCCATCGACTACAAGGCCGGCGACATCCGCGAACAGGCCCGCGCCGCGGCCCCCGACGGGGTGGACGTGCTGTGGGACAATGTCGGCGGCCCGGCGCTCAACATCCTGCTGGCCCAGCTGGCCATGCACGCCCGCGTGGTCGTCTGCGGCGGCATCTCGCGTTACGAGCTCGGCCAGATGCCCGCCGGCCCGGAGAACTACTTCAACCTGATCTTCAAGCGCGCCTCGATGGAGGGGTTCATCCTCACCGACTTCATGGGCGAGGCGGCCTGGGCCCGCGGGCGGCTGGTCGAGTGGATCCGCGCCGGCCGGCTGCGCTACAAGGAAGACATCCAGCACGGCCTGGAGAACGCGCCCAACACGCTCAAGCGGCTGTTCCTGGGCGAGAACTTCGGCAAGCAGCTTCTGAAGCTCTAGCCCGGGAGGGTCCCGCCCATGCCCGCCATCCGCTACGGCGAACCGCTGAACGCCCTGATCGTCGCCAAGGGTCACCCCTATCTGCGCGATCCGTTCATGGCGATGTTCGACACCCTGCCGGGCATCGCCTGCACCCTGGTCGAACAGCCGGCGGCGCAGCGGCTGATGACCCCGGACGGCATGAGGGGTTTCGACGCCCTGGTGCTCTACGACATGCCCGGCCTGGATTTCGCCGCGCCGGAGCGGCCGGGCTATGTCGAGCCGGACCCGGCGTTCAAGGCCGGCCTGCTGGCGCTGCTGGATGAGGGCAAGGGCGTCGTCGCCCTGCATCACGCCATCGCCGGCTGGCCGGCGTGGCCGGAGTACGCCGAACTGCTCGGCGGGCGGTTCCTCTATCGGCCCGGGCCCCTGCGCGGCGCCGAGCGGCCCGACTCCGGCTACCGGCACGGTGTCGAGCACCAGGTGACGGTGCTCGACCCGGCCCATCCGGTGACCGCCGGGGTGCCGGCGAGCTTCCGCCTCACCGACGAGCTCTATCTGGGCGAGGTGTTCGACGATCTGGTTCAGCCGCTGCTGGCTTCGGATGCGGCGTTCACCCGGGACGGCTTCTATTCGGCGAGCCAGGCGGTCAACGGCCGGATGTTCTCCAACGAGGGCTGGCGCCACGCCGACGGTTCGAACCTGATCGGCTGGACCAAGCGGGCCCGCAACAGCCCCCTGGTCTATCTGCAGCCCGGCGACGGGCCGTCGACCTATGAGGACGCCAACTATCGGCGGCTGCTGGAGAACGCCATCCGCTGGGCCGCCTCCCCCGAAGCCCTTGCCTGGGCGCGCGACTGACGATCTGAAGAAGTTGATACAGGTCATGGCCGCAGGGCGCCGTCGGTCCTAGCCGGGGCGTGGCGCTGCAGGCGGCGCCTCAGGGGACGGGTTGCCCGGCCGTGGACGACACGGCCCTTGCGGGATGAAGGATCGATGGCGTCTGGGACCATCAAGCGCCTGCTCGCCGCGGTGGTGGCGATCGGGGTCCTCGTTCCCGCCCTCGCCTGGGCCGGCCCGCCCTTCTTCACCGACGATCCGGTTCCGGTCGATACCGGCCACTGGGAGGTCTACGGCTTTTCAAACCGCATCGACGCCGAGGACGACACCAACGGGATCCTGGCCGGGGTGGAAGTCAACTACGGCGTCGCGCCGGACACCCAGCTTCACGTCATCGTGCCGCTCGCCTTCGACGCGCCCCCAGGGGGCGGGCTGAACGTGGGCGCGGGGGATGTGGAACTGGGGGTGAAGTACCGGCTGTTCAATCCGGAAAGGGGGCCCAGGAGCGCCCGGAACTGGCCCCAGATCGCCATCTTCCCGCTGATCGAGGTTCCCACCGGCAAGGCCAGCGCGGACCTGGGCGCCGGCTATGTCCGCGCCTTCCTGCCGCTGTGGCTGGAGAAGGACTTCGGCGACTGGACCACCTATGGCGGGGGCGGATACTGGATCAACCCCGGCCCGGGCAACTGCAACTACTGGTTCGCCGGCTGGCTGCTGCAGAAGCGCCTCACCAAGCGCCTCAGCCTCGGCGGCGAGCTTTTCTATCAGACCCACGACGAGACCGACGGCCGCGACGGTGGGGGTTTCAACGTCGGCGTCACCTATGATTTCACCGAGCACTATCACCTGCTGCTGTCGGCCGGCCGCGGCCTGATCAATCCGCACGCCAACCAGTTCTCCTACTACATCGGCCTTCAGCACACCTTCTGACGCCGGGTCGGCGCCGCGCTTCAGGCGCGCCAGGCCCCCGCGACGATGGCGGCGAAGAGCAGCAGGCCGGTGAGGGTGTTGGCCTTGAACAGCCGCAGGGCGCCGGCGGGGTCGTCCAGCCGCAGGCGACGGGTCTGCCAGGCCAGATGCAGGCCGGGGAGCGCCGCGGCCGCGGTGAAGGCCAGCCCCAGGCCGCCGGTCCAGCCGGCCAGCAGGGCCAGGGCCAGGCTGATGGCGTAGAAGGCCCGCACGCCGGCCGGCGCCTCCGCCCCCAGCCGCAGGGCCGAGGACTTCACCCCGATCAGGGCGTCATCCTCCATGTCCTGCAGGGCGTAGATGGTGTCGTAGCCCAGGGTCCAGAAGACGCCCGAGGCGTAGAGCAGGACCGGCGGCCAGGACAGCGGCGCGGCCAGGGCGGAGAGGCTGGCCCCCTGCAGGCGGGCGCCGGCCAGCACCGCCAGGGTGAAGGCCGTCGACGGTCCGCGGAGCGCCGCGCCGAAGCCCATCAGGGCGCCCCAGTTGAAGGTGAGGCCGAGCCAGGCCTGCGGCCACCAGGTGATGCGCTTCATGAACGGATAGGCCGCCACCAGGGCCAGGGAGCCGACCCCCAGGTAGAAGCACAGCAGATTGAGGCTGAGCAGGATGGCCAGGCTGACCAGGGCGCAGGCGACGAGGAAGGTCCAGGCCCCGCGGACGCTGATCTGGCCGGAGGGGATGGGCCGCCCGGCGGTGCGCGCCACGCGGGCGTCGAAGTCGCGGTCGACGATGTCGTTGAAGGCGCAGCCGGCCGCCCGCATGAGCGCCGAGCCGGCGGCGAAGAGGGCCATCAGGCGCAGGTCCGGTCCCTGGCCGCGCATGGCCCCGGCCAGGGCGATGCCCTGCCACCCGGGCAGCATCAGCAGCCAGATGCCGGTGGGACGGTCCAGGCGGGCCAGCTTCAGCCAGGGCCGCCAGGCCGCGGGCGCGTGGCGGTCGACCCAGTTCGTCGGCGCGGCGTCGGGGAGCGGGGTGGTCAAGCGCGGATCGGCCTGTGGCTTTTGCGTCAACAGCCGGGGGAATCTCCCCGGCGCGCTCTCTATCGCATGAAAAACCGGGTTATGTGAGCGCTCAGGGATCGGGCGTTCGGGTCATGGAGCAGTACGAGGACGACGAGGCCGGCCGCCATCGGGTGCTGTCGAACAGCCAGGTTCTGGCCTTCATCGGCGGCTACTGGCGGCGGCGACGGGCGCTCCTGGCCGCGACGGTGGTCCTGACCCTGATCTCGATCGCCTGCGAGATGCTGGTGCCACAGGCCGCCAAGGCCCTGGTGGACGCCGCCGTGGACGGGCCCGCCCGCGCCGCGGCGACCTGGCGGGCGTGGGGCTTCTACGTGGTCGTCGGGCTTTCGGTGGGGCTGATCCGCAATCTGGCGATGCGGTTCTGGAACCCCCTGTCGGTGCGCACCATGCAGGAGATGACCAACGAGGGCTTCCGGCGTGTCCAGGGCTTCTCGGCGGACTGGCATGCCGACACCTTCGCCGGCGCCACGGTGCGCCGGCTCTCCCGCGCCATGTGGGGCTATGACGTGGTCGCCGACTCGGTGGTGATCTGGATCGGCCCGGCCCTGTTGATCCTGGTGGGCCTTTCGGCGCAGATGATCCTGCGCTGGCCCCTGATCGGCGCCTTCTCGCTGGCCATGGTGGCGCTGTACATCGGCTCGACCGTGGCGATCACCAATCTCTATGTGCGCCGGATCAACATGCGGGCCGTGGCCATGGATTCGCGCATCGGCGGCGCCCTGGCCGACTCCCTGGGCTCCAATCCGACGGTGAAGGCGTTCGGCGCCGAGGCGCGGGAGGCGGCGCGGGTCGACCGCGTCACCGAGGACTGGCGGGCGGCGACGATCGTCAACTGGAACCGCTACACCGACGTCTGGCTGCTGCAGAACCTGATGCTCAGCCTGCTGCAGGCCGGCCTCACCGGCCTGCTGGTGCTGCGCTGGTCGCAGGGCCGGGCCAGCGCCGGGGACGTGGCCTTCGTGATCACCACCTACGGGGTTATGCACGGCTATCTGCGCAACATGGGCGACAACATCCGCATGGCCCAGAGGGGGCTGGCCGACGTGGAGGACGTCGCCCGCTACGCCCGCACCGAGCCGCAGGTGGCCGACGCCCCGGGCGCGCCCGACTTCCGCCCCGGCCCGGGAGAGATCGTCCTGGAGGACGTCACCTTCCGCTACAAGGCCGCCGCGGCGCCGCTCTATGAGCACTTCGACCTGCGCATCGCGCCGCGGGAGCGGCTGGCGCTGGTGGGTCCCACCGGCTCGGGCAAGTCGACCTTCGTCAAGCTCACCCAGAGGCTCTACGACCTGGGCGGCGGGCGGATCCTCATCGACGGCCAGGACATCGCCGGGGTCACCCAGGGCAGCCTGAGGCGGGCGATCGCGGTGGTGCCGCAGGACCCGGCGCTGTTCCACCGGACCATCGCCGAGAACATCGCCTATGGCCGGCCGGGCGCCCCGCACGACGACATTGTCCGTGCGGCGCGGCGGGCGCGGGCGCACGACTTCATCACCGCCCTGCCGAAAGGCTATGACACCCTGGTGGGGGAGCGCGGGGTGAAGCTCTCCGGCGGCGAGCGCCAGCGGGTGGCTCTGGCCCGGGCGTTCCTGGCCGACGCGCCGGTGCTGGTGCTCGACGAGGCGACCTCGTCCCTGGACGTGGAGACCGAGGTGCAGGTGCAGGCGGCCACCGAGGACCTGATGGCCGGGCGCACCACGATCATCATCGCCCACCGCCTGTCGACGATCCGCAGCGCCGACCGGATCCTGGTGTTCGAGGGAGGCCGGGTCGTCGAGCAGGGCCGTCACGGCGACCTGGTCGCGGCGGGCGGCGCCTATGCGCGGCTGCATGCGGTGACGCTGGGGATCTGACCGGCGGCCCGGCGGCTGTGGCTTTTGCGACACGCCTCGGCGCCGAGTTCGCGAAAAGCCAACGGCGGCCTTGCTCATTGTGACGGCTTGGAAAAAAGTAGCCCGGCGAAATGCACACTCCGCCGGGCCAGTTATGCCGCGAGAACGGGGGGATGCCCGCGGACAACACATGATGTGTTGTCCGCGGGTCGTCGCGTCAATACGCCACATCAATAAATTTATGTAATACCAGCGTCGCGCCCCTGTCCGGGCGTCGTCAAGCGTCGGCTGGAAAACCCGCCGCGAGCGGCGTTACTATCCGCCTCTCCGGAGGACCCGCCATGACCGAACATATCGCCGAGATCGCCGCGGCGATGCGCTGCCTCGACGATTTCATGGCCGCCTTCAACGCCCGCGACCTGAAGGCTTTCGAGGCGACGTTCAACTTTCCCAGCGTGCGGCTGGCGTCGAACACGCTGACGGTCATCGAGGCCGGACACCATCAGCCGTCGATGTTCGACAGCGGGCCGCTGGCCGAGTGGAGCCATTCGGCCTGGGAGCGCCGGGAGGTGATCCACAGCGGGCCCGACAAGGTGCACTTCGACACCCGCTTCACCCGCTACCGCCGCGACGGCGGCGTCATCGGCGGCTTCGATTCGATCTATGTGGTGACCCGGGAGAACGGCCACTGGGGGATCAAGGCGCGCAGCAGCTACGCCCCCTGACCGGCCGCGGGCCTATCGCCGGGCGCTGAGCTGGCGGATCAGGTTCTCGTTGAAGCGCTGGAAGGCGGTATTGACGAAGCCTTCCTTGCCCAGGCCCCACACCCAGCGCACCGAGCCGGCGTTGAACACCTGGGCGCCGGCGGGGGACCGGTAGAAGGTCGCCTCGGCGATCCCCGGCGTGCCGTCCTCGGCGATCGCCTCGCCGCGGAAGAGCACGCTGATCCGCGCCGGGTCGATGGCCGGGTCGAGCGAGCGGGCGGCGTCCCACAGGCGCTTGCCGTCGCCGTCCGGGTCGCGGTTGTCCCACTCATAGCCGACCACCTCGGCGGCGATGTCGCCCACCTTCCAGCCGGTGCCGGCGAAGAACGGCAGATCGGTGCGGGCGACCCGGAAGGCGTGGCGCTTGGAGCGCGAGGCCTCGAACCAGTTCTGGAAGGCGCCGCCGAGCAGCATGGTCTCCGGGCGCCGGGCGTTGTCGCGGAACAGGCCGGTGACCAGGCGTCGCGGATCGCCGTGGCCGGCGCGCCGGGCGACCGGATCGCTGGCGGTCTTGTAGCAGACCAGCTGACGGCCGAGGTCCGCCGTGCCCGGCGCGCGGTTCAGGTCACCGTAGCGGATCTGGTAGTAGGCGGTGTTGGCGCCGAGGAAGAGGGTGTTGCGGCCGAGCTTGAAGATGCGCCGGTGGAAGGCCTCGAACTCCTCGCCGCTCCAGTATTCGTCGTGCGAGCCGGTGATCACCAGCGGATAGTGGTCGAGGATCGTCGGGTCGGCGTGGACGTCGAAGTTGGCGGCGTAGTCGACCCCGCCGAGGCCGGCGGCCAGCCCCTCCAGCCAGGTGGCCAGATAGACGTCGTATTCGAAGAAGCTGGGTTCCGTGGGGCGGTCGAAGGTGACCAGCAGGCCGCGGGCCTCGTCGTCGTCGCTGGGATAGAGGCTGTGGCCGCCCCAGGCGTTGTAGGCCTGGTAGGTGTTGGTCCCCAGGCGGACGAGCACGGCGCCGGAGCGCTTGGGGTTGGTGACGATCCAGAAGGCGGCCTTGACGTCGCGGGTGGCGGTCGTCTGCTCGACGATGTCGGCGTAGTAGCAGCCCGGCGGCCAGCCGGTGGTGTCGATGTCGGCGAAGGTGGCCGGCCAGCCGGGGCCGAGGGCCGCGCCGGTGGCCGTGGCGGGGTGATAGGCCACGTCGGAGAACGGGCTGGTCCACACCTTCACCGGGGCGGCCGCGCCGATGCGGAACACCTCCAGGCGCACGCGGCGGACCGGCTGGCCCGGCCCGCTGGCGGCCATGATGTTCAGCCGCTCGCCGGGCCGCAGGCTGTGGCGGTCGGCGTAGGCCCAGATCCTCTGGCCCTTGAAGAAATCGACCCAGACGGTGGGCAGCAGGGTCGGCTCGGCGTGGCGGCCGCGCGGCTCGTTGCGGGCGAAGGCGGGCGAGGGCGTGGCCGCCAGCCCGGCGCCCACGCCGGCGAGGCTGAGCAGCAGTCGGCGCGGGATGGAGGGCCAGTCGGGCATGAACGGATTCCGCCGGCCCTTGGAAACCGGACGGCGGTCGCTTAGGCCAGGGCTCCTGATATCCCATCGGACCGCCGGTTGAGAAGCGGCGCGGGCCCTGTCCGGTCAGACGCGAGGAGACACGCCCTGGCACACGCCGCCCCGCCCGCCCGCGCCCCGCCGGAGGTGCTGCTGTCGATCCAGGCCCTGCGGGCCCTGGCGGCCCTGGCGGTGGTCGCCTACCACGCCCTGCAGTGGGCCGACGGGGGCTTCGACGTCGGCCGCGCCGGGGTGGACGTGTTCTTCGTGATCAGCGGCTTCATCATGTGGCATGTGACCGCCGGGCGCGCCGTGGCCCCCCTGGACTTTCTGTGGCGGCGGGCGACGCGGGTGGCGCCGCTCTACTGGCTGGCCACCCTGGGCGTCCTGGCCGTGGCCCTGGCGAGGCCGGACTTCCTGCCCGAGGTGCGGCCGGGCTGGGCGCACCTTGCCCTGTCGCTGGCGTTCATTCCCCATATCGATCCGCGCGGCCTGCCCTTCCCCACCCTGCCGCCGGGCTGGACCCTGACCTATGAGGCGGCCTTCTATCTGATCTTCGCCGCCGCCCTCGCCGCGCCCCGCCCCTGGCGCGGACGCCTGGTCACCGGGGCCCTGGCGGCGGCGACGGCCTTCGGCTTCCTCGTGCCCGAACCGTTCTATTTCCTGGGGGCCAACCCCATGCTGCTGCAGTTCGCCGCCGGCGTCGGCCTGGGTCTGGCGGTGGAGCACAGGGCGTTGCCGAAGAGCGCCCTGGCCGGGGCGGCCCTGATCGTCGCCGCCCTGGGGCTGTGGGTCGCGGGGCAGACCGGCGGAATGTTCACGGAGCTGTGGCGCCCCCTGCTGTGGGGCCTTCCCGCCCTGCTGACCGTCGCCGGGGGCCTGACCCTGGAGCTGCGACCGGGGGCGCGGCCGGCCCCGCCGAGGACGGCGCGCCTGATCACCACCCTGGGCGACGCCTCCTACGCCACCTATCTGCTGCACCTGCCGGCCACCGCCCTGGTGGCGCACACCCTGGGCTGGGGACGGCCGTGGCTGTTCCTGCCGGCGGCCATGGCCGCCTCGCTGATCGCCGGCCTCGCGGCGCGGGCCTGGGTGGAGAAGCCGGTTCTCGGCTTCCTCAGATCGATCCGCCGTCAGCCGGCGCGGGCCCTCAGGGCCATTTGACCTCGGGCGGCATGGACGAGAGGATCGATTCGATGTTGCCGCCGGTCTTCAGGCCGAACATCGTGCCGCGGTCATAGAGCAGGTTGAACTCCACATAGCGGCCGCGGCGGATCAGCTGCTCCTCGCGCTCGGCCGCCGTCCACGGCTCGGCCATGCGGCCCCGCACCAGACGCGGATAGACCTCCAGCAGGGCCCGGCCGACATCCTGGGTGAAGGCGAAGTCGCGCTCGAAATCGCCGCTGTAGTGACGGTCGTAGAAGATGCCGCCGATGCCCCGCGGCTCGTTGCGGTGGGGCAGGAAGAAATAGTGGTCGCACTCTTCCTTGTACTTCGCGTGCCATTCGGGGTGATGCGGATCGCAGGCCCCCTTCATGGCGGCGTGGAAGGCGATGGCGTCGGGGAAGTCCTGCTGGCGCTGATAGGCCAGCAGGGGCGTCAGGTCGGCGCCGCCGCCGAACCAGCCGCTGGTGGTGGCCAGGTAGCGGGTGTTCATGTGCACCGCCGGCACCCGCGGACTGACCATGTGGGCGATCAGGCTGACGCCGGTGGCGACGAAGCGCGGATCGTCCTTCGCGCCGGGCATGGTGGCGGCCATCTCGGGCGTGAACACGCCGTGCACCTCGCTGATGTGCAGGCCGACCTTCTCGAACAGGCGTCCGTGCAGGAAGCCCATCACCCCGCCGCCGCCGCCCTCGCGCACCCAGGGCTTCAGCTCGAAGCGGCCGGGCTCGCCCGGATAGAGGTCTGCCGGGGCGTCGTCCTCCAGGGCGTGGAAGGCGGCGACCAGGGAATCGCGCAGGCTGTCGAACCAGGCGCGGGCGCGGCGGACGCGGTCGGAATCGGCGGAGGGGGCGTCGGTCATGCGGGGGCGCTTCCGTCTGAGGGATAGAGACTGTTCTGCCGCAGAGCCTCGCCGAGCGCCAGAGTGGCGGCGGTGACCACGTTGAGCGAACGGGCCGGGCCGGCGATGGGGATGCGCAGGCGGGCGAAGGCGGCGTGGTGCACCGCGTCGGGGGCCCCGGCGCTCTCCGAGCCCATCAGCACGATGTCGTCGGCCCGGAAGGCGAAATCCGGAAAGCGGCCCTCGCCCCGGGTGGAGAGCAGCACCAGGCGGGCCGGCGGGGCCACCTGGGCCAGGAACGCCGCCCAGGACTCGTGGCGCGCCACGGCGGCGAGCGGGCCGTAATCGAGGGCGGCGCGACGCATGGCGCGGTCGTCGAGGGGGAAGGCGCAGGGCTCGATAATGTCGAGCCCAACATTCAGGCACGCGCAGAGTCGCATGGCGGCGCCGACGTTTTGCGGAATGTCTGGTTGAAAAAGGGCGAGACGCATTCTAAGCGAACCCCCTATAGATAGACCGTCGTGGTGGTCCATGGGCTTCCGCAATGGTGCGGGGCCTTTACCGAGCGAGGATAAGTTTCAAGGTGGCAGACAGCCTGGCGCATTCAGCACCCGTGGCGGACGGCTCGGCCGATCCGAGCCGGCGGGATTTCATCCACATCGCCGCCGCCGCGGCGACCCTCGGCGGCGTCGCCGCAGTGGCCTGGCCGCTGATCGACGAACTCAACCCCGCGGCCGACACCCTGGCCCTGGCCTCGCTGGAGTATGACGTCAGCAAGGTGGCCCTCGGCCAGCAGGTGACGATCTCCTGGCGCAAGCAGCCGGTGTTCATCCGCCACCGCACCCCGGCGGAAATCGCCAAGGCCAAGGCCGACGATCATGTCACCGCCGACATGAAGGACCCCGAGCCCGACGCCAACCGCGTCAAGGCCGGCCACGAGGAGTGGCTGATCGTCCTGGCCAGCTGCACCCACCTGGGCTGCGTGCCGGTGTTCGCCCAGGGCGACTACGGCGGCTGGCTGTGCCCCTGCCACGGCTCGCAGTACGACACCTCCGCGCGCATCCGCAAAGGCCCCGCCCCGAAGAACCTCGAGGTGCCCGAGTACGCGTTCCTCAGCGACACCAAAGTGAAGATCGGCTAGACCGCAGATGAGCGACCATCCGAGCACTTACCAGCCCAATACGGCCATCGAGCGCTGGCTCGACACCCGCCTGCCCATCATCCGCTTCGGCGCCGATCTGATGAGCTTCCCGACGCCGCGGAACCTCAACTACTGGTACACCTTCGGCGGCATCCTGGCCTTTTGCCTGGGCGTTCAGATCGTCACCGGCATCGTGCTGGCGATGCACTACGACCCCAGCGGCGCCGGCGCCTTCCTCTCGGTCCAGCGCGGCATCATGCGCGACGTCAACTACGGCTGGCTGATCCGCGGCCTGCACGCCAACGGCGCCTCGATGTTCTTCCTGGCGGTCTACATCCACATCCTGCGCGGCCTCTACTACGGCTCGTACAAGGCCCCCCGCGAGGTGCTCTGGCTGCTGGGCTGCGTGATCTATGTGCTGATGATGGCCACGGCCTTCATGGGCTATGTGCTTCCCTGGGGCCAGATGAGCTTCTGGGGCGCCAAGGTGATCACCAGCCTGTTCGGGGCCTTCCCCTTCATCGGCAAGCCGCTGACGGCGCTGCTGTGGGGCGGCTTCTCGGTGGACGAGCCGACGCTGAACCGCTTCTTCTCGCTGCACTATCTGCTGCCGTTCGCCATCGCCGCTGTGGTGGCCCTGCACATCTGGGCCCTGCACGTTCCGGGCAACGCCAACCCCACCGGGGTCGAGGTGAAGAGCAAGTCCGACACCCTGCCCTTCCACCCGTACTATACGGTGAAGGACCTGTTCGCGATCTCGGTCTTCATGATCCTCTTCGCGGTGTTCGTCTTCTACATGCCCGAGGCCCTGGGCAAGGTCGACAACCAGAGCATGGCCGACCCGCTGAAGACCCCGGCGCACATCGTGCCCGAATGGTACCTGCTGCCGTTCTACGCCATCCTGCGCGCCATCCCCGACAAGCTGATCGGCGTGCTGGCCCTGGCCGGCGCCCTGGGCATGCTGTTCATCCTGCCCTGGCTGGACACCTCCAAGGTGCGCTCCATGCGCTACCGTCCGCAGTACCGGATGTTCTTCTTCATCTGGATCGTCGCCTGCGCCGCCCTCGGCTGGTGCGGGGCCCAGGAGCCGGACGGCCAGGTCATCCACGGCCTGACGACGTTCAACCTGATCGACTATGACCTCAACAGCGTCACCTGGCTGAGCCGGATCTCGTCGATCTACTACTTCGCCTACTTCCTGGTCATCACCCCGCTGCTGGGCCTGACCGAGACCCCCCTGCCGGTTCCGGACTCCCTGTACACGCCCGTGCTTTCGCACCCTGCCGGCGTGCCCTCGGGCGCCGCGGCCGCCCCCGAAACGAAGGGTTGAGATCGATGCTCCGCAAAATCCTCGCCGCGGCGACGTTCGCGGGCCTCGTCGCCGTGGCCGGCCCGTCGCTCGCCGGCAGCACCCAGGCGCCGCTGAAGGAGGTCCACTGGTCCTTCGACGGCCCGTTCGGCAAGTATGACCAGGCCCAGCTGCAGCGCGGCTTCAAGGTCTACAAGGAGGTCTGCTCGGCCTGCCACTCGCTCAACGAGATCGCCTTCCGCAACCTGGGCGACCCGGGCGGTCCGTTCTGGAATCCGAAGTACAAGAACTCGAACGACAACCCGGTGGTGAAGGCGATCGCCAAGGACTACCAGATCGCCGACATCGACTCCGACAGCGGCGACGCCATCAAGCGTCCGGGCACCAGCGCCGACTACTTCCCCTCGCCGTTCGCCAACACCGCCGCGGCCCGCTCGGCCAACGGCGGCGCGGTTCCGCCGGACATGTCGCTGCTGGCCGCCGCCCGCGAAGGCGGCCCGGACTACATCTATTCGGTGGTCACCGGCGACGGCACGGACGCCCCGGCCGGCCTGACCATCCCGGACGGCAAGTACTATGACCCCTGGATGCCCGGCGACGTCAGCGCCTACTACAAGGGCGACCCGGCCAAGACGCCGGTGGGCGGCTTCATCGCCATGCCCCCGCCGCTGATCGCCGACCGCGTCACCTATGACGACGGCACCAAGGCGACGGTGGAGCAGGAAGGCAAGGACGTGGCCGCGTTCCTGGCCTGGGCCTCCGATCCGAAGATGGAAGAGCGCAAGAGCCTCGGCCTGTCGGTGATGATCTTCCTGTTCGTGCTGACCGGCATCCTCTACGGCAGCTACCGCAAGATCTGGAGCAACGCCGGACACTGATCCGCGGGCGGTTCCGAATACGATTTCAGGCGACCCGGAACGGCGACGTTCCGGGTCGTTGGCGTTTTCAGGGGTCGCCCGGGTCGAGGGGCGTCAGGTCCAGGCGGCCGGCGGCCGGATCGAGGCGCAGCCGCCAGCGCGACCACACCGAAAGGCCGATGGCCCCGTGGGCCTCGTCGCCGGAGGCCGGCGCGGTGACGGCCGGAACCTGTTCGAACAGCCGCCCGGCCACCTCGACGCCCCGCAGGCGCGCCGGCGCCGCCGCGCCTTCCGGCGGCGAGCGCGACAGCCTGGCCCCGGCGATAACGGTGCGCCAGTCGGCCGTGCCCAGGGCGAAGAGGCCCGGACGGATGCGCGCGCCGTCGGTGAGGGTGGCCTCGACCAGCGGGCGGCCGCCGACCACCGTGACCGGCAGGCTGACCGCGCCGCGCGGGGGCCGGGCCAGGCGGGCCGCGGGGTCGGAAAGGGAGAACCGGCAGTCCGCCCCCGGATCGAGGTCGACGACATAGCGGCCAAGGACGTCGGCGCCGATGACGCCGTTGATGTCGGTGTCGAAGTGGCGGGTGCGGGCGTCGAGGCTCTGGACGGTCATCTCCACGGCGGCGACGCGGCGGCCGGCGACGACGAGGTCGCGCGTCAGCGTGGGGGTCTCGACGCCGTCGGCGAGGGCGCGGCTCTCCTGCAGCAGGCTATGGGGCGCGGCAAGGTCGATGAGGAAATCGCCGGCGATGTCGCCGAAGGCGGCGGCGGCCACCAGGGCGCCGTGGTCGATCCAGCAGCGCGCGCCGGCGGCCGGCGCCGGGCCGGCCCAGGCCAGGGCCAGCAGGGCCAGGG